>CAJKAR010000006.1 GCA_905197955.1 uncultured Lentisphaeria bacterium | reverse complement strand
AACTTTCAGCTGACTTTTTTCAAGTGATTTTAATTTTTTATTTTGAAATTACCTCAAAAATAAAAAACAACCCGATCCCGGCGGACAGTACCGGGATCGGGTCTCTCTTCCTTGCGACAGCTTTGTTATTCTGCTTTTTCCCTTCTGCGGCTTCCGACAATGACCGCGAAGACAGCCAGAAGAACAATCCCTAGAATGGTAAAGAAAACCGCTTTCTGATTAGGTTTTGTCTTTTCCTGAGGTTCGATGGTCTGTTCTTTCAGTTTCTGTCCTGAGACTTCTTCCTCGATTTTTTTCTGATTTTCCGCCTGTTTCCGCTGGCGGTCGATCAGTTTTTCGATCTGCTGCTGATAGGCTTTCCGCAATTCCGGATCTTTCAGATGATTTTTAATCATTTCGCGCAGTTTTTCATTCCTGTGCGGAGGCAGATCGAACTTTTTCATCAGTTTCGTGTGAGTTTCGGCAATCTGACGGATCGTCTCCGGATCAGCGTTCCAATATCCTTTTCTGACCGCTTCGAGCATGACCGCGGTCATCTCCTGGAGAGCCGCCGGATTATTTTTCTCAAAATAGTTCCGGATATCGAGCTTGAGCTTGTCATCCACATAGACCTCCTTATACTCCTGCCAGAGGTGATCCTCAAGGAGATCCGGCTTCATGACTTCCCATCCGAACGTATTGTGAAACACTTCCACAAAACTACCTGTTGCGGAAGCGCCTTCCTTCATCATTTCCGAGATGTACTTCGGATTGAGCACGGTGCTTCTTGCTTCGACCATAGCAGCTTCTCCGGCTTCCTGGACTTTTGCGCGGCCCGGAGTGCGCAGATCGTTGAAATAGGCCCCCGGATCCTTCCCCGTCACATGACGGACCGCGAGACTGAGCCCGCCGGTGAATTCATAAACATGATCCAGCGAGAGCGGTCCCCAGCTGTTGGAGGAACGCGACTGCACCACCGCATCGGTATTTGCGAGCGCCGCCTTGAACACCCCCGGCACATGCTCTCCCCAGTGCTCATCCGTGTAGAGCGCCCCCATGTTGTTGAGATAGACCTCGGCAATTCCTTTGGTATCCTCCCATTTTCCGCTGTTCTGAACCATTCCCGTGACCCCGGTGCCGAAGTTCCCGTTGACTCCGCCGAACAGACGCGCATTGCTGAGCGATCTGGCCTTTTCAGGCGACATTCCCGCCGCGATCAGCTCTTTGACGATCTCCATGGATCCTTCCCGGACGAAGTTTCCGAATTCCCCATCCGGATCGGTCGCGGCAAGTCTCACCGCCTTGTCAATGAGCTTCATCCGGCTGGTCGCCGCGCCGCGGAACTGTCCGGAAGTCTGCACGACCACGTCGATGCGCGGACGTTTCAGCTCCGACATGGGGATCAATCTCACATCCTGCACTCTCCCGCGGGAATCCCATACCGGTTCCACTCCGAGCAGCGAGAAGATTTCCGCAATGTTGACCCCCTGCGTCCGGATGAATTCACCGCCCCACAGAGAGAAGCCGACCTTTTTCGGATACTCTCCCGTTGCTTTTTTCCGGGCTTCGATCAGCGCCTCCGCAAGCTGTTTCCCGACCGCGTAGCTCTCTTTCGTCGGCGTGCGTTCCGGATCAATTCCATAGAGATTCTTCCCCGTCGGCACCGTATCCGGATTCAGAACCGGATCGCCTCCGGGGGAGGGCGCCAGATACCCCCCCGCAAAAGCATTGAGGATGGAGACCAGTTCCGCTTCGGTCGATTTCAGAAGATCCGCTTTCGCCCGGAACGTAATCTCTTCCGGCTGCGGTTTGGGTTTCGGAACACGGCGCTGGAAACGTCCTCTTCCGCGTGAAGATGCTCCCCGCCTGTTCTGTTTCGGAGCCATCTGCTGCATTGCCGCTGCCATGGCGGGGGGAATGTCACGACCGTCGGGAAGTTTTCCAGACTCCATGATCTTCCGCATTTCCTCTTCCCCGGCATTCATGGCATGTTCCGGAGGAACGGAAGACTTCTGCTGCGTTTTCCTGAATTTTCCCGGATTGACAAGCGCCTCCCGTGCCCGTGCATGTGCCTTGTTCAGATAATGTTCCGTGAAGAAGTGGAGATCCTGCCGCTGACTCTCCTTGACCTTTCCGGCCTCAAGATCGGCTTTGAAGAGGGCGTCCGCGATGGCATCGACCGTCATCAGGCGCGCGGTCTCGTTCGCCTCCTCCTCCGTGTAGGGACGGCCGATTACATACATTCCGCGGTTGACTTTGCTGTCCTGAATTTCGTGAACGAAATTATGAAGTCTGCCGAAATCCTCGCTGTTCAGTTTTCCCGCAGCGAACTCCGGCGAGAGCTTGAGGTCGCGGTCATAATGTTCCTTCAGAGCGATTTCCCGGATCGTTTTTGCGTATTCCGCCTTGAGCATCGGATTTCCCGCGGCTTCGTACTGCTCCAGTTTTTCGTGAAGCTGAGAAATGGCTCCATAGCCGTCCGCCTGCATGAAAGGAGCGGTCAGATGACTGACCATTGTGGCGTAACTGCGTCGTTTCGCAATCTGCGCTTCCCCGACGTTGTTAATGATGTAAAGATAATAATGCGGCATCTCTCCGACCAGAATATCCGGCCAGTCGTAACTGGAAAGCGCCACCTGCTTCCACGGCGTGAATTCCAGACTGCCGTGTGTGCCGAAATGCATCATCGCATCCGCCTGGAAGCCGTGACGGATATAAAGATACGTTGCAATGTAAGTGTGCGGCGGAGCCATCTTGACGCCGTGCACCAGTTTGCTTTCATCGCTTCCTTCTCCGGGCAGCGACTGCGGCATCAGAATGATGTTCCCGAATTGAATCCGGCCGATCGCCATGTTCCCTTCCCGTGTCCGATAGGATTTGCCGGGGAATTCTCCATAGCGCTCAGTCACAGTCCGGTAAAGATCCTCCGGCATGCTCTTTTTCACCCATGCGTGATATTCCTCCGGAGTGATTGTGACAGTCTGAATCCGCTGAACCGTTTTTTCCGCTTCCGCTTTTCCCGCGTTTGTCCCGAACGTTCTTGTTCCAGCCGCGATTTCCCGATCCAGCTCTTCGACATTTTCAGGGAGGGGCCCCGTGTGATATCCGGCATCGCGCATCCGTCTGAGCACATTCAGGATGGATTGCGAAATTCCAAGTCCCGCCGTTGCCGCTTCCTTCCCGATGGAGCCGTAATAGATGATCGCAATCTTTTTTTCCGCATTTTTTTTGCGTTTGAGTTCCGTTGTTTTTCTTACCAGTTCCGCGAAGCGCTCCAGACGATCCGGGATCGTCCGGAACTCCAGCAGTCCGCGCTTATTGCGGTAGAGCGCCGAGAGAACGAACGGAACCGCTCCCCCGTCCAGCTCCGGCATTGTGATGCTCTGACTCAGCATCCCGCCGGTCATTCCCCGCTGGTCCCGCAGATATTCCTCGTACGGCTGGCTGACCTTGATCGGACAGAAAAGCGGAACATTGTATTTCCGAAGCAGTTCCACCGTGTTTTCTCCAAGCCGTCCGTGCGGCTGATAGATGATGAGATCCGGCTTGACCTGCTCCAGCATGGCGCCCGGATTCCACATGCCGTGCGCCGCCACCACATTCAGACCTTTTTTCTCCAGAGCCGTAATCAGATCCTCCAGCGCTCCGCCTCCGTTTCCGGAAAGCAGACAAACTGTTGCCGCGCCTTCTCTGTACCGTCCGCTCTTTTTGTACCAGGCAAGATATTCCCGATACGTTTTGAACGAATCATCTTCATGAACATGGAAAAAGGGACGACGCTCGATCTTTTTCGGCGGTTCCGGTCGTGGAGCTTTGATGCGTTTTCCGTCGATGTCATAGCGGATGAAGTCCAGCATCCGCCGGAAGTTCTCTTTCCCGCCGGCGCCGAGATAGGCTTGCAGATTTTTTAACTGTTCTTCCGTCAGCGTATTCAGGGCGGTTTCCTGACGTGTGGAAGCTGTCGTATAGATGGGCTTTTTCAGCGTGGAAAGAATTTCCTGCTGTTTTTCCGTGAAATGGAGTCCCATGCCGAAGAAGATGATGCAGTCGAATTTCTTCAGCTCCTCTCCGTTTTCCTCTTTCCATTGCAGAGCCGTCACCTCGATCGAAGGATTGATCTTCTGGTCCAGAAGCGGGGCAAGAATGTACTCCGGATAATTGACGAATGCCACTCTGGTCGGCGAGGCATAAAACTGCCAGATCCCTGCGAGCACTGCCAGAATCAGCGCTCCTGCTGCCAGCAGCAGATACGGTCGGATTTTCGTTCGCATGATTTTCTTTTTCTCCTTCTTTCAATGCGTTTGATTTTTATAATATAATTAGTTTTATCTAATTTTCAAGAGATTGTTGTGTTAAAAAATAAGACAAAACTAATTATTTCTCTGTTGATATCCGGAATTTTAGCAATATTTTCCATATTTTTGATTTGTTTGCAGAGTTCGTGGTGTTATTTCGAAAGCGTGAGGGGAGTTTCATGAATCTTTTCAGGGGAGGGGGAGGAGGGGATTTGAAAAACGTATTTTCAGCAATACCGTAAAACAGAATCAATGGAATCCGCTGTTTCGGCAGGGAGTTCCGGTGGCAGACGAGAATTGAACAGATCGAAAGAGGTTGGACGATGAGTAGAGAAAAAAAAGTTCTGGTTCTGGGTGCGACGGGAGCGATGGGACAATATCTGGTTCCGCTTCTGGCGGAGATGGGATACCGGGTCGACGGGGTTTCCTTTGATGAGAAAAAAAGTGAGATTCCCGGCGTCACCTATATCAAGGCAAATGCAAAGGACAGAGAAATTTACCGGAATTTTCTGAAACAGGGATATGATGGAATCGTCGATTTCATGATCTACGGCACCGGCGATCTTTCCTGGTTCGTTCCGAATGCGCTTGACCATACGGATCACTACATCTATCTTTCAAGCTATCGTGTTTACGACGACAAGGAGCATCCGATTCGGGAGAGTTCTCCGCGGCTGATCGATTCTTCCGACAATGTCCTGCTCCGCAATTCCGAGGACTACTCCATCTACAAGGCGCGCGGCGAGAACATCATCCGTTCCCTTCCGCATAAAAACTGGACCATGATCCGTCCGGCGATCACCTATTCCCTGATGCGCTATCAGCTGGTGACTCTGGAGGCTCCCGATACCGTCGGACGCGCCTTTGCCGGAAAAACGGTCGTACTGCCGGAACAGGCGTGGAACGTGCAGGCAACCATGAGCTGGGCCGGCGATGTCGCCCGGATGATTGCGCGACTTCTGTTCAACGAAAAGGCTCTCTGCGAAACCTTCACCGTTTCCACCTCCGAACACCGCACCTGGGGCGAAATTGCAGACTATTACAAGGAGATCTGCAACTTGAAAGCCCTCTGGGTGGATAAAGAGGATTATCTGCGCATTCTCGCACCGGATCCCTATTCTCCGTATGCCCGCTGGCAGCTGGAGTACGACCGGCTTTTCGACCGGATCGTAGACAACTCCCACGTTCTTGCCGTGACAGGGATGACACAGGATTCCTTGACCTCTCTTTACGATGGCCTGAAACGGGAAATCGGGCGCTGCCCCCGGGATCACGAATGGCGGGTCAATACGCGCATGGACGAGTACCTTAAATCTCTCTGCTGACGGGAATTCCGCTTTTTGCAGTCTCTTTCCGGGCGGAAGAGAGCAGCGGTTCGCTTCCGCCCTTCCATGTCAGCAGCAGAGCGGAGTTCACAATGACGAGAACCGATCCGGCGTTGTGCACCAGCGCGCCGACGACCGGATTCAGAATCCCTGCTCCCGCCAGCAGAATCGAAACAAAATTCAGAAGCATGGAGAAGGTCAGGTTCAGTTTGATTGTGACCATCATGCGTCTGGCAAGGCGCAGGAGCCAAGGGAGCTGGCGTAGGTCGTCGTTGACCAGTACGATGTCGGCGGCGTCGACGGCAATATCGCTTCCGATTCCGCCCATGGCGATTCCCACATGGGCTTTTTTCAAGGCGGGGGCGTCGTTGATTCCGTCGCCGATCATGCAGACCGGGATGCCGCTGTGCTGATATTCTCCGATGATTTCGAGTTTTGTTTCCGGCAGGCACCCGGCGTGGACATCCTCAATTCCCGACAGTTTTGCGATATTCCGTGCCGCCTCAGGATTGTCACCAGTCAGGAGAGCCGGATGCACCTGAAGTTTTTTGAGTCCGGCAACCGTGTCCGGAGTCTGTTCCCGGATCGTGTCCGAAAGCGCCACAAGTCCGCCGAATCTTCCATTGAGAGCTAGATAAATGACGCTGGCACCTTTTTCTGAAAGATCGCGTGCCTTCTGTTTTCCCCTTTCGTCCAGTTCGACTCCATGTTCGCGCAGGAGTTCGGGACTGCCCGCCAGAATTCTGTTTCCTCCGGCATGAGCGGCGACGCCGCGTCCGGGAAACATCTCAAACTGTTCCGGCTCCGCGATTTCCTGTTCCGGCCACTTCTCCCTGCAGCTGGCGACGATGGCTTTTCCCAGCGGATGTTCCGAGCGCAGCTCCGCAGATGCCGCCGCAAGAAAGAGATCCTGTTCCGGCATCTCCTCCAGCAGACAGCAAAGAGAGGAAACCCGTGGTTCTCCGCTTGTCAGAGTTCCGGTTTTGTCGAAGACCACGCGTCCGACCGCGGCAAGCCGTTCCAGTGCATCGCCTTCCCGGACGAGAATTCCGTGACGGGTGGCGTTTCCGATTGCCGCCATGACCGCTGTCGGAGTCGCCAGCACCAGCGCGCAGGGACAGAAGACGACGAGCACCGTGACCGCCCGGATGACCTCTCCTGTCGCATACCAGATGACTCCCGCCGAAGCAAGGGCGATCACGACGATCCAGGTCGCCCAGCGGTCCGCAAGACCGACGATCCGTGCCTTGCCCGCGTCGGCGGATTGGACCAGACGGATCATGCGCTGGATGGAACTGTCGGCATCCCTGCGTGTTGCCCGCATGTCGAAGGATCCGAAGCGATTGACCGTTCCGCTGAAGACCTCGTCTCCGCCGTGCTTGTCCACCGGCATTGATTCGCCGGTCACGACCGACTGGTCAATGGAGGTTTCTCCATGTACGATCACTCCGTCCACCGGGATCGTTTCCCCCGGCAGAACGCGCAGGAGATTGCCGATTTCGACCTGTTCCGCCGGGATCATCTTTTCCCCATCGTCCGCGAGCAGCCGGGCGATGCGCGGCGTCAGACGAACCAGCTTTTCTATGCCAGCCCGTGCCTTTGCAACGGTCGTCTGTTCCAGAAATGCTCCGATCTGCATGATGAATGCCACTTCTCCCGCAGCAAAAATTTCATCAATCGCCACCGATGCAATCAGTGCCATTGAAACCAGCACATCCGCCTTGATGTCGAACCGGGTGAATAGTCCGATGCATGCGTCTTTCAGAATCGGTATCCCGCAGAGAATCACTGCGATCCACGCCGGATTGAACGGTAGCGCATCCCCCTTGTAAAAGAAACTGACCAGCAGCGAGATGCCTGCCGGAATCAGAAGCAGAAACGCCAGACAGGTTTCGTTTTCCAGAAAAGACTTTATTTTATCAATCATTCCATGAAGCTCCTTTTTTATTTTTGCAGGAATAATATACATATAGGGGTATAGGTATTCAAGCGAAAAATGAAAAAATGGAAAAATTGTATGATGGGAAAGGGGACTGGTAATTATGGTTTGTTGCAGAAGTGCTGAAGGGCTTTGGCGAATTCGGCGATGGTTTTATCGGCATTTCCGTGTTCGATTCCGTCGCGGACGCAGTGTTTGAGGTGTCCTTCGAGAACGATCTCTCCGAGTTTGTGAAGGGCGCCTTTGGCGGCGTTGATTTGAATCAGGACCTCTTCACAGGGAACGTCCCTGTCGATCATTTTATTGATCGCGTTGAGTTGTCCGATAATCTTGTTCATTCTGCGGTGCAGATTTTCCGCATCCATACATTGACGCATTGTTTTCACCTCGTTTCAGCTTTCGGGTGATACCGTATCGCCGGGAGTTCCGCTTGTCAAGGGAAAAACGGGAAGAATGGAGAAAAAATCCATCCGGCAGGAAAAATGCGGGGAAGGGTGATATAGTATTTCCGGAAAGAAAACGAAGGAGATGCGACATGAAGGCGATGGGAGAGATCATCAGTCACTATTCTTCGCCGCTGGGGAAGATTACTCTGGCGGGCGAGGGGGAGTACCTGACCGGACTGTGGTTCGAGAATCAGAAATATTTTGCCGCGACCCTTTCCGGGGAAGCGCAGGAGGGGGACCTGCCGGTATTGGAAAAGACAAAAACATGGCTGGATTGTTATTTTCAAGGGCTTGATCCGGGAAAGGCGCCTCCGCTTCGCCCTTCCGGTTCGCCGTTCCGTCTTGCGGTCTGGGAGATTCTGCGTCGGATTCCACGCGGAAGGGTTGTCTCCTACGGATGGATCGCAGCGGAACTCGCCCGGAAGAGCGGGGGGATGCGGAGCTCTGCAAGGGCGGTCGGTGGAGCGGTCGGGCACAATCCGATCAGCATCCTGATCCCGTGCCACAGAGTGATCGGCAGCGGCGGGAATCTGACCGGATATGCCGGAGGGATCGAACGGAAAATCCACCTTCTTGCTCTGGAAGGCGTTGATCCGGAAAACCTGCATCGGCAGGTGCTGCCGATGCGTCATGGAAGAGCAATGGAATCCAGATGGAGCGGAGTGCCGGAACGCAGATGATACGTTTGTCGGGTTCCGTTGGGAAGTCCGATGGAAATCTCCGTGTCGTCATCTGCGGAGAGTCTGGCGCATCCTGTTCCATTTTTCCAGTTCAGGGAAACGGAGATTCCGCCAGGGGCGCGGAGATTGCGGATGGAGCCTTCCTTCCAGCGGCGGGGCAGGGCGGGAAAGAGTTTCAGAAATCCGGGTTTTGAGAACAGAAGCATCTCGTAGATTGCGGCGGTCCATCCCATATTTGCGTCGATCTGGAACGGGGTGGAGCGGCCCATGACGAGATTGTTGACCGTGATTCCCATGCCGCGATAATCGTTGTGATAGGTGAAGAAGTTTTTTCCGAGGCAGGTTCGTGCGAGGATATCGAGACATTCGAGTGCTGTGTCTCCATCGCCGAGTCGCGCGTTAATGTTCGCCATGTGCGCCAGCGACCAGCCGGTCTGTTCGCCGAGTCCGATGCAGAGCCGTTTGTCAACTGCGCATTTGAAGGCGCGGAAAAGCTCCGGCTGACTCTCCTTTTCTATTTCCGTCCCGGGAAAGACCGGATAGAGATGGGACTGGTGCCGGTGAAAATAATTGTCGGAGAATGCCGGATCGATCCATTCCGCGACAGCTCCGTCGCTGTTGATCCGGTAGGGAGGAATCGCATCCAGAAGCTCCTGCCAGAGCTGGTGTTTTTCTTCATAGAGTTTTTCTTTGCGGTCGGCGTTCAGCAGATTCGTGAAGAGCTCTTTTGCAATCGCCGCATCGAGTGTGGAATTGATCGTGATCCGCGGTGCTCCGGAAAATTCCGTTTTCAGCTCGATGAACTCTTTCGGCCAGTTTTCCGGCGAGGTCGAAGGACAGAAAACGACTTTTCCCTGCTCGTCTCTGACCAGAAAATCCTCATAGAAATCCGCCACCTCTTTCAGAAACGGCAGAATGCAGTTTCGCAGCATCGCCCGGTCGCGAGTATATTCATAATAGTTGTAGAAATGCTGTGCAAGCCATCCCCCGGCGGAGATCCAGTTGATGATCCAGGGTCCTGCGAACGTTTCCAGTCCTGTTTCCGGCGACATCAGAGCCGGAACATGGATTCCGCGGCATCCGTAGAGTTTTCTGGCATTTTCCCGGAAGTCGTCGAGGTACCTGGTGTAGAAATCCATCACGGCACGGAGCATCTCCGGCAGATTTCCGGGAAGCGCCTGCCAGTAGTTCATTTCCAGATTCTCATTCAGCATGTAGAAGCAGCTCCAGGGCGGATAGTAGTCTCCGTTCCAGACCCCCTGAAGATGGGAGGGAAGTCCCCCCGGCCGCGAACTGGAGATTAACAGATATCTTCCGTAATTCGCCATTTTTTCGATCAGTTCTTCAGGCGCCTCGCCATCGGCTGCCTCCAGAAGAAGCTGTTCATTCGGCGTAAGTTTTCCGTTTTCGTTCTCCTGCTCGGGACCGAGTTTGAAAACCGTGCGTTCATAGAGTTCCCGGTGCAGATTCACATGACGCTGTTTCAGTTCCGGGTAATCGGCGGCAATGGAATCCAGTCTGGCGGAAAGACGTTCAAATGCAGATTCGGAATCCTCATATACGAAAAGTCCGATCAGAACCGTGATCCGGTCCGCGCCTTCCACCCGTACGGAATCTCCGGTTTCATATCGTTGTCCCTCTGAGATGATTTTCGCCATCATTCCATATTCCCGCCCCTGTTCTGTTTTTTGGCGCTTCTCCTCGGTATAGGTTCCGAGAAGAAAGGGGTTTCCGTTGCGAATCCCGGTACGGAAACGGATCGGCGGTTCGTGGAAGCCGTTGAAGTCGGTTGCATCGATGAACTCATGCGGCGCAAAGGAGAGTTCCGCCGTGACGCATCCCGGCCGGTCGGCGGAAATATGAAGCACAACAAGATCATCCGCTCTGGAAACAAAGCACTCGCGCATGAAACGGATCTCCCCATCGTTCCATGCTGCGCAAGCCGTTCCTTCCGACAGATCCAGTTTCCGTTCATAGTGTTTGAACGGATGATTCACCGGCATGTTCACCAGCAGATCTCCCGCCGGATGCGTCATGGCACATGCCGCCTGATATTCGGCTTTTTTCAGCGCGGACGGATAAAGATCGCTGGCTTCGCAGAATTTCTTTTGTTTCATGAGCTCTCTCTGCTGTTCGGGAAGGGCGGAAAGATCCGGCAGGGAATCGACGCATCCTTTGTACCAGAGTTTTTCATGGTTCAGCAGAATTCGTTCATAGGCGATTCTGCCGTAGGGCATGGCGCCGACAGCTCCGTTGCCGAGAGGAAAGGCATCGCGCCACCAGCCCGCCGCTGTTCGCATGGAGAGAATATTGCCGGAAGAGAAAGACGACATCTGTTTTTTCCTTTTTTTGAGCGATAGTATAGTCCTGCGGCCTCCGGATTGCAAGAGCGCAGAAAAGGCGTTTGTGAAAAAAAAGAGTTTTTTTCTGGAAGCAAACTTGAAAAAAAAGGAAAAGGATGCATATTAAAGCACGTCAAGCGGGCGTAGCTCAGTGGTAGAGCATCACGTTGCCAACGTGATGGTCGTGGGTTCGAGTCCCATCACCCGCTCCATTTTCTTACTTCTTTCCTTATTTTCTTTCTGCCGATTGATTTTTTTCAAGCGTGATGCCGATTGCACTTTTTTTGAAAAAAAATGCAATTCCGGACAATATTTCTCTTGCGGAATCGTTTGTATTTTTAAGAAATCGGTAAAACAGTATTGTTTATCTGATGTATGAGAGAAGCAGACCCGTTACGGGAAAGAGAAGGGAGATTGTTTGATATGAAAAGATTGTTGAGATGGTTCGGTACACTTCTGATTCTGGCGCTTGTGGGCGGCGGTATCTACTGGGGGTACTGCAAATATGTGAAGAAGACCACGATAACCCGTTTTACGACAGAACCGGTCACCCGGTCGGAGCTTTCCAGCACGATCAGCGCCACCGGAACCGTGGAACCGGAAGAACTGGTCAATGTCGGATCGCAGGTGAACGGCAAAATCATCTCCTTCGGGATGGATTCCGATAAAAAGGAGGTTGATTACGGTTCTCCGGTCAAGGAGGGCATGGTCCTTGCGCGGATTGATGATGCTCTCTATGATGCGGAAATGCGAGAGGCTCAGGCTCAGAAACTCAAGGCAGAAGCCTCAATTCTCAGTTCGCAGGCCAATATCGATTATGCCAAGGCAAAACTGATCCTTGCAGACAGCAACTGGGTCCGTGCTCAGAATCTGTATCCCAAAGGCGCTATGGCAAAGAGCGATTATGATAATTACAAGGCGGAATATGAATCCGCCAAAGCCACAGTGGCCATCAATGAGGCGGCTCTGGCGGAAAACAAAGCGGCTCTGGCGGTTGCTGAAGCGTCTTACGACAAGGCTAGCCGCAATCTCGGATACTGCACGATCAGTTCGCCGGTGGACGGCGTGATTATCGACCGCCGTGTCAGCATCGGTCAGACCGTTGTTTCGAACATGAGCGCATCGAGTCTGTTTCTGATCGCAAAGGATTTGAAACGGATGCAGGTATGGGTTTCGGTCAACGAGGCGGATATCGGCAGCCTGAAGGTCGGAATGCCGGTGGAATTTACCGTGGATGCCTTCCCTGATATGACCTTTTACGGAGAGGTGCACAAGATCCGGCTGAATGCGACGATGTCGCAGAACGTGGTTACTTATGTAGTCGAGGTTGCAACGGATAACTCCAGCGGAAAACTTCTGCCGTACCTGACCGCAAGTGTCAAATTCATCAAGGACCGCAAGAAAGATGTTCTCTGTGTTCCGAATGCGGCTCTGCGTTATCGTCCGGCGGAGAATCTGGTGCCCGAAGAGTATCGCGCACAGGCGGCGGAAGCTGCGGCGATCCGTTCCGGAAAAGATCGGATGATCTGGGTGCGCAGCGGAGAATCCATCCGTCCGGTGAAGGTCACGACCGGGCTGAACGATGGCGTCATGACCGAAATCGTTTCTGGCGATGTCAAGGAAGGGGAAGAGGTCGTGGTTGGAACCACGGTTGTCTCTTCCGAACAGGTGGCATCTTCGGGCGCGAATGCGGGAAGCCCCTTCCTGCCGAAGCCCCCGCAGAGAAACCGGAGAAGGTGATAGCATGGCTTTGATCGAACTGAATAATATCAACAAGACGTATTTTCTCGGCGAGATTGATGTACCTGTCCTGAAAGGGATCTCGCTTTCCATAGAGAACGGGGAGTACGTCGCGCTTATGGGGGCGTCGGGATCGGGGAAGAGCACGCTGATGAATATTCTCGGCTGTCTGGACCGCCCCACCTCCGGGGACTATTTCCTGGACGGGGAGGAGGTTGGACGGGCTTCCGGGGATCGCCGGGCTCTTGTCCGCAACCGGAAAATCGGCTTTGTGTTTCAGAGCTTCAATCTTCTGCCCCGGACGACGGCGCTCGAAAACGTCATCATGCCGCTTTCCTATACGGCAAGCGATCTTTCCCGCCGCGAATGCAAGCGCCGGGGAATTGAAATGCTCAAGCAGGTCGGGCTGGAGGATCGTATTTATCACTATCCCTCCCAGCTCTCCGGCGGACAGCAGCAGCGGGTGGCGATTGCCCGTGCCCTGATCAATCATCCTCCGGTCCTTTTCGCGGATGAACCCACCGGAAATCTGGATTCCAGAACCAGTGAGGAGGTCATGGAAATGTTCAGTCAGCTTAATGCGGAAGGCATTACCGTGATTCTCGTGACCCATTCCACGGAGATCGCCGACTTTGCCAAACGGAGCATCCATATTCAGGACGGACTGATCGTGAATGGCAATTATACAGAAAAAAGTTCCGGAAAGGCGGTGAATTCATGAGCATTCTGGGAACTATTGCAGTCGCCTTCAAGGCGCTGATGAGGAATCCGACCCGTGCGCTGCTGACCACTCTCGGTATCGTGATCGGTATTGCCGCTGTGATTACCATGATGGAAATCGGCACGGGCTCCTCCAACTCCATCCGGGAATCCATCGAAAAGATGGGCGCCAACTCGGTTCTGATTATTCCGGGAGCGTTCCGGCAGAGCGGAGTGAACAAGGGCAGCGGTACGCAGATGTCGCTGACACCGGAAGATTGTGAGGCCATCAACCGGGAATGTACCAGTGTGGGCGTTGCCGTGCCGATTGTCAATGCCAACGGCTATCAGGTCATTGCGGGAAATCAGAACTATATGCCGGCCCGAATTCAGGGGAGCGCACCGGCGTTCCTGGAGATCCGGAACTGGGAGATCGACGAGGGAAGACGCTTTACGGAGCGTGAAGTGCAGGCCAGAGCGAGGGTTTGCCTGGTCGGATCCACGATTGTCCGCGAGGTTTTCGGCGGCATTTCGCCGATCGACAATCAGCTCCGGATCAAGGATACAACCTTTACCGTGATCGGTGTGCTCAAGAGCAAGGGCGCAAACATGATGGGGGCGGATGAGGATGATGTCATCATTCTTCCCTGGACCACGGCCCGGCTGCGTCTGACCGGACTGAAAACCGGAGATGCCACAAACACCACCAGCACCGCAGCGACCAGTCCTTCCGATCTGTATCCGGGCGAAGGCGTCGCCATCTATCCGGAGCCGGTGGAGACCATGGAGGACGATACCCTTCATGTCCCGAAGTTTATTCATATCGACCAGATTCTTTTCATGGCTGTTTCGCCGGACAAGGTGAATGAAGCGGTGGATTCCGTGACGAATCTTCTCCGGGAGCGTCACCGCCTGAAGCCCGATCAGGATAACGACTTCCGCATCCGGAACTCCGCGGAATTTATGAAGATGCTGACGGGAACTTCGACCATTATGACAAATCTGCTGCTGGGGGTGGCGCTGATTTCTCTGATTGTCGGCGGAGTCGGCATTATGAACATCATGCTGGTGTCTGTCACGGAGCGCACGCGGGAGATCGGACTGCGCATGGCGGTCGGCGCCCGTTCCAAAGATATTCTCCAGCAGTTCCTGATTGAGTCTATGGTGCTCTGTCTGATCGGCGGAGTCGTCGGGATTCTGCTGGGACACGGAGCTGCTCTTCTGGTGAATGCGTATCTGCAATGGCCGGTTGAGTCGAGTCCGGAAGCGGTCTTTGCCGCGGTGGTGGTTTCCGCGGGCGTGGGAATCATCTTCGGATTCTATCCTGCGTGGAAGGCTTCGCGTCTTGACCCGATTGAAGCGCTGCGATACGAGTAATCCGCTCTTCCGCAGTGGAGAAGTGCTGTTTCTGATTCACGGTTCGTCACGGATTCTGTCCCGGTCGGGGGAATCAGTGATGAGCCGTGAATTCTTTTTTCGGCGGAGGCGGGAGTCCGAGCGCTTTGTAGGAGTTGCGGAAGTGCATTTTGGCAAATTGGGAAAGAAGTTCTGCTCCGCCTTTCTGAGCGAGTTCGGCGGCGCGGAGATCGACCTGTTCACCGGCTCCTTTCGGCAGAGTTCCTCCAGCGAGTTTGCCCAGATCCTCCAATCGGCGCAGAAATCCGGCGCGTGCAATGACGGAGGCCGCGGCAACGGCCATGTCGCTTTCCGCTTTGGTGCGCTGGATCAGATGAATTTTTGAGCCTTTCTCCTTCAGAGCGCTGAGAATGAGATGCTCATCGCCGAACTGGTCGGCAATGGCTTCTGTGCATTCCGGAACTTTGTCGAGGAGATTTTCCAGAGCGCGGGCGTGGCCCCATGCCAGCAGACGGTTCAGGGAACCGAAACTTTTGTACATGCGATTATAGGCTTCCGGTCCGATGGAGACGTAGCCGACGCGCCCCTGAAGAATTTTCATGGCATCTGCTGCGATTGTTTTCAACTGATTATCGTTCTTGATGAGTTTGCAGTCGCGGACTCCGGCATCGCCGAGTGACTGTTCCATCCCCCGGTCCAGATAAACGGCCGCCACGACCAGCGGTCCGAAAAAATCGCCTTTTCCGCTTTCATCCATTCCTGCGTGTGGTACGAACTGCTGCTGTTTCTGCTGAAACGCGAGATCCTTCAGCACTTCCGGCTCCAGAATGAAATCGACGAAATCCTGGCTTTCCGCACCCTGAATGACAAGTTTCCCGCTGGTGTAGAGTACGACATTCGTCTTGTTCCTGGTCGCCTTGAATTCCGCATAGGGAAGGGTGGAAAATTCCCAGCAACGGGCTTCGAGCGCTTCGCGGAGAACAGAACTCAGCTCTTTCGGAAGCATTTTTACAATACAGTTTTTTTTGGCTTCTGGCATAGTTTCCTCGGATTTTTCCGGGGAAAATATAATCCTCTTTCCTGTGGAATCAAGGTGTTTTTCTGGGAAGATGGAGGAAAGCTGGAAGAGAAGTCTTCTATTTTTCAGGCCAGCCGCAGTAGCGGAACAATGCAATGTCGCCCCGGAAGGGATTTTTGCCGGGATGCCGCACGACAGACGTTTTCATTCGCATGAGTTCCTCCGAGACGATCAGGCAACCGATTTCTCGTAATCCAGGTTTGAATAAACTGTTTTTACAGATCTCTTGCAGGCGGAAGTGTGCTTTTTGGTGGAATGATCTTCCCGATGCTCTGCGGGAGAAATGCTTAGCGCACGCGGAGCTCTGGCGGAAAAACTCGTTTGACAGGAAGGTCGGGGTTCGACAGAATATGAGCTCCGACTTCCTTTCCGATCTCCCTGAGACCAATGTCGATCTCATCGGCCTTCAACGTGACATTCTGAAGAAAATAAGGATTATTGTCGCAGGAGACAATCACCGCATCTTCCACTCCTCCCGGCAGATGCTCCAGAACCTGCTGCAGCGGCTGCATGAAGGCATCCGCCGCGCAGAATATCCCCGTTTCTCCGGAACGAAGCGATTCCGTATTCGGTTCCAGAGTCGTTTTCATCCGGAGCAGAATTTCCGGCAGATTCATTCGGAAGGAATCAATTTCCAGGTGTTCCGCCTGAAGTCCGCTGGAGTTCAATTCCTGCGAAAACGCATCGAACCGCTGCCGGAAGAGTCCAATATTCAGTGAGCCGATCCAGAGAAAACGTCGGCATCCACGCTTCATCAGCCTTCTTGCCGCAAGTTGTCCGATTGCCGGATTGTCACAGGCAAAATGGGCCGCCGGACACTCCGGATCAAACATGCCGGATATACGGGTCCACGAACACCCTTCAAACAGAGAATAGTAGCGTTCCGGTTCCTGAATGGGAAAGTTGACCACCAGATGCCGGCCCGGACGCTTCAGGCGGCGCACTGCTTCCGCATTTCCAATATCAATTACCTCAAAGGAGAGCGGAATTCCTGACTTGCCAAGCGTGTCGTGCAGACTCTGATACAGCGGACCGAGATTCGCCATGAAGTTGGTGTAAGCATCGGGCAGATTCAGAGGATTCTGGTTTTCAAGGTATAATCCAGCCATCACCACTTCCAGACGTTTGCGGACATAACAGCCGCTTCTCGGCAGAACGTCGATATAGCCTGCATCGGCAAGAAGCCTGATCGCGTTCTGCACGGTGCCGTGGCAGGTATGATATCGGTCTGCCAGTTTCATGACTCCCGGCAGTTTTCCGGAGAGTTTGCCTGAGTCAATATCCGCAGCAATGCGCAGAAAAAGTTCCCGTCGCCGATCCGGTTTTCTTCCGCGCCGTTCCGGCTGTTTTTTTTTCTGAATCTGATCTGTCATGCAAGCTCCGTTTCTGATCCGGTTCCGCTAAATATTTTTTTGTACGGGATCTTTTTTTTATTTATGGTTCAGTTTTAATATAATACGAAATCTCGCTTTTTCAAATGAGCCAGGTTGATTTTTGAAAATATAAACTATACTAAAAATAAAAATTTTTTTCTGTATTTTTTTTGAAAAAGTGTTGACAAATGGTATGTGTTGAAGTAAAATATAAAGGAAGGATGAAAATATAAACTATACTAAAAAATAAGCAAAGAAAACATCGCTTTTCTGAATGGACTAGTGAGCGTTTTTGAGAGCGGAAAGGAAATTAATTATGGATCAGGAATTATCTGCCGCAGAGAATTCGTCGCCGAATCTTTATCGGATCGGGACGCTCTCTTACACCAAAACGGCCCTGATTACTCTGTTTGTCTGGATGCTCTGGGGCGATTTCTGTTTCTGGATGATGGAGGCTCTGACTCCGACTCTGCTTCCGCTGATGCTGAAAAATCACAATGCCAACAATCTGACCATTGGACTTCTGGTCGGGAGTCTGCCGTCGCTTCTGAATTTTATCATCAATCCGATTGTCAGCACCTCCAGCGACCGGACGCGGAGCCGGTGGGGGCGGCGCATTCCCTATCTGATGTTTTCGAGTCCGTTTGTTGTTTTCTTCCTGATTCTGCTGGGATGGAGCGATAACATCGGTGCATGGATCCATAATCTGGCGTTTGGTCCCGAAGGCAGTCCGGCAAAGACGATTATTATTGTGATTGCCATTTTTGCGATTGCCTATCAGGTATTCAATCTTTTTATCGCCTCGGTCTTTTACTACCTGTTTGCCGATGTGGTGCCGACGCAGTTTCTGGGACGGTTCATGGCGCTCTTCCGGGTCGCAGGAACCTGTGCCGGATTTGTGTTCAATCTTCTGATTCTGCCTCATGCGGATACCCATCTGCCGTGGATTTTCACGATTGTGGCGCTGGTTTATCTGGTTTCGTTTCTTCTGATGTGCTTCAATGTCAAAGAAGGGGAATATCCGCCGCCGGAACCGATGAAGAATCGGAGTCCGTTCGGGTTTATTTCGGTTTATGTACGGGAGTGTTTCAGCATTCCGTTTTTTCTGGTCTACTTTCTGGTGATGGCGCTGAATAATGCATCGACCGTCTGCCGGAGCATGTTCAATCTTCTGTTCGCAACGAAAGAGCTTCATATTTCCCTGGATCAGTACGGATTTATTATTGCGGTCGGATCGGGGATCACGATTCCGCTGTTTTATTTTGTCGGGCTTCTGGTGGACAAGATTCATCCGATCCGCGTGTACATGATTGGAAGCATACTGATTATCTGCATGAATATTTTCGGTTTTTTCTGGGTCCACAGTTACGCGACTTTTTCGGTGGTTGCGATTGCTCTTGCGTTTGTGTACATGCTGCAGATCGCCAGTACGCTGCCGCTGAATATGCGTCTGGTGCCGCGTGACAAATATGGTCAGTTCAGTTCGGCAATGGCGATGGTCAGCGCGATTACACTGGTTCTCGCGAATGCCGGTGGCGGATGGTTCATCGACAAACTGGGATATCAGTATATTTATGTGTGGGATTTCCTGTTTACGACTGTCGGTTTTGTGCTGCTTGTCTGGGTTTACCTCAAGTGGAAAGCGCTCGGCGGCGACCGGAATTATGTTCCGCCGGAACGGAAGGCGTAAAATCGTTTTTTCTTTGCGTCTGGATCCTTCTTCCGCCTTTGCGTCGGTATGTTTCTCCGCTGCCGGATAAAGGGGAAAATGACGGATTTCCTGCCTAGAAAACGGCGGATCTCATTGAAAAAACGCCTTTTCTGTGGTACTGTACCAGATGAAAATCTGGAGTTTGGAATGGCTGAAACATTGATTTTTGTCCGTCACGGTTCCTTGCCGTCAGAGTGTGCGAATTCGTTTGTGGGCGTTCACGAAGTGGATCTCAGTGCAGAGGGGAGGGCGGATGCCGCTGCTGTCGGTCGCTGGCTGGCCCGGCAGAAATATGAGAAGGTGTTTTCGGGGACCCTTCTGCGAGTCCGTTGGACTCGTGAGATTGCATCGGAATTTGATCCGCGTCTCCGGGAGTTCTCCGCGGATGAGCGTCTGAATGAACTCGATTTCGGCGACTGGAGTCTCCTGAAGTTCGATCTTCTGAAACAGCAGTACGGATCCGATTTCGAACAATGGAATATGGGAATGGCGGAGTTTACGTTTCCAAACGGTGAGAATATCGGTCATTTTATCCGGCGAACGCGGGCGGTGATGGAGGATTTGATTCGCTGTGATGCGGAAACTGCGGTGGTGTTTTCGCACGGCGGGGTACTGATGTCTCTGATTGCGGATGTGGTCGGTCTGCCGCGGAAGGATGTGTTCCGGATCTGGCTGGAGCGCGGCGGCATTGCAGTAATCCGGCATGGTAAAGATGGTTCTCCTCGTCTGACTTCCATGTTCCGGCCCGCTGATTTTGAATAGGGGGCTTGTGGCATCTGGAACGGGAAAAACGGAATTTTTCTCCCGTTCAGACGATCCATCCGCTTCTTCTCCCGAAATATTTTTCTGAACTTTTCCGCTTGCGGCTTGCAGAATCCGGCTTGATGGGTTAGATTATCGGATATACTTGGATTTTAAGAAAAAAATAAGATATCAACATCGAAAAGGAACACTCATGGTCATCACAAAAATGAACAATGTGCTTGTGAAGCACAGCCGTATCCTGTTTGGTCTGTTCACTGGCGTCATCATTATTTCGTTCGTCTGGTTTTTCACGCCTGGTGCGAGCGGAAACATCCTGTTCGGCAGCAATCCGATGTCGCCGAACGCGGTTGTCGGCAAGGCGTTCGATCAGAATATCACGCGCGCTGAACTGATGGACGCGATGAAGGATATCTCTCTGGTGATGGCGGTTCAGTACAATATGAAACCGGATATGGGGGTGTTCGGGGAAGCGGCAAAACAGTCCGCTTTTGAAGTCGCCGCGAGCCTGTCGATTGCCAGACAGCTCGGAGTGCAGGTCTCCCGTGAGCAGATCGGGGAGTTTCTCCGCGCGCTTCCGGCGTTTCAGCAGGATGGAAAATTCAGCGCTTCCGCGTATGAAAAATATGAAAAAGAGATGCTCCATCCCTACGGCTACAATGCTCTTGATCTTGACAACGCCGTGAAGAGCGTTCTGACCTTGAATGCCCTCAGCAAACTTGCCGTTTCCGACGTCACCGTGACGGCAAACGAGGTGGAGAATTTCGAGCGCACCATGCTGGAAAGCTATGAAGTCAAGACGATTCTTTTCCCCTTCGAGGCCGCCCGCAAGACTGTCAAACCCACGGAAGCCGAACTTCAGAATTTCCATAAAGCCAATCCGAGTTCTTTCATGACCCTTCCGAACTACAAGGCAAAGCTGGTCCGCTTCAATTTCAAGACCTATCTGCCGAAAGTCGTTCTTGCCAAGGATGCCGTTCAGAAATACTACGAGGCAAACAAGGCGGAGTTCACGAAAAACGGCAAAACCGAACCTCTTGCTTCTGTGTCAGCGAAAATCACGGAAAAACTGAAAAATGCCGAAGCCGCAAAACTCGCGATGAGAGATGCCCGTGCCTTTCGGGAGTCCCTGTATGACGTGACCGCCGATCTGGAGCCTCAGGCCTATGTCGCCGCATTTGAAGAACAGGCAAAGAAAAAAGGATATCCTGTTCTGGAAACCCAGTGGTTCAACCGTGAATCCAAAGCGGTGGATCCTCTGCTGATGGATGCCGTGTTTGCTCTGAAGGAGCGTTCGCCGATCACCCGTACCGTGAACGGTGCCACGGCTGGTTATGTTGCGGTTCTTACAGGCGTTCAGCCCTCGCGTAATTCTGAATATAAGGAAGTTGCCGCGAAGGTTCGCGAAACCTACATCAACAATCGTGGTGTTGTGATTGCAAAAGAGAATGCGCGGAACTTCATGTTGAAGATGAATTCCTCGAAGAATCCTGCATCCGAGCTTGCTGCACTGGCGAAGGGTGGAGTCGTCAAGAGCGTTCCTGCGTTCTCTCTGACCGAGCCGCCGAAGGCTGATGCCGAAAAGATTGTTCCTCTCGCAGCGGAGACCATGACAGGAAAACTTTCCCGTTCCGTGGATCTTCCGGACGGAGTTTACATGGTGTTTGTCGGGAAACGGATTCAGCCGTCCGCCGCCGTTCTGGCGAAGGAGAAGGCCCGTTTTGAGGAACAGTATAAACAGCGGAAGAGCTTTGCCGTTGCCGATTCGTTCCGGACATGGATTTCGAAGAATGTGCAGAACTATATTGATCGTCAGAATCAGTGATGGCGCGGCTTGCCGCAGAGAGACATGCCGGGAGGAGTGTGTGCGCTTATGAATGATGCGTTTGCACTGGGACGCCATATCACGGTGGAGCTTTCCGGCTGTGATCCGGCGCTGATCGCCGATTCCAAGGCTGTGGAGCAGGCGCTTCTGGATGCGGCAAAAGCATCCGGAGCGCATATTATCGAGTCCTCGTTCCACTATTTTGCTCCGCAGGGAGTCAGCGGTTTCGTAATTATCTCGGAATCGCATTTTTCGATTCATACCTGGCCGGAGTACGATTATGCTGCGGTGGATGTCTTTACCTGCGGAGATTCCATTTCTCCGTTTGTTGGGATTGAGAAGCTGAAGAAATCGCTTCGGGCGCAGGATGCGCTGATCTCCTCCGACATGTGGCGGGGAACGTCATTCAACTATACGGCGAAGATTGCGGAGCGGGATAATTCGGCCGCGGGGAACGTTTCCAATGATCTGGAAAAACTGTTCATTTCCGCTCAGCCGTACGGCATATCCTGCTCGATTGATCTTTCCTCCTGCACCGGAGAGGAGTATGGACTTTCCGCCCAGTGTCTGAAAGAGCTTGCATCTGTCATGCACTGCAGTTCCGCTTCTCCGGCGGTAAACGAGTTCGAGGAGGGGAAAATCACGGTGGTTTCCGTGGTGAATGCGGATTCTTCGATCGTGATCCGTCGGGACCGCTCTTCCAAATCGGTCCATATTGATCTGTTTTCCAGAACTTATATTGATCCGAGAGTTTGCGCTACCAGTGCTCTGCGCATTTTCGGAGCGAAATCGTACAAGATCCATCCGGCGCTCCGGATGGCGTAAGCGGGAGGTGTTCGAGAATGAGTACTGTGTTCAAAGATGGGTATTTCACCGAGACCTGCCCGCTGTGGCCGGGCCGTGCGCTTTCCGTGCGGATTCTTCAGACGGTTGCAACCGTGGAAACCGACTATCAGCTCCTTGAGATCTTCAAAGGGGAGGGCTTCGGGCTGATGCTGGCTCTCGATGGAGAAATCCAGCTGGCGGAATCCGATGAATTCATCTACCATGAGATGTTTGCCCATGTCCCCTGTTTTGCCCATCCCGAACCTGAGAATGTTCTGGTGATCGGCGGCGGCGACGGTGCACTTGCCCGCGAACTTCTGAAGCACCCCTGCATTGAGCACATTGATCTTTGCGAAATTGATGAAGAGGTGGTGAATCAGTGTTCCCGGTATTTCCCGTGGACCGCAAAAGCGTTGAATGATCCGCGTGTGAATGTGCATTTTCAGGATGGAACGCAATTTGTGCGTTCGTATCCGGGAACTTACGACATTATATTTGTCGATGGTCCGGATCCGGTCGGTCCCGGCGAGGCTCTCTTTACGGATCGTTTCCTTGCGGACTGCAAGCGGGCGTTGAAACCGGATGGCATTCTGGTGGCGCAGTCGGAGTCTTATCTTCTGCATCCCACGGTGACGGAGGCTCAGTGCCGTCGTTTTCAGTCGTTATTTCAATACAGCGGCTATTATGCCTTTTCGATTCCGAGCTATCCGGGCGGTTCGCTTGGATTCTGCATCGGATGCGATGATCATCGGGTTGACGTTCCCTGCCGCCGGCCGATCGGAACGTTTACCAAGCGCCTGAAGATGTATTCCATGGCAGTCCACAAGGCGTCGTTTGTTCTGCCTCCGTTCTGGCGGAAAAAATTCGAGACCGGGGAAGATTGATCCAACCGGGTTTCCGTTTCCCGGAATTGCGGTCAGAAACGCTGTCCCCACAATCGGAAGAGGTTTTTTATGATAAGTGTGAACGAGATTTGCAAGCAGTATGCCGGCAAGCACGCACTGAACGGACTCTCCTTTACTGCGGAGAACGGCTCCGTGCTCGGCTTTATCGGTCCGAACGGTGCGGGAAAGTCCACCGCGATGCGGATCATCTGCGGTGTAATGCCTCCGACCTCGGGAACCGTATGCGTTTCCGGAATCGATATGAGTGAGAATCCGCGTGCGGCACGGGAGAAAATCGGTTATCTTCCGGAGAACGCGCCTCTTTATACCGGCATGAATGTTACGGCGTTCCTCCGGTACTGCGGCGGAATGCGCGGCCTTGCCGGGAAAGCTCTGGATTCGGCGGTGGCGGAATCAGTGGAAAAGTGTCGTCTGCACGATGTGCTGCATGAGGAACTGGATGCCCTTTCGAAAGGATTCCGCAGACGGGTCTGTCTGGCGCAGGCGATCATGCACAAGCCGGAGAATCTGGTGCTCGATGAGCCCACCGACGGACTGGATCCTGATCAGAAACGGGAGATCCGGACCCTGATTAATGAGATTCGAGAACATTCCGCTGTCATAGTTTCCACTCATATTCTGGAGGAAATTGATGCGGTTTGCGATTCGGTGCTTGCCATTCGCGGAGGATATCGGGTGTTTTACGGTTCGACTGCGGCGTTCCGTGCGCTGGATCCCGATGACGGAGTGATCGTCATGCGTTTTGATTCCTGGTCCGAGGAGCCCTTCCGCAGTCTGGAGGGAATTCAGGTGCTTTCCATGGAGCAGGGGAAGGATAATGAGATGGAGATCCGTTTGAAGAGTCTTTCCGGGACGCCTTCCGAGGCGGTCGCCGCGGCGGTGAATGCCGCTTCGGGAAAGGGATTGAGACTGATCGGATTCGAACAGCGCTCCGGGCGTCTGGATGAGGTCTTCGCCGGACTGGCGTCGCCTGAGCGGAAAGAGAGGGAGGTCGCATCATGTATCTCAGAATAAAAGCTGTGGCATTGAGAGAGCTGTTCGCGTCAGCGGCTTCGCCGACAGCGTGGATTTTTCTGATTATTTTTCTGGTGCTGGCGGGCTTCTGCTCTTTTGTTGCTGGAAATATTTTTGCATCGGGCCAGGCGGATATCACACCGTTTTTTGACTGGCTTCCCTATCTTTTTCTGCTGATCGTTCCGGCGCTGGCAATGCCGATGTGGTCGGAGGAGCGACGGGTCGGAGTATTTGAACTGAGCCTTTCGTTTCCCGCGACTCTTTTTGAACTGGTGCTTGGAAAATTTCTTGCAGGATTGATCCTGCTTGCCGTGGCGCTTCTGCTGACCTTTTCGATCCCGCTGACGGCTCTGATTCTCGGTTCCCCCGACATCGGTGCAATTCTCTGCGGCTATTTCGGAGCGCTTCTTCTGGGGGCGGTCTACCTGGCGATGGCGTCGTTCTGTTCGGCGGTTTCGAGAAGTCAGACGGCGAGTTTTCTCCTTTCGCTTCTTCTCTGCGGCATCTTTGTCTTTATGGGAGCTCCGCAGTTGCAGAACGCCGCATCCGCATGGCTGCCGGACTGGCTGCTTTCCATTCTTGCCGCCGGAACTTTTCTGCAGAATTATCAGGGATTTCAGAAGGGGCTTCTGGATTCCAGCGAGATCGTATATTGTCTCTCTCTGACGGGATTCTTTCTGGCGCTGACCTGCTTTACGCTTCGTCTGGCGGCATCCGGGAGCGGAAATCCGACCGCACCCGGCGCGTTCAGCGATCCTTTGATGCGCCGTTCTTATCTGGCCTTCGCCGGAAAGGTGGTGTATGCGTTTGTGCTGATGGCGGCGTTGAATCTGGTTGCCGGAACATGGCCGTGCAAGATGGATGTCAGCAGCGACCGCGCCTATTCGATTTCTCCGGCATCGGCAAAGATTGCCGCGAATCCGGGCGTTCCGGTCACTCTGCGTTTTTATGCGTCGATTTCGAATCCCGCGATGCCTCAGCCTTTGAAAAAGTATGCGGAGCGCGTCAAGTGGCTTCTGGAGGAGTTCGCATCGGCTTCCCGAGGAAAAATCACATTGCTCTTCATTGATCCGGAACAGGATTCCCCCGATGAGGAGGCTGCTATGATGGATGGTATCACTCCATTGCAGGTGAGTACCGGGGATCGTTTCTTTCTGGGACTTTCCGCAACCCATGCAGATGCGGTTGCTTCAATTCCGTTCCTGGCTCCGCAGCAGGAATCGCAGCTGGAATATGAGGTGGCTCGAATTACTCTGAATGTGGCATCGGAAGCGAAGCCGGCGATTGGGATTCTTTCGCCGTTTGCGGTGATGGGTGTGTCTCCCGATTTCTCGCGTATCCGTCAGACGGATCTGAAGACGGTCAAGATGGAGCGTCCCTGGTATTCCATGTCGGAACTCGCCAAGGATTACGAGATGCGCATGCTGGCTCCGGATGTGCCGGTGATTCCTTCCGATATCAAGGCGCTTCTCATCATCAATCCGGTGGAGCTGAACCCGAAGGCTCTTTATGCAATCGACCAGTATCTTCTGAACGGCGGACGCGCCGCGGTATTTCTGGATCCGCGTTCCTTCTACGCCGTGCTGAAATCGAAGACCGATTATTCGCTGCTGAATAAGCTGGAATCCGATCTGAAACCTCTGGTTGCCGCATGGGGCGTGAGCTACAATCCCGCAATGATGGTTGCGGATATGGTGACGGCATACCGGAAAACGCTTCCCGACCGGATGATTACCAATCCGATGGCGCTGAATCTCACTCCGGAACAGATCTCCCGCGAGAATCCCCTGTTTGCGAATCTGAATGCCATTTCCATGTATTTTACCGGATTTTTCAGTCTGATTCCCGTGGACGGCATCCAGTATGAAACGTTGCTGACCACGTCGAAAAATTCACAGATCATCAGCTCTCTCCTTGGAAACCGTCCGGAGCTGGTCATCAAGAATTTCAAGCGTTCGGACACGGAATATCCGCTGGCTCTCCGTATTTCCGGAAAACTGCCGACCGCGTATCCGGATGGTCCTCCCGACCGGACCGCGATTCCCGCGGGGACTTCTCATCGGAATAAAGGAATCGCGGATGCGGAAATCTTTCTGTTCAGCGATTCCGATATGCTCTTCAACGATGTCTGCGTTACTTCGTATACCGATGCGCTCGGTCAGAAGGCGTACCGGCGGGCAAACGACAATGTTTCCATGCTGCAGAATGTGATGGAGCGCCTGACAGGTTCCCGGGATCTGGCATCCATCCGCAGCCGTGTGCCGATGAGCCGTCCGCTGACAAAAGTCAACGAGATGAAGGCGCGCGCCGAACTGAAATACAAAAATCGGATTCTGGAACTCGAACGCGAATTTTCCGAGGCAAAGGCAAATCTCGATTACCTCAAACGCAGGGAGGCGGCGGAAGGACGAAGTGCAAACACGCCTCAGCGGCAGGCGGAGATGCGCTCCTTCCAGCTGAAGCTTTCCGCGGCAAAACGGGAACTGAAGGAGATGCGGGCAAGTCTCAAACTCGATCTGGACCGTCTGGATACCTGGATCAAAATCATTAATATTGTGCTGGTCCCGGCGCTCGTCGCATTGTGCGGCGTCGTCTGGTCGATCGTCAGACTCTCAAGGGGGCGCAGAAAATGAAAGACTCAAAACGGTTTGCGGTTTATACACTGATTCTGGTGATCGCCTGTCTGGCGGCGGGAATCGCTCTGCTGAAGCGGTTTCAAACGCTCCGCATGTCCCGCGTATCGGTTCGGACCGCGGATGTGCTCCCCCGCTTCAAGCCGGACGAGGCGGAGGAAATCAAAATTTCCTGGAGAGTGCTGACTACCACGCTTCGGAAAAAAAATGGATCCTGGGTCGTTGCCGAGCGCGGAGATCTGCCCGCCGATCCGTCGAAGATCAATGCGTTTCTGGAGTCTGTCAGGACGATGCGTCCGTTGAAGATCATTGCTCCTGCCGACCGCGCCACAATGAGCCGTCTGCGTGTCGCCGCCGAGGAGCCCGATCCGAAGATCGTGCCCGGAATCCGTTTCGTCATTCGGAATGGAAAATCGGAATCCCTGATGGATCTGGTCATGGGGCGCGGCCATTTTGTGAATCTCCCGGATGATATGACTCCGCAGGAGCAGAGAGTTCCCGACGGTCGCTATCTTTCCATTGCAAAACCGGATGGATCCAACATCGTTTTTCTGACGCCGACCGTGTTCGAAGATTTTCATCCTGTGACAGGTACATGGCTTCAGGCTCCGGTCTTCCGGAACATCGCTTATGCACTTCGCATGGAGTTCCGGCAGATGCCGCAGAAGAATCCTGTCTGGATGATCTTTCGAAGTGGAAAAACGCCGAACTTCACCGCCTTCGGGCCCGGAAATCATACGGTTTCGCGCCAGGCGGTTCTGACAATCTGCCGTATTCTTTCCAGTCATTACATCGCGGATGCGCGATTCCGTTCGCAGTACAAGGATCTGGAACCGGCGTTCGCATCGTTTTCCGTGGAGGATTCCTTTGGCGTGATCCGGACTCTGCGTTTCCATCGGCTGAAGAACGATTCCCGAAAGATTCTGTTCACGGTGGAGGCTTCGCTGGCAAAAGGAAAGAAAGTCGGAGAGGATGCCCGGAAAGCGGTGGAGGAGTTTACCGCCGGACGGGAAAATGTCTGTTATGAAATTACGGCACAGGTTTTCGATCTGCTGAAAACTCCGCCGTTTGAACAACCGAAAAAACAATAAGGATTCAGAGTGATTCATATTCTCAATACACGGTATTGTCTGCTGGATGAAGTGGTGCGGCCCGCACCGGGACAAAGAGTGGAACTGGACCTCGGCTGCGGAAGCGGCGGATTTACGGTCCGGCTTGCAGAGTCAAAGCCGGAGGCGCTGGTCTTCGGGGCGGATGTCATGCTGGGACGTCTGCGCAAAGTGGAAAAGCTCGGAAGGCGTACAGGCGTTTCCAATCTGGAGCTCCTGCGCGTGGAAGCGCGGCATCTGATCTCTCTGATTGCGCCGGATTCTTATTTCGACCGGATCCATATTCTCTGTCCCGATCCCTGGCCGAAACACAAGCATAAAGGCAATCGCCTCATGTCATCGGACTTCATGATGCAGCTGAACCGCGTACTGAAAAAAGACGGCATCCTCCATTTCGCAACCGATGATCCAAATTATATGGAATCAACAAGGCGGAATCTGGAAACTTCCGCCCTGTTTGAGTATGCGCCGCAGGAGGTCCTGGATGATGTGAAGGACTTCAAAACCGATTTCGAAAAAGAGTGGCTGGCGATCGGCAGGACCGTTCCGCATATTGCCCTGCGCCCGGTCAAGGCGTGATCGCAAGAAGTCTTGATCACGGACGCTTGAATTCGCAGGGAACACCCGTCTGACAGAGACCGCAGCCCAGATTGAGATCGAGCCACCCATAGCGTTTCTCCCGTTCCGGATTGACGTTGGCGACAACATAGGCACCGCACTTCGGTTTGTCCCGTTCTTCGATCGTTTTGCCGATTGCATGTCCGGGACAGCGTCTTGCACAGGCTCCGCATTTGGTGCACCAGGCAAACGGATCATCGCCGTAGGGCCGTTTCGCGGGCGGAAGCTCCAGATCCGTTACGACGGAACCGACTCGCATGGCAACTCCTTTTTCGGTAATCAGTCCCGCGGAAAGTCCAAATGTGCCGAGCCCTGCGACGAACGCCGTATGACGTTCCGACCAGTGCGAGCTGAAATTCATTTTCACAATATCATATCCCTGCCGGACCTGTTCCAGATGCGGTGCAATGGCGGAATAGCCGCTTTTTTTCAGAAGCAGACAGAGCTGCTTTCTCATATTCTCGTTGACAAGTTCTCCGAAAGAACGCATCGCCGCCCATGAGACCGCCGGAATCCGGTTCTCCGCCCGGTTCGCTTTCCGGATGGATTCCTTGACGGGAAGAATCCAGACAATCACACTTTTTGCAGTCGCCTCGGGATTGTCAAAGTGAAGCGCTTCCTGCGGGGTCCAGTGAAAGGGGCCGATCAGTGTTTTATATTTCCGGTACCACTCGTCATCGGCGGAAGCAAAGCTGACAAGCGGTTCATCGTAATAACTGTCTCCGCCGGCCGCCAGATAAAGTCGTTTTACCATTGCTGTGATTTGTTCGGCATTCAGGTTTTCTTTCATGGTGCACCACCTTTCCGTTAGAAGTGTGTTTCTGTGATGAATATACCATGAAGACTCTCTTTTTCAAGATGATACAACAGCGAAGAGAGCTCTCTTTAGACTCTTTTTCTCTATCAGAATGCCGGATTCGTGCTGTTTTTCTGCACTATTCCTTTTCCCCGTAGATATAACTGTTTCTGGAATCCAGAATCAGATTGCCAAAGGAAAAGAGAAATTTCATATTGCTCCAGATCCCAGGAGTTTTGCAGTCGTTTTTCAAGGAAATGAAATCCCCGTTGATGGTGTAGGTTCCTTTTTCCGCTCCTTTGGGAACCGGAAAGCTGCTGACCAGCAGAGTAACCGTGTAGTGGCCCGCTCCATCGAAATTCAGAAGAAACGGAGATTGACGTTTCTTCCGGTCATTGGGACGCAGTTCCGTAAAACGCCAGGATCCCTGAATCTGTGTTTGCGCAACCTGTTTGATCGTCGATGCTCTGCGGTAGACAACCGCCAGATTCGGCTGCGTTTCCGACTGCATGAGAAAATGATCCTGATCGACAAGTTTAGCCAGCATTTCATTCTTCTCGGAAGCTCCAATCGGTTTCAGAAGCAGAAACTCATCCACTAGGCGCCAGGATCCTTTCTTTTCCGGCGGAGCCCCGTCAATGGAAACATACCATTCGCCGTTCTGCGTCAGAATAAACTTCGTGTTCAATTTCGACGTGATCCGGTTGTATTGCATCCAATAGGCAATCCATTCTCCCGCAAAATCCTTGATCTTGCGGATCCCTGTATCTTTCAGTGTGACCGGTTGCGGGACGGCGGATGCCGGCGCTTTCACAGCCTCTTTCGCATCGCCCAGGAAAAAAAGAGGCAGAAGAGCTGCAATAAAGAGAGATTTCGTATTCATGAAAACAGAGCTTTCTCCTGAAAAAGAAAGGAGGTTTTTCACCTCCTTTCCTGTGCTATCTTAAAAAGATATTTTTTGGGGCCGGGACTTAGAACCAGCTGGATACTCCGGAAGAAGGAGCGATGTTTTCATAGACATCGTTATCTTTCAGGATGACCGGGGTTCCAGTTCTGTCGATGTAGAAGGAAAGAACTTTCACTTTGTCGAGTCCCTTCATGACCGCAGGATAACCGGCAACCTTCGTGTGAACGAACTGATAGACCCAGTAATCTTCCGTGACGATTTCATAGCGGGCCGCCAGAAGGGCATCGCATTTTGCTTTCACGCATGCATCATAGAATGCGGCTTTCCCGGAAAGGTTCTTGGCAGACGGGAAAACATTGGCAAGCCAGGAGAAGGTTCCATCTTCCGCAAAAACACTTGCGTTGTCCGCAAACTTGTCAACACCCCATGTGAAGATTCCAAAGAGAACATGAATCTTGGCTTCTCCGGAAACCTTGGTCTGTGCATTGACCTCATAGATGGGCCGATAAGCGTAGGACGGTTTATACAGATCCGGATAAAGATTCATCTTTCCGGCATCGCTGGTGTTTGTCGTTGTGCAGGCGGTAAACACCAGCGCGGTCGTGAGAGCCGCCAAAGCTGCAAAAATTTTCTTCATTGAATGCGTTCCTTATTTATTTTTTTGTTTTCTTTCTTGAAAGAAGATAGCACCGGAGCATAATCTCTCCTGAATATAATATAGAATGAAATTTTGTTTTATCAAACGCATAAGAAATAAAACCCTCCTCTTTTTTGTTTTTATGATATTGTGAATCTATGTGTGGAAAAATATTTGTTTTGAGGAAGGTTTAGAAAGATATGAGATGGAATTTTTTGATTTTTTACAAAAACAGCCTTCCAGATTTCTCTTTCTCTGTTTTTTTGTGTCGAAGCATTTTTCCCTGATTTCGGCTGATTCATGCTGCGTTGTGATTTTTAATTGTTTTCCTTTGCAGGCTTCTGACGGAGAAAACTTATAAGGAGTCCGTCGGAGGAAGTGAAAACAAAAATCAGATGGAAGGTATTTGACTTTTCCTGTTTTTGGAATATTGTATTTGGTCCGGTGTGAATAGAGAGGGCAGGGGGCCGGAGAAAATGATTCGTTGGAAAATGGATACTGTCAAGTGGAACGATGATAAACAGGAGGTAGAAAAATGAAAAAACTGTTACTGATTACCGCGCTTCTTTCTGCTGCGATGTTTGTCGGTGCGCCGCTCTTCGCAGAAGAGAAAAAACCGGCGCCGGCACCTCAGAAGAAAGCTCCTCCGAAGCCGAATCGCGGACAGATCATCAATCGCTTGAAGAAGGAACACCCCTTCCGTCAGGTGAAACCGGGACAGAATGTTGCTTTTACTCTTCTCTCCAAGGCTGTCGTCAGAGGGAAAGTCGCCAGCATCAACGAAAAGGGTGTCTGGATTCAGGACGGCGCATTCAAATTCCTTCAGAAACGCGAAGTCATGAGTCTTGAGGGCAGAGCTCAGTTCTATAAACAGGATTATGACAAGTACATCAATTCTCTCGCCGATCAGGAGATCCGGGAGATGACCGGTGTTAAATTCTCCGGAAACACCAATAGCGTGGCGAAGCCTGGCGATCCCCGTTTCAAAAAACCGACTAAAGCTCCTTCCACCAGTCTTGGCGGCGGAAAAACGAATCTCTCCCTTGGCGGTGGAGATTGATAGTTCCCCGTGTTCGATGGAAGAAAAAGCCGGCGATCTGCCGGCTTTTTTGTTTCCCCGAAAACTCCGGGCGAAAAAAACAATATTTTCTTTGCGTGCCGGATAGACATTTGAAAATCAGCAGTGTATATTCCCTCCGGAGTTGCAGGAACCAATGACAGAGAAGGATTTCAGATGAAACAGAAACTTTTACTTTTGGCCGCGGTCTTTTTCGGCGTGATGGCATTCATGCTCACGTTTCAGCAGATCAATCAGGAAAAACGGAAGATTCAGGCTGCAACAACAGAAGTTGCTGTACTTGTCGTAACCAAGGATATCGCGGAAAATGAACCGATTACCGAAGACGCGATTCAGGGAAAGAAAATCAAAATGTACGCATCCCAGATTTCCGCCAGCCGCGATATTCCCTATTCCTCCAAAAATATGATCATCAACCGCAGAGCGCAGCTGCCGATCGAAAAAGGGAAGATTCTCCAGTGGAACGATCTTCAGAATTCTGTTTCCGTGGGACGGGATGGCGTGACACGTCTGATTCAGCCGGGGTATCGTGCCGTATCGATTGCCGTGGATCAGACCGCATCTGTTTCCGGACTTGTCCAGCCGAACAACTATGTTGATTTGATCGGTACATTCAAGTTCCCCGACATGCGCGGAGATGCATCTATGGATACGATTACTCTGACAATTCTTCAGAGGGTCCGCGTGATCGCCACCGGTACCGATTACGGGCTCCAGAGCGGACGCGGGCAGGGGGCGCGGAGTTATGGAACCGTCACGCTGGAACTTTCTCCGAAAGAGGTGGAAATGATCATTTTCGCAACCCAGAAGGGACGCATTCAGATGAGTCTCCGCAATTATGAGGATGCCGCGGTTGCACGCGATCTCCAGAGCGTCAACTGGAAATATCTTCAGGAGAATGTCTCCAAATACATGAAGGAAAGAGAGAACTCCGCTTCCCGTTCGAGGTACTGACCCATGTACGATATTCTGATCAGAATCCCCGGCAGGGATGAAATGAAAATGCGTCTGGTTTCAGGAGGCGTCTATCGTGTGGGTGCCAGTCCTGCATGTCATATTCATCTTTCTGCGCCGGGGGTGGCGCTGCGCCATTGTCAGCTGATCGTTTCCGATGATTTGAAAGTGCTTGATCTCGGTGGCGGCATCATCGTCAACGGAGAGGAGTTCCGGAACGAGAAAGTGCTCGTTCCGCCGGGAGCGACCATTCGAATCGGTTCCGCGGAGATCTTTACGCTCGGCTCGGAGGAACAGAAACCTGCGGAGGAAAAGTCGTCCTCCGGATTGGGATTCCTTAAAAATGTCTTTCATAAAGAGACTTCTACTGCGGTTTCGGATTCCCTCCCGGCTTCCGGAGCGCCTGCGCGTGCAGTTACTTCCGCTGCCGCCGTTTCTCCGGAAGGTGCGCCTTTGAAAGTCTCTGCTCCGATCAAACCGAAGGAGCCGGCCGGAAAGCAGGAGTTTTCCGATGCGGCTTCCGCCGAGATCCCGATCCTGCGCGTTTCCGGAATTCCGCCGGAGGCAAGAGAGCTCGTGCAGGAGATCAAGCGGCAGGCTCATGTGGAACTTTTGAAACGTCTGAATGTCAAGCGGATGCTGATGTCCGGCACGGCACAGGATGTCCTGGAAAACAAGGCAAAAGAGACCATTCATGAAATCATGTCTGAACTCTCCATTCCCCTGCCGAACGGTGTGACGCAGGAGAAAATTGAGCGGGAACTTGTTCATGAGGCCATCGGGCTGGGACCGCTGGAGGATCTGATCGCCATGCCTGAAATCACCGAAATCATGGTCAACGGTCCGGACAGCGTCTATGTGGAAACAAAAGGTGTGCTCCATAAGACCGATATGGCATTCGCCGATAATCAGCAGGTGGTCGCCGCGATTGAACGAATCGTTTCCCCTCTCGGCAGGCGCATTGATGAGAGCTCCCCGATGGTCGATGCCCGTCTGAAGGACGGTTCCCGTGTGAATGCGATTATTCCGCCGCTCTCTCTGGTCGGCCCCTCGATTACGATCCGTAAGTTCTCCAAGACCCCTTTGCAGATATCCAATCTGGTGGACTTCGGTTCGATCTCCTATCCGATGGCGCATTTTCTGGATGTCTGTGTAAAGATGCGCAAGAACATCATCATTTCCGGCGGAACGGGATCCGGAAAGACGACTCTGCTGAATATTCTCAGTTCCTTCCTGCCGAACACGGAACGGATTATCACGATAGAAGACGCGGCGGAACTTCAGCTGCGGCAGGATCATGTGGTCCGTCTGGAGTCCCGGCCGCCGAATATCGAAGGGAAGGGAGAGGTCAGCATCCGCGATCTGGTCCGCAACTCGCTGCGTATGCGTCCCGACCGGATTGTGATCGGAGAGTGCCGCGGCGGAGAAGCCCTGGATATGCTTCAGGCTATGAACACCGGTCATGACGGATCGCTGACTACGATCCATGCGAATACACCGCGCGATGCGCTTTCCCGTCTGGAAACTCTGGTGCTGATGGCCGGATTTGATCTTCCCCTGCGGGCAATCCGGGAGCAGATCGCATCGGCCATTTCGATCATTGTGCAGATCAACCGGGAAAAGGACGGCTCCCGCAAAGTGACCTGCATCAGTGAAATCACGCGGATGGAGGGGGATATGATTACCATGCAGGATATCTTTGTGTATCATCAGGATGGATGGGGGGCTGACGGGAAAATGCTCGGCCGTCACGTTCCGACTGGAAATCTGCCCTCGTTCATGGAAGACATCCGCCGGGCAAAGCTGCCCCTGGATTTGAATATTTTCTCCGAGGGGCGGATCGTGAAAAATGCGGGAGATTTGTGATGGATATTCTGGCTCTGTTTACCAATTTTACACTTCTGGCATGTCTTTCTTCTGGATTGGCGGTGACGTTTGCCACGTTCGTTATCATTGATTTTGTATCGGATGCGTCGAAACGTTACAAATCACGCTACATTCAGGAGACCGCGATCGAATATGACGATGTGCTTCTGCAAATGCCGCCCGGAAAGATTTTCGACCTGAGTCTGGCGCTTGCCGGATTGGGAGCGTTTCTGGGGATTGCGGTTCTCTGCATATCGTCGTCGGATCCGTCGTGGTCGAAAATTGTATTTGTCGGCTCTCTTGCGGCGGTGTTTTTTTTCTTTATTCCGCGGCTCTGGCTGCGGCATCTGAAGAAACAGCGCCTGAACAAATTCAACGAACAGCTGGAGGATGCTCTGCTTTCGATCAGCGGTTCCCTGAAAGCCGGATTCAGTCTTTCGCAGGCGCTGGATGTGGTGGCAAACGAGAACAGAAGACCGATCTCCTTTGAATTTTCGGTTCTGACCCAGGAACTCCGTCTTGGAGTCAATTTCGACGAGGCGTTTGAAAAAATGGCGATGCGGGTCGGTTCCAAAGATTTTGAACTGGTTGTAATCGCCGTAATCACGGCGCGTCAGACGGGCGGTGAACTCACCGGCGTGCTGGAGCGGCTTGCCGGCGTGATCCGGGAACGGGTCCGCATTACGAACAAACTCAATGCTCTGACCGCGCAGGGACGTCTTCAGGCCTACATCATCGGGGCGATGCCGTTTCTGCTGCTGGCGGCTATGGCAAAGATTTCGCCGGATATGGTCGATGCGTTTTTCAATTCGCCGCTTGGACTGGTTATCATGGTCGTCGTCATCGGACTGGTCGTGACGGGATTTCTGATCATCCGCAAAATTACAACGATTGATGTATAAGGAGAATGCCGCATGAATGAAATCATTACATTTTTTGCCGCACTTTCCGCCGGGATCTGCTGCGGATGTGTCGTCTTTCTGATTTTCAATGCGCTTCGCTCCATCGAGATCGACAGTTCCACGGAGCGACATGAGGATTTCCGGAAAAAACTTCCGCTCCTGATCAAGCTCTTTCTGCCGCTGACGCCGAACATTGTTCCGCTGCTGGATCATGAGGGGTTTGATGTCATGAAGAAAAATGTCTCCAATCTGCTTCAGATGGCCGGTTACGATCAGACCATCTCCACGGAACAGTTCATTGCCGCGCGAATCTGTCTGCTGGTGCTGGGTTTCCTGTTTGCGGCTCTGCTGGGATTCTCGGGAAAAGTGATTTACGGACTTGTTCTGCTGGCTCTGCTGTATATTTATCCGATGGCATGGCTGAAGAAAGTGGTGGCCAGACGTCAGTATCTGATTCTGCGTGCGCTGCCGAATCTTCTGGATCTGCTGACACTTTCGGTGGAGGCGGGAAAAGATTTTCTCTCTGCCCTGCGTGATATTCTCGCCTGTCGGAAAATTGATCCGCTGGGAGAGGAGATGACGCGGGCGCTTCAGGAAATTCAGCTTGGAAAAAAACGGCAGACTGCATTGAAGGAGATGGCAAATCGTGTTCAGCAGTCGGAACTGACCTCGGTTGTGAACTCGATTGTTCAGGCGGATGAGCTTGGAATCAGCATCGGTCAGCTTCTCCGGATTCAGAGCGATCAGCTCCGTTCCAAACGTTTTTCCATGGCGGAAAAACTGGCAAATGAGGCGCCGGTGAAAATTCTGATTCCGGTGGTTGTCTTTATTTTCCCCTCGGTGTTCCTGTTGCTGATGGGGCCGATTATCCTCCAGGCAATGAAAATGATGGGGTAGTCCGGAACGATGACGATCAACAATATTTCCAGAAAAACGGTAATTGCCGCATCGCCTCTGCGGGCATGTTCGCTCTGGTCGCGGACGCGCGGGATGATCGGACGGAAATTTTCAGTGTTCGATGCGCTGATCTTTGAACGTTGCAGTGCGATCCATACGTTTTTCATGTCGCAGAGAATCGATGTCCTGTTCATCGGCAGGGAGAACAGAATTTTGAAGACGGTGGAATCGCTTGCTCCATGGATCCCATGGTGCGGGTGCCGAGGCGGTCTGACCGTGATCGAACTGCCGCCTGGAACGATTGCCAGAACGAAAACCGCGCCGGGAGATTACATCGATCTGGATGCGGAATGTGTGGATGAGATCAATGTCGGTTTCAGAAAAGTCATTACTGCCAAACCTGAAGCCGCCGCAAGCATATATGGAGATACAAAACCATGAAACTTTCTTTTACAAACGGTCCGCGAAAAGGCGAGAGCGTTGTCCTTCAGCCGCCCGGAGTCTGCATCGGGCGCGAATCGGATAATGACATCCAGCTTCTGGTTGCCGGGGTTTCCCGCTATCATGCTAAAATTTCATTTGATGGAGTGAAATGGTCGATTGCCGATCTCGGCAGTACGAACGGCACGAAAGTCAACGGCGTGAAGATTACCGGTGAAACAACCCTGAAATCGGGGGATCAGATTCTGCTGGGAGATCAGACTCTTCTGTTTGGGGAGGCTGCTCCTGAGGCAGGGGCAAAAGCAAAGGAAAATGAAAATTCCGTTGCTGAACCGCAAACAGCAGCTTTTTCCACTACGCCGTCGGAAGTCCCCGTGCAGGCTTCCGGGACGCAGACTCCGGAAAAAACAATTTCGGAAAAAACAATTTCGGAAAAAACAGCTCCGGAAAAAACGGCTCCGAACGTGTTTGTGGTCGCTGCCGGAGGATCCAGAGCTTCTGCGGAGAAAAAGAGTGAGCAGGAGCCGCCGAAGGATCCCAAAACCGTTTTTGCAAAAGTCGCCGGAGGCAATATCTTCGGGAAAAAAGAGTCCGCGCAGAAACATGAGTCGGGGAACTCTTCCGGAGATGCGGAAAATAAGCCGAAGCATCTGCGCTTTTTCTTTCCTGTTCTGGTGATTTCGCTGGCGGTGATAGTCATCTGTTTTTTTGTCCGGATCAATTTCCTGTCAAAAGAGTCCTCTTCCTCGAAGACTGCCGTCAGAACGGCCAAGCCGGAATTCGTGATTGAATATGAACGTCAGAAGGTGGAGCCGGACAATGTGTTCCGTTTTGCATTCACGCTGGAAAACGGAAGCGCGAAGTTCGTGCTCGATGACCTGAAATTCGGACGGAGATTTGAAAAGAAATTCGAAAATGTCAATCAGAAATATCTGAAGGATCTGGAGGATTCCGTCCGGGAGACGGAATTCCTGAAACTGAAGCAGGAGCCCCTTGCCGCTCTGGCAACAGATAAAACCGATGAGCGCCGGAAACTTACAGTTCTGATCGACAACAAACAGAATTCCATTACGGTGCGCAACGCCTACGCCCAGAGTTCGTTTGAGGCGATTGAACGGGCGATCGACCGGTTCGCCGACAGCAACGGAATCTCTTCCGTTGCCATGAACGTCGAGGAGATGCGCAAATATGCGTTCGAGACCTTCCGAAAAGCAGAAGACCTCTTCAACAATTATGAAGCAAAGCCGGAAAATCTCCGGGAAGCCATAAGCCGCTACAATCTTGCCATGGAATTTTTCGAGCAGTTCGTCCCCCGTCCGAGAGAGTGGGATATCGCCAGAAAACGCAGCGCCGAGGCAAAAGAGATCTATAACCGGAAAATGAAGGATATTGAATTCAATATCCAGCGCTATTACAAATTGAAGCAGTGGGCGAACGCCTCCGCGGAATGCCAGAAGGGAATGGATATGGTGCAGCAGGACAGCAAAGCCTATCAGAACCTGAAAAAATATAAACTTACATTTGACAGACAGATGAGGAAATAAGAATATGAGATCTTGGATTGTTGCATTTGCCGTTCTTGTTTTTGCAGGCGGCACTCTTCTGATTTCCGGCTGCGGAAAGAAGGTGCGCGATGACCGGGCGGTTCTGAAACTTTATTCGGAGCCTGAGGGCGCGACGGTCACTCTTCTGAAACGGGAGGTCGGCAAAACTCCCTACGGCTGTCGGATTGTGCATGGAACTCATGTGGTCAAAATTGCAAAAGCAAACCACTATCCGGTCTGGATGACCCTCTCCCTCAAGCCGGGCGAGGAGAAGAAAATCAATGTGAAGCTGGAGCCGGAAAAGGCATCCATTCTGTTCACGTCGAAGCCCTCCGGAGCGGCGGTGCATCAGAACGGCAAATTCCTCGGGGAGACTCCGTTCGTTCTTAAAGATGTCCCTCCCGGCAATTACACGGCTCTTCTGAAACTGCCGGGATATTCGCCGCAGTCGATCAAATGGAATGTTTCTTCAGCGCGTCCGCAGTCGATCAATACCGTTCTGGTGTCGAATGTGGGAACGTTGAAGGTGACTTCGGAACCGGACAAGGCGCAGGTCAAGCTGAACGATGCGCCGGTCGGCGATACTCCGTACAATGCGCGTCTGGAACAGGGAAAATACAAGGTGACCATCGTGAAGGCGGGATATTCCGTGTATGAGCAGACCGTTCTGGTCAATCGGGACCGGGAGGCAATCGTGCAGGCAAAAATGGAGCCGCTTCCGGGAAATCTGAAACTGACGACGGTTCCTTCCGGAGCCTCCGTCAGCATCAACGGCAAGGATTACGGTTCCACTCCGCTGAATGTCTCCTCGCTGCCGCGCGGACGTTACAAGGTTGCATTCCGGAAGGCCGGATTTGATCCGGTCTCCATCGACATCGATCTGGCGGGCGGACAGACCGTGGAACGGAATCTGGCGCTGAGCAGCAGTACAGGACAGCTGGATTTTGTGACGTATCCTCCCGGAGTCACCGTCTACCTGGATGGTCAGCTCAAAGGAGCAACCGTTCGCGATCCCAATAATCCGGAGATCTCCAGTGTGTTCACCATTCGCGGCCTGACTCCCGGAAAGCATACTCTGGAACTGGTTCATAAACGGGCGCGCCCCAATCGGAAGGTGATTTCCGTCCGGATCGAAAAAGGAAAGACGGAGCGTCTTGACAATCTGACCATGTGGATTGCAAACGCCACGCTCGAAATGAAGGATGGCAGAATTACAACCGGACGCTTTATCGCGCGTCAGGCAAACGGCAAAGTCATGTTCGAACCCGAACCCGGAGTTCAGGTAACCTACCGGGCAGATGAAATCAAATCGATTACCCCAATCAAGGACAAGGAATGATGGTTCAGTTTTTCAATCCGGGGATCATGTATCTGATCCTGCTACCTCTCTGTGCCGCCGCGATGCTGGTCGGCGCCTGGCTGCTGCTGCGCGTCGGCAGACACAATCTGGCCGAAGCGGAGAAGTTCCCTCGCGCCAGAATTGCCGGAACTGTTCTGGGACTGGTCGATCTGCTCTGGTGCATTCCGAATGCAATGCCGATTCTTCCGGAATCGCTGCACCGGTATTTGCTGCCGCTGGCGATTCTGCTGACGATTCTGGCATATGTTGCACTGGATCATCTCCTGTCGCGTGCGATCGGCGGATTCATGATTCTGACGGCGCACTTTTTCCTGAAGGAGTCATTTGCAAATCCAACGGCGGGATCCATGATTTTTGCTTTTGCCTGTTTTGTTTTCGGCACGATCGGGATTTTCATCTCCGGGAAACCGCATCTGACACGGGAGATCATCCGGCTTTCCGTCGGAAAATACCGTTATGTGTTTCCGGCATTCATGATCTTTTTCGCGGTCTGTTCTCTGATGACCTTTGTCCTGCGCCTCGCCGCAGGGGGAAAGACGGTGTAAGATGGATGCCATGCTCTCGGAAGATTGCCTCGGTTTTTTGAAACGTCACGTCCCGGCTGGACAGTTCGACCGTTTCCTGCGCGCCTGCTCCAGATTCAAGGAGATTCTCTATGAAACCAACCGGACGATGAATCTGACCCGGATCCCGGAGAATGAATTCTGGAGCAAGCACATTGCAGACTCCATTTCGATTGCGCCGTATCTGAAAGGAAAGTTCAATCTCTGCGATGTCGGCTGCGGTGCGGGCTTTCCCTCTCTGCCGCTGGCGGCGGCGTTCCCGGAATTGCAGGTGACGGCTGTCGATTCCACCCGCAAGAAAATCGATTTTGTCCTCCGTGCCGCCGAGGCAATGGAGCTGGATAATCTTGAGGCCCTTCATGCACGGGCGAATGAACTCGCTCACGAAGAGGATTACAATCGTCATTTCGATCTGGTTACTGCGCGCGCTGTGGCCGATTCGGTCAAGCTGGTCCGGGAAGTCTCAGGACTTCTGCGTAAAAACGCCTGCCTGTATGTCTACCGGACCCCGGATCAGCGCGATCGTGAAAAACCGGAACTTCAAAAACTCGCCATGCGTTTCCAATGCACCGAGACGTTCCAGCTTCCCGATGATGCCGGAACTCGTCTCTTTATGATTCTTCCGGGAGTGTATAAAAAATGAATCTGAAACGAAGTCTGCTGATTTTTTTCCTGTCGGTCCTCTTTCTGCCAGTGCTGTTTGCAGCCCCGCAGGAGATCAATATCCGTGTGGAGTATTTCCCGCCGTTTGTCTGCGGGATCAACTCCAAAACGCATCCGGGAATCGCGATTGAAATTCTGCGCAAAGTGTTTCCTGCGGATCGGTATCGCCTGAATTTCCGCAATCAGGGCTGGCAGTGGGCAATGCGGGATCTCCAGCGCAATCAGTGCCATGCGGTGATCGGGGTGTGCAAGGCCGACAAGCCGAATCTGGTATATCCCAGCAGGCCTTTGTTCAAGACGGTCAGTGCCGTGTATCTCCGAAACGATTCTCCGCTGAAATTCGACTCCGCCGCCTCGCTTGCCAAGGCAAAGACCGGTTTTATGACCGATTACTCCCATTCCGATGAATTCGACCGCTTCCTCAAGGATCACTCAACCGATGGCATCGCCGTGATTTACAACGGCTGGAACGCCAACGATAAAATGGTGCGCGATCTGATGCAGAAGAAGCTGCAGGCCATCGTCAGCTATACCGCTGTGATGGACTGGTCCATGAAACGGATCCGCAACTCCGCAAAACAGATTCGTCTGGTGAAAAAACTCGATAACGAGGCCGAATTCTACATCGCCTTCACTCCGGGAAAACGGGAATCATGGACGTTCGTCAAACAGTTCAATCAGGAGTTTGAGAAGTTCCGGAAAACTCCCGAATATAAAAAACTGCTTCAGAAATACGGGCTGACGGAAAACTCCTTATGAGATGTTTCTTATTTCCGCTTCTCCAGCGGATGATCTTTTCTCTCCGGGAGTTTCTGGCGCGTCATGACCGGATTCTGAAGATGCTTCGCATTCTTTTTTATGTGGTCTATTTCTGTTTCGGGATCTGGTGTTCCGGGATTCTGGTCTACGGGACGCGGAATTTGCCGGAGGGGTTGAGCGGCGTTCTGGCAGCGGGACTCTTTCTGACCGTTCTGCTGTCGGTGATTTTCCGGAAGCGCTTTGTGCCGTTTCTGCCGACCATTCTGATGATTCTGTTCCTGATTTTTATTCCGTGGAGTCTGCGGCGTCCGAGCAATGATCGCGACTGGCAGCCCTCCTTCAGCCGGAATCCTTACGCCGTGATCGATGGAGACAAGGTGACGGTTTTTCATGTCCGCAACTTCCGGTACCGCACAACCGATCAGTTCGATGTTCGATACGAGACCCGCTCCTACCGTCTCAGCCGGCTGCGCGGACTGGATTTCGCTCTGTCGCACTGGGACGGCATCTCCGTGATCGGGCACACGATGTTTTCCTTCGATTTCGGCGAAGGCGGCCGCCTTGCGTTATCCGTCGAGACCCGTCTTGCGAAGAACGTGGAGCAGGGGACCTTTCAGGGAATTTTCAAGCAGTATGAAGTGCTCTGGATCCTGGCCGATGAGCGGGATCTCTTCGGCCTCCGGACGAATTACCGGAAAGAGGAGCTGTATGTGTATCCGCTGAATGTCGAACCCGAAGCCGTACGGACGATGTTTCTCGGTACGGTCGAAAAGATCAACCGTCTGAAAGAGACTCCGGAATTCTACAACACTCTGACGGAAAACTGCACCACATCTCTGATCAGCCTGATTCGTCTTGTCGCTCCGAAGGCGAAGATGACTCTCCTGAACGGGGATCTGGATTTCCGCGCCTGGCGTCATGGCGTTTTCCGATTCAGCGAAGGCGTGGAATTCGACACCTATCAGGATGCCTGCCACATTAACCGCTATGTGGAGGAGCTTTCCGATCTGAAGGATTACTCCTCCGTGTTCCGCCGGGGAATCCGGGAGCGGCTGGATGCCTCCCGCGGAAAATGACTGCTATCGCCGTCCCTTCCGCTCAGGGAGCTTGATAGCGATCGACTCCTCCGTGCTTGTTAAACTGACGGTAAAGATACAGTCCGGTTGCCAGCGAGATCAATGCAAAGATGCCTCCCCAGAAAAAGACATAACGGTACTGGTGTCCCGTATAGTCCAGAAATTTCCCCACCATCGGGATCGTGCCGATGTAGAAGAGCGATCCCATGATTCCAGCCGCCGAATGAAATTGGCCGAAACGGTCACGGGGCAGAAGTCTCTGCTGCAGCGAAGCGGTCAATGTGAAATAGGTTCCGGAAAGTACTCCGTGACCAATAAATGCAACAGCAAAGGATGTCTCTCCCGAAATACAGCACCAGGAAATCAGTGCCGCAATTCCGTAGGCTCCGAGAGCCAGAAGGCCTGTCCGAAGAGGATGGAACCTGTCCGCAAGGATTCCGAGAAAATAGGATGCCCCAAGCGAGATCATATAGGTGACCGCCAGATATTTGCCATAATGATCCATGGGCACATTCAGACTTTGCGCATAAAACATCGAAAAGGAGTTTACCGGGGCGAATGTGAGTCCGGTGAATGTCAGGAACACGAAGACCAGCAGATAATAAGGATTGGAATAGCACTCTGAAAAATAGATTTTTGTTGCGTTGAAGAATCCTTTTTTATCATGTTTTTCCGGCGGCGGATATTCTCCTTCTTTGATTTTGAGACACATCAGCATGAATCCGCCCGCGTAGATTGCCGCAATCGCGAGAAACAGCCAGAAGTAGTGACTCTGCGCATAGCCGAGAAACCAGTAGTTGAACAGAATTCCCGCAAGAAGAGCGATTGCCCGGAAGAGTCCGAAGAACCGTCCGAGCAGTTTTTCCGGCACAACATCGTTGACAAGAGCTCCGAAAAGAGCCACCGAGATCACCGTTGCAAATTCAAAGACCGCCCAGAAGATTCCGAGCAGAAGCAGAATGGTCGGATTTTCCGGAGTCCCGAGCAGCGGTGCGAAGAATTTGCCCAGCATCGGACTGAATGCAAAACCGACGATCGCCATTGCCGCAAGCGGAGTCGTCAGCAGAAGATACGGAAGCCGACGTCCCAGCCGACTTCGGCAGCGGTCCGAACGGTAGCTGATGACCGGTCCCAGAATCAGCCCGAACGCACTGGGCAGTGATACCATCAGCAGTCCGTTGAGAAAGTCGGATGCTCCATAGGTCTTGAACATCAGCTGCACAATCTGGAAGATGGAGCGTTCCTTGATGGAATTGGAGAAATCTCCGAGCAGAAGCAGACAGAACAATGTGACAATTCCGCTTGCGGTATAGCTCAAAGTTCCGACGGTCCATCTTTTTTCCGAAGAGAGAAAATTTCTCATCCCTGCCTGCCTCCGATCGAAACCTGAAGCTCCAGTTTGCCTTTTTTCTCCGTGGATGTGAGTGTCAGCCGGTATTGAGGCTTTTTGATGTGGGGCAGTTCTTCGATTTTCGGAGTCCATCCTTCCGGTACGGTGAAGGTGATCCAGCCGCGTTTGCCTCTGATTTCCACATGGCGGCCCTCAAGACGGATCGGGAAGGGGGAGAGCCAGAAGAAGGCGGCACCTTTGCCTTCCGCAAGTTCATATTCGTCGAGGATGGTCAGTTTTTCCGGGGAATCGGAGCGAAGGTGACGAAGCCGTTTCCGGAACTGTCCTTTCCAGCAGGGGAGAAGATCGACCGAAGCGGAGAAGCGTTTGGCATCCCCGGAAGCGTTCAGTTTGAGCTGTCCGCTGGAGATGATCTGTTTGCCGTAGGAGCCGTCGGCCTTGACCGGGACCATGACATTGTGACGTTCCTCCTGCTGGAGTTCCTTGGAGAAGGGGGAGGAGTAGGAGACGATTCCGGAATCCATCGCATACGTTTCGCCTGCGTATTCAATGAGAAAACTTCCGGCATCGGGGTGTTTGTGACCGCTCCTCCTCATGTCGCAGAGAAAGGCGATCTTCAGTGTTTTCCCGTCGAGTTCCCGCACGGAGGAGGCGGAGGCGATGGAGTCCAGTTTCAGAAAACGGCGCAGGGAAGGTTCCGGCTTTTTTGTTCCCGGAGTCCCGGCGAGCCAGCTCCAGCGGTTGTCCGCCTGGACGGGGCCGGAGAGCGCTTTGTATTTGTTGCAGAGTCTGCCAAATGGACTGTTCGGGAATATTTCGGCAAAAATGAGGCTGTTCTGCGGATAGATTCCGCTGTTGCCGTCATTGACTGGAAGGAATCCCTGGGAGTTGTCCGTGGAAAAGAAGAGTTCCACATAATCGGGTGCGTTTTTCAGTCCCGGAGGGAGAACGTCCCGGAACTCCCTGCCGCGGAGTCTCGCGTAAAGATAGTAGGCGGGAAGCGCTCCCCAGAAGGTGTATTGATAGTAAGAGGGCCCTTCCAGATATCCCCCGTCCGATTCCAGAATGCGGTTCATAGATTGATTCAGTTCCGCAATGGCCAGATCGGTATACGGACGGACATGGGTCCAGCCGGATTTTTCCATGGCTGCATATGCGGCGATCCGTCCCATGGAGAAGGAGGAGAGCTGATTGCAGTTGTAGATGTAGTTCCAGCGCCATGCGTTGAAGTTCGCGGTGCCGGCACCGCGTTCCGCCAGCGTGCGCAGAATCAGATCGCGTCCGTATGGAGTGAAAAGCTCATGGCAGAAATCCAGGACAAAGGCGAGATTTTCCATGGCGTCGCATTCGGTGAAACAGCGATGTTCAAATGTGGTGCCGGGAAGGGTGGACATCATTCCAGCTCCCCAGTCCGGGGTCAGAACAAGAGCGATCGCACGGCGCGCGGCAAGACGTGTCAGCTCGGGATCGCGCAGAAGTGTGCCCAGCCATGCCGGTGAGGCCAGATTGAAAAGATCATCCCGGATGAAATCGCGGTCGCGCGTGAAGCGTCGGTCGCGTGTGGCGTAGGCGCGGATGCTCTTTTCCGGTTGTTCCAGCGACCGGATCTGCTGAATACGCTTCCGCATCTTTTCCCGGATGACCGTATCTCCCAGAATCGCCTGCCGGATGGATTCCAGCTTTTCCGGGGCGCAGTATAGATTCAGTCCAGGCTGGAAGGTCGGAACAATTTCATCTTCCGGATAGATATATTTGGAAAAATCCATTTTTCCGAGATCGGCATATTGACGCTCCACATCCTTCAGACGTTTTGAATCGGAGATCAGAAGATATTTGAAGAATCCGAAGGTCTTTTTCGGGGAATCCAGCGTGACGGAGAATTCGGTCAGACGTGTTGCTCCGTTCAGCGCCAGCGGGAATTCCGTCGTTTTTCCCTGATCGTCCGGGACGGTGTATTCCGCAGAGCGTTTCCCCTTGTCGGACTCCGCCTCGACTTTCACCTTGACTCCGGGAAGAAGGCTGAGCGCCGGAATGATGGTGTCAAAACGGGTGACATCCAGATCCATTTTCCGGATCATGCGGATCTTCCCTTTCCAATGCAGGTGGACATCCCATTTCTGAACGGCGGAACCATCCGCACACTGAATTTCCCATCGCTTGAAATCGCTCAGCCCGGCATCCCAGAAGGGGGAGAGAATGCTTTCCGCGGAATTGACCGGGATCAGATTTACAGCAAGGCGATCCGCCGGATTTTCTTTCTTCTGTGCCAGAAGACGGATGTTTCTGAGATAGACCACTCCACCTTTCTGCGGCGTCAATCCGAACCCTTTCGGCGTGAAATGGAGAGAGACTACGTGTTTCCAGTCCGGGCTCCCGGATGGACGGAACTGGCGGAACGGAATGACAATCGTTTTCCATCCCTTCCACTTCACCGGCAGTTTAAACAGCGAATAGTTGCCGCGTTTTCCTGTCTGGGGGGAATTGATCGTGATGGCAAACTGCTCTTTCTCCGGACGGATGGAATAGAGATCAAAGACAAGTGCCCGACAGTCGCTCCAGTCGATTTTTTCCGGCGTGATTTGGAGCCCCCAGCCGGCGAGGTCCGGTTTGATGACCTTCTGCTGTTCAAAATTGGCGAGTGTTGCAATCGAGAGTTTGCCGTGGACCTTTCCCTGGGTAAACAGAGGAGCTTCCGCTCCGCTCAGAAGCGTGGGCAGAAGAAGGGCAAAATGCAAAAGAGCGAAATGAAGAAGAGAGTTTTTTTTCATAAAGAGATCTCCGGATTGAAGTTGAAAAATCAGGGAAGGCGCCGTGTGGTGTACTGGGCGTTTTCGGACCAGAAGTATCCTTTTGCGGGACCTTTCAGAGAGATTGTGTTGCCTCCGAGTGCAACCGCATTGATCTGATTCAGATGACGTTTCGCCATCGGATTCGCAGAGGAGGAGGTCGTAATGAAGTCAAAGGAATAGGGATTGTTTGCCCAGCGGTCGAGTCCGTCAGCCTGATTCGCCGTTCCGCGTGTATCTGCGAACAGAATGAACCCGCTGGGCTGTTTGATTTCCTTCACACTTCGGATGAAACGTGTATCTGTACCGGATCCCGGTTCCCCGAGGTTCTGATTGTAGCCGTAATCGACGTTACCCCCCTGAAATCCTTTGCCCGGTTCCTGGGACGGACAATCCACAAGAGTGTTCAACCGATACAGAAGTATATTGGAATTGTATTTGATATGCAGATACGATACCGCAAACGGATGACTTACCTGATGCCATTTCCATTTGTTCGCCGGATTGTCCTGTGCCGGCATGGAATACTGGGGACTTTCTCCGAAATCGTTGAGATAGAACGTAAACGCTATTCCAATCTGCTTCAGCTTGTTGACGCAGGTGATGCTCCGAGCCTTTTCTCTTGCCTGATTCAGTGCGGGAAGCAGCATCGCAGCAAGAATTGCAATGATTGCAATCACGATCAGCAATTCTATCAATGTAAAATGTTGCAGCGGCGCATTCTGGGCGCACATCCCGTTTTTCCGCTTGAAATTGAATGCATTCCGATTTTGTTTCATGATTTCTGATCTCCCTGATTTTGCGGAACGGATCTGCGTTCCATTTTTATGGCAGAGTGTTTTTGATTTTTTCCCGGTTAATGTTTTTACAGCTGGAATTGATGACGAGATCGGCTTCCATGGTCAGATGAAGCGGAGGCAGATCCGGATTTTCCGCATGGTTCGCAATATATTGCACGGCGCGCTGTCCCATCATGCTGAGAGGCATGCGGATGTGGCTGATGGGAATATCGACAAGCTGATTATTGCTCATGTCGTCAAAACAGATGACAGAGATGTCTTCGGGAATCCGCAGTCCGGCCCGCTCCGCCGCAAGAAGAAACGAGACAATCGATGCTCCCTGAGTTACAAATACGGCGGTCGGCCGGGTCTGCTTCAGAAGTTCGGTCAACTCCGCAATGGCCGTCTGCTGAAAGATCAGGTGTTCCGGCGCTTTCAGTCCGTTTGCCGTGAAGGCCAGGGACCACCCGCAGCAGCGCAGGCTGGTGGCTTCCGTGTTCGACTTGATCACGGCGATCTTTCTGTGCCCGATGAGCAGCAGATGTTCCACAGCTTTCCTTGCCTCCTGGATATAATCCACGGTGCAGTAGGAGAAATGCCGGTTTTCCGGTTTCCGGTTGATGAACACCACTGGAATTCCCTGTTCCGGAAGGGCTGCACATTGACGATAGATCTCTTCCGTTGTTTTCGAAAGAATCAAGCCGTCAATTTCTTCACCATTGAATTGATCCGCGCTGTACCGGTCGGTGACCACAAGGCGGTATCCCTTTTCCTCCGCCGCTTTCCGGATGCCGTTCATAATCAGATCGTAGTAGAAGTATCCCCAGACATCCGGAGCCGTATCGACTCCGATGGTCAGCGGCTTGTTCTTCCGGTTTTTTTTCTCTTTGCCGCAACCGGAGCAGACCTGCCAGCCGATTCCGGCCTTGCTCTGAATCAGATCGTTGTCGGAGAGCATTTGCAATACTTTCCGGATTGTCGGCCTGCTGACGTTATAGCGGAGCGCCAGCGTGTTTTCCGGCGGAAGCATCTCGTTTTCCCGGATGCTCTTCCCGCAGATAAGACGCATCAGATCGTCATAGACCAGTTTATAGGCGATTTTTGGCATGGAATACTGTTTTTCTTTCTTTACATGTGTTTTTTATCCTGTAAACATTATACACGAAAAATAAAAAAAAACAACCCCCGTCTTGTAAAAAAAACAAATAAATTTCACGGAGTTGCCCGCCGCAGATTTTTCCGTATGTTTTCTATTTTTTTCCTGATTTCTATTTTTCCGGTTTGTATTTTCGAAAAGGGATGATAAGTTACATCTATAATGAATAAATATTCATCAATGATGAATGTTTGAATAACAATAAAAAAGGACATGAGAAAATGGCTGTAATGACAAGAGAGTTCAATCGCCATGACCTGAGCGATCCAGTCAAGGCGGCGGAGTATGTCAAGCGGAAGGCTCTGGAATTCGGGGCGGATGCGGTGGGGATCGGCAACATTGAGCGCTGGTCGACAGCGCCGCTTCAGATGGATCCGAAGCAGATCATGCCGGAGTGCAAATCGATCATCGGGATGGTGTTCCGGGTGGAGCGCGGGAGTCTGCGCGGCGTGGAGGAAGGTACCTATTTCAGCAATTATTCCGCGATGGGATACGGAGGAATTACTTATCTTTACATGCCGATGACCGTCATCAACCTTGCCAAAACAATTGAGGATGAAGGCTATGAGGCTATTCCGATGGGGCATCAGAGCGACTGGCGCGCCATTGACAATGTGGGAAATTGCAAACGGAATTACAGCCGTCCGGTCCGTCCCGGCCAGGCGACTCCGGATATCATGATTCAGCTTCGCATTGCGGCGTATCTCTGCGGACTTGGCGAGATCGGATTCAGCAAGATGTTTCTTTCGCCGCAGTTCGGTCCGCGGAACCGGGTCGGCATTGTCCTGACGGATCTGGAACTGGAACCCGATCCGATTTATTCCGGTCCGAAACTCTGCAATCGCTGCATGGCTTGCGTGAAGGCGTGTCCGGGACACTGTTTCCCGACGGATCGCACGGTCAAGGTTACCCTTGCCGGACATGAAGTCGAATGGTCCGATCTGGATATGGGCAAGTGCGATATCACCTTCCGCGGCGCACTGGAGACCGGGGTCGAGCAGAAGGATCCGTATGAGCCGTGGATGAAAACAACGGTTCCTGGCGAATGGTCGCCGTTTTATCACAAGCCGCGCAATCTGTACAATACCGGACAAGCCGTCTGCGGTGCCCGCGGCTGCACAAGAGCCTGCATGATGAGTCTGGAAGCGCGAGGCGTTCTTCAGAATACATTCAAGCAGAAATTCCGCCGCCGTCCCGCATGGACGGTTGACTGGAGCACAGAACCGGAATACTCGGAAGGAACCATCTTCAAGAAAACGGAGAACTCCAGCGACGCGGATTGATTCCCCGTTCAACATGGAGGAAAAACCCTTTGCCGGAGGCGTTTTTCCTCTCTCTTTCCGCTTGCAACTTGAGCGGGATGGAATATATTTCTGCGGACAGGATAATGGAATAAAACGGATGCGGGAATTGGAAAATGGCACAATCGGATATGGTCCAGTCGCTTCTGAAGGCGATTGATATACTGCGCCTGATCGCGGGGTCGGAGAACGGCATGCGCCTGAACGAAATCGCGGAGGCGTTCGACATGAAAAAAACAACGGTTCACAATCTGATCCGGACCTTGCGTGCGCGCGGCTTTCTGGAAAAGGATTCCGCTAATCGTTTTATTCCGGGGCCTGCTGTGCAGGAGCTGGCGTCGATGAGGAGTCGTTCCCGGATGCTGTCGTGCGCGGGAGCGGAACTGCGGAAGCTCTCGCGCCGATTCCCGGATGCCGTGCTGACCTTTTCCGAAATTACACCGAGCGCGGTTGTTTGCCGTCTTCGGATGTCGCCAGATCGTCCGGGGGAGTTGCAGCATCCGACCACCCTGCTTTTTACTCCGTATCTTTCCGCAACGGCGATTTGTCTTCAGGCAAACGGGCTGAATGGCAGCGATCTTGAATTGAATTTCCCGTTCGAAGAGCACGGAGCAAAATACTGGGAGAGTGAATCGAAGTATATTGCGGTGAAGGAGGCTGCATATCGGGAGGGGTGTTATATGGATTATGCGCCGGGAGTCCGTTTGGCGGCGGCATTTTTCATCCCGGAGAATTTTGCGCTCGGTGTGCGTGTCAACCAGCCGGGAGAGGATTGCTGTGAGAAAATTTCCAGGGCGGCGAAAGAGTTCCGGGAACAGTTGCGTTCAACAGCGGATTCTTCCGCAACGGGAGGGGAGGGGATGGAATGAAATTCGCGGTGGGATATCAGCAGACCGATACCGGAGAACCGTTTCGTGGAATTGTGCGGGATTACCGGGATGCGATTGCAGAAGTGTATTTCCCCTGGCCGGGATGTGCGAGCGGACGCGCATCGCTGGGATGCATCAGCGGTGCGGTGGACTGGTCCGCGCAGGCGGAACTGGAGCGGGATCTGGCTGAAATTCGAGGGATGGGGATCAAGCTGGATCTGCTGTTCAATGCGAACTGTTATGGAGGATATGCGATCAGTTCCCGCTTCCGGAATGAGATTGTTTCGATTCTTTCCTATCTGGAATCCAGAGGGCTGCTTCCGGAGATCATTACAACGACAAGTCCGTTTGTCGCGCATGTGGTGCGGAAGGAGTATCCGGGGGTGGAGATTCGGGCATCGGTGAACATGCGGATCGATTCGACTCTGGCGATGGAGTATCTTTCCGGATTGTTTGATTCGTTTCATATCCGCCGGGATCTTCAGAGGGATCTGGAGACGGTGAAGGTGTTTCATGAGTGGTGCAGGACGCATGGAAAAAAGCTGGTCATGCTGGCGAACAGCGGCTGTCTGCGGAATTGTCCGGCGCAGTCGTTCCACGACAATCTGGTGGCTCATGACTCCGAGGTGGACGAGGTGAGAAATGAACGTTATCTGCCTCATTTGTGCTGGAGCTTGTATCGGGAGAAAAAGAATTTTGTCGAATTCCTGCGTTCCAGCTGGATCCGGCCCGAGGATTTGAAGGTGTACGAACCGTATTTTCCGATTGTGAAACTGGCGACTCGTCAGCATTCGCATCCGCGCATGGTGATCGGTGCGTATGCATCGGGATCTTTCCACGGCAACCTGCTGGATTTGATGGAGCCTTCGTTTTCCCCTGCGTTTTCTCCGTTTGCGATCGACAACAGCCGTTTCCCTGCGGACTGGATGGAGATCGCCCGCGCCTGTGCCGGAAACTGCACTCACTGCGGACGATGTGAGAGGGTGCTTTCCGAGGTCCTGACGGATTTCTCCGGAGCTTCCTGAAGCAATGAGTTGTGGCTGTTTTTTTTGATCTTTCTGTCACAGAAATTTCAGAAAAAATGATAAAAATTTCTGTTTGCCGGATGGATTTTCCCTTTTTCAGGTTTTATATTGAACCAGGCACAAAGGAGGAGGTTCCCATGAAAATGGAAAAAACACAGATTCGTGCGATAGATCGTTCCGGAGAGAACGAGATGGCGCAGAGCGTGCAGAAGGAGAAAACAAATCCACTGTTTACGATCCTTTCGTTGTTCCTGATTCCGCTGCTGCTGGTTTTAAGCCTGCCGGTGTACCTGAAGTTTTTGAACGAATAAATTTCCTTCTGAGAGATTCTTTCGGTCAGGAGAATCCCGCTGTACATGAATGAGGGAGTGCCGCGGGAGAACTTTGTTTTTTTCTTGAAAAAAATCGACTGCGGAATATTCGCTGTTTTTCTGCGTAAACTCTTCTATGTGGGGCCGATGGCTTTTCGGAACGTGCTTGATAAAACAGTTTTCCATGTCATATTAATGGTACCGGGGAGGGTATCCTGAGGGGGGGTATCATAAAAAGATTTCAAAAGAGGAGGGGAAAACAATGAAACTTCATTGGATCATTCTGTCGCTTGTCATGGGGTTGCTGCTTGGAAATGGATTTGCTCAGGATCCGGCAGCCATTCCGATCGGCGGAGAGAAGAATGAAATCGGTCAAAAACAGAATCAGTCCTTTGTGCCCGGTATTTATGTCGGACGTTACGGCTACTGGAAGAACATGCCGGTGAAAGTGGCATATCTGACCTTTGTTCCGGGAAAAGAGAAAAAGGTTCCGGCGAAATTTTCTCTGTGCACCGTGCAGGGTAAAGTTGTTTTTTCCGGTAAGCCGATTCTGATGAAGAATCCTCAGGGCGTGCTGGCTCCGGTGCATAAGGAGGTGCCGAAAGAACAGATTTATGCTCTGAACTTTTCCAGTTTCAAGGTCACGGGACAATATTTCATCAAAGTGCACGGATATGGCAACAGCGATCTGTTCTATATCGGTGGCGATATGCCGATTGCGGTCTATCCCCTGCCGACTCTGAAAACTTTTGAGGAGCAGTCCCACATGATCGGCAACGATATGAAACCGCTTATAAAAGACAGTTTTCTTTATACCCCGCTTCGTTATCCTGTGGATACGACTCCGTAGTCTCTTTTTTCCTCCCGCAATGATTGCCGTTCCTCTGAAATGAGAAAAAAGGGGAACGGCTTCTTTTTCGGTATTTCATAGATAAATTCGCCAGAGAGAAAAAAAAGGGTGGCAGGCGGCACCTCACCGCCTGCCGGGAGAATAGAGAAGAGAGAGTTTAAATGAGAACATGTTCTCCATGCATATTCTCAGGCGCGTCCATCACGCGTTGTCCGTATAACGGATGCGCTTCCGTTTTATTGTGCTTGCAAGAAAAAAAAGTAAAAAAAAAATCTTTCCGGTTGAATTCTCGGCTAAATCTAATATATTCTACAGGAAAAACGAAGTCATAAAACAATAGAAAAACTGGAACGGAAAAATGAAACAGGATATTGTAAATTCCTTTGCGGAAGAGTTCAAACACGCGCCTGCGGCATACTCGCATGCTCCCGGCAGACTCGAAATTCTCGGCAATCATACGGACTACAATGAGGGGTATGTCCTCAGTTGTGCCACCGGACAGGCAACGGAAATGGCGATCTCCGCGATTCCCGGACGGATCTGCAAACTGATGAATCCGCCGCTTCAGGGCGTTTTCACGATTGATCTGGATGATATGGACAAGCCCCGTCCGAAGGACTGGACCAATTATATCAAGGGCGTTCTAGTGGAGCTTCGCCGCCGTGGAATTGAATATCCTGCATTTGAAGTGCTTTTCAAGAGCACGGTTCCGCTTTCCGCCGGAATGAGCAGTTCGGCGGCTCTGGAAATGGCTTTCTGCATGGCGCTGCGCCAGCTCTGCGGGATTGAACTGCCGCTGCCGGACTGGGCAAGAATCGGACAGTCTGTTGAGAATGTTTATCTGGGACTTAAATCCGGACTTCTGGATCAGTTCAGTTCGCTTTACGGGAAAAAGAATTCATTTATTCTGTGCGACTTCCGTTCGGTGGAAGTGCTTAAGACCGTTGCGATGCCTGCCGGCTGGAAGATTGTTGTTGCCAATACGATGGTCAAGCACAATCTTGTGGAGTCCGACTATAATCTGCGCCGGGAGAGCTGCGAGCGTGCTGCACAAGCGATCCGGACGAAATATCCGGAGGTCAAGGCGCTTCGCGATGTCTCTTCCGCCATGCTGGAAGATTGCAAGTCCATTCTGGATCATACCGATTATCTTCGCGCCAAACATGTGGTCGGAGAAAACGAGCGCGTGATGAAGGGCGTGGAACTGCTTTCCGCCGGAAAGGTGGAGGAGTTCGGGGCGCTTCTGTTTGCAAGTCATGAAAGTTCCCGCGACTGCTTCGAAAACAGTTGTCCGGAACTGGATATTCTTGTGGAACTGGCGCATACGATTCCCGGATGTGTCGGTGCTCGTCTGAGCGGAGGCGGATTCGGCGGTATCAGCATCCATCTTGTGCGGGAGAATGATGCGGATGAGTACTGCCGGCGTCTTGCAGCGGCGTACAAGCTCAAAACTGGAAAGACGATTGAGACGATCGTCTGTTCCGTCGGCGACGGCGCGAGCTCCGAGCCCGCCTGATGACCGTGCCGTGGTGGACGCGTCTGCGGAACCGTGCCGGAGTTTTTCTTGCCGGCGCGGGTTTCCCCGGCGCGTTTTGTTGTTTCTTTTTTCTGCTTCTCCTGCTGAATCTCTCGTATTTGTGGAATCCTCCGCATTGGGATGAGATTATTGGACTCCATAATCAAGCGCTTTTTCTGGCGAAGCATCATTTTTCCTTTGCCGAACTGTGGGCGCCGGAACAGCACTCGTTTGAGGGGTCGAACGTCTACCGTTTCGGGCTCCTGCCGGTGATGTACGGGATTCTTTATTCCTTGTTCTCTCCGCAGACGGTGCATCTGATCGGTCATATTTTCAACATTGCCTGCATTGCCGGTGCCGGGACGATTCTGTTTCAGATTTTGAAGCGGAATTCTTTTTCCCCCCTGCTTGCTTTGCTGTGGACTCTTGCCGCGTTTTCCGAGCCTGTGATTTCCGGTCGGATAGCGGCTCTCGGACAGGAGTGCGCCCTGATATTCTGCATCATGCTGGCGCTCTGGTTCGGGTTCCGGAAACGCTGGTTCCTTGCGCTGGGAATTGTTTTTTTTGCCGGATTCATCAAGGCTTCTGCTGTGGTGTTGAGTCTGGCATTTCTGCTGGCTCTGCTGATCCGGATCCTGTGGTGCAGGAAAGAGTGGAGGAGTCTGCTTCTGCCGCTGGTCGGAGGAGTGATCTGTTTTCTGATTCAGTTCTGGATGCTTCAGCATAATGTGGATATTTCCGCTGGAGGGGTTCATTCTCCCGGGACGCCGGTTCGCGACGGGGGAGGGAGTCTGCTGTTCTTTCTGCTGAGAAAATTTTACTTTCATTATGAACTCTATTTTCCGGTGCTGTATTCGATCATTCTGCTGGGAGGGATTCTGTTCTGCGTGAACTGGTTCCGCAGGCGGGATTTTCAATCGGAGGAGCGAATGTTTCAACTGTTTGTCCTTTTGACCGTTCTGGGCTACTTCGGAGCGTATCTGGTTGCAAAAATTGCTCTGCCCCGGTACATGGCTGCCGCTTCGATCCCGGCCTCTCTGCTGCTGGCGCAGAATCTGGGGCGATTCCGCAGGGCAGGCGCATTCCTGCTGATTTTCGCGGGATTGTTCGGACCGATTTTTTATCAGGAACTGCCGTTCGGAATTCGTCGTTCGGGCGAATATCTGGAGCGGAGCCGCGAGTATCTGCGCGACATCGATTCGAATCGGTATCTGTGTACCTTTCTGGAAGAATACAGGGATTTTCCGATCGTGGTCTCCTGGCCGCTTGCGCAGATGCTGACGATGCCGGAAATGGGATATGTGAAAAAGCCGTTTCCGCAGGTGTATTCCGGACGGGTTCCGTTTTATGCACCGGTCAGAAAACTGGAAAAAACGGCCGATGAGATGCCGGCGGATACCATCTATGTCTATCACGAAAATGATTTTGAAAATACGGAAATGTCGGGTCCCTCTCTGCTACCCGATCGGGATGATATTGCACTGTTCCGGGATACGACTCTGGGCGGACTTGTGATCGTCTATCGTCGTGCGCAGTAGATGATGGAAGGCTTTTATCGCAAAAAAGTTGAAGATTTCCGGTTTGCCGGAATGACAAAAGCCGTTTTTGGAGTTATATTAACCAATTATGATAAAAACGTCAACCATATTATCACATATCACACAGGAAAGGAAAGACCGCCATGCAAGTTCCGCTTCTTGATCTGAAAGGACAGTTTGCTTCTCTGAAACAGGAGATTATGAAGGAAATTGAAGAGCTGAGCGATTCCCAGATGTTCATTCTCGGCCCCAAAGTCGCCAAACTGGAAGAGGAGATCGCCGCCTACAGCCAGGCCGCAGGAGCTTGCGGAGTGACCTCCGGTTCCGATGCTCTGCTGATCTCTCTGATGGTCGAGGGAATCGGGGAAGGCGATGAAGTGATTACAACTCCGTTCACCTTCTTTGCCACCGCTGGCGCGATCGCGCGAGTCGGGGCAAAGCCTGTGTTCGTGGATATTGACCCGGAAACCTTCAATCTGGATGTCTCTAAGATTGAGGAAAAAATCACGCCGCGCACCAAAGCCGTGATTCCCGTGCATCTGTTCGGACAGGCGGCTGAGATGGAACCTGTTCTGGAGATCGCCGGAAAGCACAATCTGATCGTGATCGAAGATGCCGCGCAGGCGATCGGTTCCGAATACAAAGGGAAGAGAGTCGGATCATTCGGACACTACGGCTGCTTCTCCTTCTTCCCGAGCAAGAACCTCGGCTGTTTCGGCGACGGCGGAATGGTGACGGCAAATACGCCGGAACGTGTGGAGAAACTCAAGATTTTCCGTAATCACGGAATGAATCCGAAATATTATCACAAATATGTCGGCGGCAATTTCCGTCTGGATGCGCTTCAGGCGGCGATTCTCTCGATCAAGCTAAAGCATCTTGATGCTTGGACCGAGGCCCGTCAGCACAATGCCGCGGAATATGAAAAACTGTTTGCGGCAAGTTCCATCGGCGACCGGGTTCGGCTGCCCGTGCGGGCGGAGTATGCAACGCGCCACATTTACAATCAGTTCTCCATTCTGGTGCGTGATGGCCGGCGCGATGCGGTCAAAGCCGCCCTCCAGAGTGCGAATATCGGCTGTGACATCTACTATCCTGTGCCGCTGCATCTTCAGGAATGTTTTGCTTCGCTTGGCTACCGGAAAGGGGATCTGCCTGTCAGCGAGGCGGCCGCGGCGGAGATCCTTGCCCTGCCGATCTATCCGGAATCCACAACGGCGATGCGTGAATATGTTGTTGCCACAATCGAAAAAGCTCTGAAATCATGATGGATAAAAATCAGGAAGCGAAAGTTCAGACTTACTGGCGTCTGCTTTCGTATGCAAAACCGTATAAATTCCGTCTGGCGGTTGGAATAATCGCCGGTTTTATTGTTGGCGGATCGTTGTTCGGCAGTCTGATGCTGATTCCCAGTCTCATGACGGGAATCGAGTTTTCCGGAAAGTCGTCCGGACAGGAACTGGATCTCGCGGCAAAGTCCATTCTGGATTCCATCAATGCTGCGGAATCGAATGAGCAGAAGATCGAAACGGTCAAAAGGATTCTGTCAAAGCCGGAAAAAGAAGAGGTCTCCAAAATTCAGAAGGAGATCGACAAAGCCAACCATACGTTGAAAACGCTGGGAATCGAGAGCATTTCCGTTGTCTATGTCAATGGAAATGTCGTTCTGAAACAGCGGACGGATGAGCTGCTCTCCTTTCCGGCGGAAACCGAGACGGGAAAAATGACCTGGCAGTTCTTTTCAGTCTTCTGCATCGGATTCATTCTGCTTTGGATCCTGAAAAACATTGCTACCTATGTCAACCACTACTGCATGCGCTGGGTGGGAATCCGGGTTGTAACGGATCTGCGCGATGAAATCTTCCGGAAGCTGATGGATCAGTCGCTCCGCTTCTATGGAAAGACGGATGTCGGACAGCTCATCAGCCGCTGTACCAACGATACCGCCGCGATCGAATCGAGCGTTGCCAACGTGATTGCCGACGCCACCCGTTGTCCGATCGAAATCCTCGCCTGTGCCGCCGCCATCATTTACGCCAGTTTGCAGCATGGAAGCTGGGAATTGCCGCTGATTCTTTTTGTCGGCATGCCGCTCTGCATTGTGCCTGTGGCGATCCTCGGCAGAAAGATCCGCAAGGTGTACAAGAAATCCTTTGCACAGATTGCCGAAGTCGTAATCCGCATGCACGAGGTCTTCACAGGAATTCTCGTCGTGAAGGCATACTACGCGGAGGAGCGTGAAATCAACCGGTTTGAATATTCGAACCGCCATTATTTCAAAACGGTTGTGCGGGCAATTCGCGCACAGCTGCTTATGACTCCGCTGATGGAAGTCGTTGCTGTTGCATCGACTCTTGTGTTTCTGATTTACAGTTACAGCCGTGAGATTTCTCTTTCTGAACTGGCTCAGCTTCTTGCTCCTTGTTTTCTGGCATACCGTCCGATCAAGGATCTGGCGAAAGTCTCCACCTACATCCAGCGCAGCATGGCTGCCGCGGACCGCTATTTCCAGGTGATTGATTACGATACCGGAATCAAAGAGAGTCCGCATCCGGTGGAGCTGAAGGCTTTTCATGACAAGATCTCTTTCAACAATGTGACTTTCGCATACGACAAACGCAAGATTCTTGACGGAATTTCATTTGATATTCCCAAAGGCCATATCGTTGCCGTGGTCGGCGAGACCGGATCCGGAAAGACCACGATTGCCAATCTGATCGCCCGTTTCTACGACTGCGATGGAGGGAGCATTACCATTGACGGCAAGGATGTCCGGGATATTCGAATTGAAGATCTGCGCAATCTGATCGGCATAGTCACTCAGGATGCCATCCTCTTCAACGACACGATCGCCGACAACATCGCCTACGGTCTTCCTTCCGCCTCCCGCGAACAGATCATCGAAGCCGCGAAACAGGCGAATGCCCACAACTTCATCGTGGACGGCCGACATCCGGATGGTTATGATACCTTTGCCGGCGAGAAAGGGTTCCGTCTGAGCGGCGGTGAAAAACAGCGCATCAGCATAGCCCGCGCCATTCTCAAGAATCCTCCCATCCTGATTCTGGACGAGGCTACCAGCGCTCTGGATACTGTCACCGAAAAACTGGTCCAGGATGCTCTCAACAATGTTATGACAAACCGTACCGTGTTTGCCATTGCCCATCGCTTGAGCACCATTCAGAATGCAAACAGAATCATCGTTCTGGAAAAAGGACATATTGTGGAGTCCGGAACCCACGAGGAGTTGATGGCTCTTGGCGGACGCTACAAAAAACTGCATGACACTCAGTTCGGCAAGTCCGGAAAAGAGAAAAAAGAGGCATAAAAAAAGGAGCGTCGGTAATTTCTTCCGACGCTCCATTTTTTTGCCATCGATTCCACAAAAGAATCAAGGCGCGCAATAGACCTCTCCGCACTCAAAGTAGCGCGTTTCAAACTGCTGGAAGCGTTCCTGCATCCACTTTGCAAGCAGCCGCATTCCCTCCCGTTCGGATGGAATGTGACCGAGAATCATCAGCGCTTTCCGGAAACCGAGCTGACCCGCATCGCGCGCATATTCCCCCAGCTGCCACTCGCAGGCCTCTCCGGTCATGACAAGATCGATTTCCGGATTGCGCAGCTCATCGAAGACCCCGCGGGGAGTTCCGAAGCAGAGTGAAAGATTGGTACAGGGCGCATCCGCCGCACCGCAGATTCGAACATGGTGCGCGTGCAGTGTTTCATCGAATCTTCTGCCGATCTCGCGCGGCGTCATCGGTTTGTTCAGACGGAACCGGTTGACCGCATTGTGCGGTCCTTTGATCCATTCCCCTTCCAGTCCGAGGAAGTGGACCTCTCCTTCGCCGATCATATCCTTGAATTTCACATGCGGGTGATCGTGATAACGCCAGACGGCAAGTCCAGCCTCTTCCAGCAGAGCCGCTTTGGCCGCTGTCACAGGATCATTTTCCAGTTTTCGGTCATAATGATCGTAGAAGGTCGGTTCATGGACAATCAGCAGTTCGGCTCCCCAGTCGCGGACTTCCCGGATCAGGTTCGGGGTGGCGAACATGGAAACCGCAACTTTGTGAAGCTCTGTTTCCGGATTTCCGGTTTTGAGCGTGTCGCAGGATTGAGAGTAGTCGTGCGGTCCTCCATCACTGCACCATGCAAAGAGCTCGTTCATCAGGGATTGAATATTCATGGCTGTCACCTGTGCTTTGGGGTTAGTTCCGGCGCGTCAGGCGCGTCTTCCATGGTGATCGCCAGGAAGAATCCCGCGTTTGCTGGAGCGGACAAAATCAAGAAATTCGGTAACTTCAGGCAGCTGTGGAACTTCAGCAAGAACTTTGGCAATGGCGTTCGTGGTGTTCAGACCCTGACGGAAGAAGATGTCGTAAACATCCTTGATCGCGCGGATCGTTTCCGGAGTGAACCCGTTGCGGCGCATCCCGACGATGTTGAATCCGCGGACTCCGCCGTTGCGTCCGTCGCCGATCATGAAGGGCGGCAGATCCATGGAAATCTGGGATCCTCCGCTGAGCACCGCCATGCGTCCCATGCGGCAGAACTGATGCATTCCGGAAAGTCCGGAAATTAGACAGTTGTTCCCCACTTCGCAGTAGCCGGCAACTCCGCTGTACGGGACAAAAATAACACGGTCGCCGATCTGACAGTTGTGGGAAACATGGGTGTTTGCCATCATGAAGCAGCCGTTCCCGATTTTGGTGACGGTTCCTTCCTTCGTTCCCCTGTTTACCGTGACGCCTTCCCGGAAACGGTTGTCATTCCCGATTCTGGTATAAGAAACCGTCCCCGTGAACGCATAATCTTCCGGATCGGTTCCCAGCGAGGCAAACGGATAAACAGTATTGCCCGTGCCCATTGTGGTGTAGGCACCGATATTGCAGTGCCCGATCAGACGGGTGCCAGCTCCGATTTCAACATCGTGTTCAACAAGACAGTAGGGGCCGATCTCCACATCATCCGCCAGTTTGGCAGAAGGATCGACGATTGCGGTTGGATGAATCTTTGCCATAGTTTCAGTTCCTCGAATCTATCCGGAATTTGCAGTGTGGGGTGATACGAAAAAGGCGGGATGTTCTCCCGCCTTGAAGACTTATTTTTTCTTTGCCGCCTTGATCGCAGCTTTGATTCTGGCTTTGAGTCTTTCGTTGTAGCGTTTGCGGCGTGCGCGCTTCTGCATTTTGTTGTACTGCTGTCCCATATCAAACTCCTTGAATCTTTTTATGTTTGGATTTTAGCATATCTGACAATATATCCACATTTTGCGGAAAAATCAACCCGGAATCAGGAAAAAAACGCAAGAAAATCATCCATGGAAAATCCTCCCGGACGAGCCTTGCGGAAAAGAACGACCTCCGGAAGATTTTTCTCCGGAAGCCGGATCTTTGAGAGATTTTTATTCCGCTTTCAGTTTCGCGTTGCGGCTGCGTCTGCGTTCCAGTTCGGTGAGAAGCTTTTTGCGCAGACGAATCGTCTTCGGAGTTACTTCCACATATTCGTCATCCGCAATGTATTCGAGCGATTCTTCCAGACTCATCTTCTGAGCAGGAGCAATTTTGAGATTGCGGTCCGAACCGGCGGCGCGCATGTTCGAGAGGTGTTTTTCTCTCTGGACATTGACATCAAGATCGCCTTCCTTGCAGTGTTCACCGAGGATCATTCCCTCGTAGGTATCCACACCGGGATCAATGAAGAAGGTTCCCCGCTGCTGAAGTCCGTCGATTGCATAGGGAATCGCCTTGCCCGCACCCATGCTGATGAGAACGCCGTTCTGTCTCTGCGGAATATCACCGCGGACCGGAGCGTATTTCAGGAAGCGGTGCGACATGATCGCTTCTCCGGCGGTTGCCGTCATAACCTTGCTGCGAAGCCCGATCAGTCCGCGGGTCGGAATTGTGAATTCCAGAAGCTGACGGCTGAGGTGCTGTTCCATTTTGGTCATTTCGCCGCGGCGGACTCCGACCAGTTCAATGACTTTTCCCGCAACGCCGTCGGGAACATCCACCGTGAGTTCCTCGATCGGTTCGCACTTCTGTCCGTCGATCTCCTTGTAGATCACATGCGGCTGTGTGATGGTCAGTTCATAGCCTTCGCGACGCATGTTTTCGATGAGAATGGCAATGTGCAGCACACCGCGTCCGCTGACTTTGAAACAGTCTCCGAGCTCCTCCACGCGGAGCGCCACGTCGCGTTCCGCCTCCTTGAGAAGGCGCTCGCGGATGTGACGGCTGCTGATGAATTTTCCTTCCTTGCCGAACAGCGGGGAGTCATTGACTCGGAACATCATGGAGATGGTGGGCTCGTCGATGGCGATCGGCGGCATTCCTTCCGGCGCGTTTGCGTCCGTGACGGTATCGCTGATGTCGATGCCTTCAATGCCGACAACCGCACAGAGGTCGCCGCATTCCACCTTGTCCACCTGTTTGCGCCCGATGCCTTCGAATGTGAAGATCTGCTTGATCGAGGCCGGGACAACACGTCCATCACGTTTGACCACGGCGATCGGTTTATTCGCCTCCAGTGTCCCCCGGTGGACGCGGCCGATACCGATTCTGCCCACATAATCATTGTAGTCGAGCGTGGTGATCTGAAGCTGAAGCGCTCCTTCGTTATAAGGCGGAGGAGGAATCTGCTCAATGATGGCATCCATGAGCGGAAGAATCGAATCGCGTTTTCCGTGTTCGAGATCGGTGGTGGCCCATCCGCTTCGTCCGCTGGCGTAGAGCAGGGGGAAGTCGAGCTGTTCTTCGGTGGCATCGAGGTCGATGAAAAGATCGAAAATATCGTTATGAACCTCGTTCGGACGGGCATCCGGACGGTCGATCTTGTTGATGACCACAATCGGTTTCAAATTGAGTTTGAGCGCCTTGTCAAGCACGAATCTGGTCTGGGGGAGGGGGCCTTCGGCGGAGTCTACTAGAAGGATCACTCCGTCCGCCATGTTCAGCACGCGTTCCACCTGGCCGCCGAAATCGCTGTGGCCCGGAGTGTCGATGATGTTGATCTTCACGCCTTTGTAATTGACACTGATATTTTTGGCAAGGATGGTGATGCCCCGTTCCCGTTCGATGTCGTTGTTGTCCAGGAAGCATTCGTGCATTTCCTGATTTTCACGGAAGAGCTTGGACTGTTTGATGATCTCGTCGACCAGAGTCGTCTTGCCGTGGTCGACGTGGGCGATGATTGCAATGTTTCTGATGTTCTGCATAGGACCATTCTTGTGTAAAAGTTTCATGAACGATTTTAAACCATATAATTTAACTTCTTTTTTTTATTTTTCCAGTTGTTTTTCCTTTTATTTTGCAATATATTAGCACCAAAGAAGCTGTTTTTGACTTCTTGGGAAAATGCAAGAGGAAGGATTGTATACTGTATGGATGCGAAAAAAAAGAAGAAAATCTGGATCATTGCCGGATCAGTGGTCGGCGTGATTGTGATAGCTCTGGTGATTGTTGTCCTTTCACTGGGATCCATTGTCAAGACCGCTGTGCAGACGATCGGGCCGAAGGCTCTTGGAGCCGAGGTGAAAGTTTCCGGGGTCTTCATCAATCTTTTTACCGGAACGATTGCCATCAGTGATGTGTTCATCGGCAATCCTGAAGGGTACAAAAGCGACCGCGCGCTCACGATGAAAAAACTGAAGCTGCATCTGGAGCCCTCCTCCCTGACCAAGCCGAAACTGGTGATCCGGGAGTTTACTCTCGATGGCGTGGATGTCTATTTTGAACCATCTTCCAATCTGCTTTCCAACAATCTTTCCCAGCTGAACAAGAACATCGCGGCATTTACCGAGAAACTTGCCGGATCCAAGGATGCTCCGGCAGACGGCCAGTTCGAAGATTCCCGCTCCGATGCGGAGATCGAAGCGGAAAAATCAGAAGCTCAGCGTCTCCAGATTGATCAGCTGAGCCTGACCAATATTTATGTCAATATTGTTGCAACCATTCCCGGAAGAGCTCCGGATGCCGCTCCGATTCCCGTTGTGCCGATCGTGCTGGAGAATCTCGGACAGGATGAGGAAGGGGTGACCCCGCTGGATGTGAGCGTTGTGATTCTCAATAAACTGACTCTCGGTGTTTTGCAGTCTGTCGGAGAGGCGCTTCCCTCCCTGAAGAACATCACCGATGCCGGACAGAATCTCCTGAATGAAACCGGAAAGGCCGGTGAGAAGATTCTGGAAGATACAAAAGGGGTTGTCAAAAACTTGAAGAACCTCTTGCCCTTCGGCGGGAAAAAGAACGAAGCCGGAAAATAAAAGCGGAGTAGCTTCTGCGTTTCCGGGTGGGAGCGGATGATTATTTTCCGCTCTTTTCCTTCAGAAGCTGTTCCAGAGGGGGGATGATCTCTTTTACATCGCCTGCTCCAATGACGGCGATGAGATCCCCCTGTTGAATCTGATCCACTGTTTTGCGGGCAATTTCGCACCAGTCTCCATCCAGAGCGATGGCTTTGTTTCCGATCTGTTCTGCGAGGGCATGGGAATCCAGCTCCGATTTGTCGGTCCATGCGGCGAAGACCGGTGGAATGAGGACAAGATCGCTCTGCTGCGAAAGAATTTCCACAAATTCACCGAAATACTGTTTGAGGCGGGCAAAACGATGCGGCTGGAAAATAATCACGAGCCGTCTGCCGGGATTGGTCTCTTTCAGAGCGTCCAGCGATGCTTTCAGTTCCGTCGGGTGATGCGCATAATCTTCGATGAGTCTGAAGGTGCCGTTGTCGAACCGCATCGACATCCTGCGTTCCACTCCGGGAAAGGTGAAGAGGGCAGAGGCAATCTCCTCGTCGGAGATTGTAGTTTTGCAGAATTCCCGGAGCGCCGCAAAAGCCGTGCGGGCATTCTGTCTCTGGAATCCCCCCCACACGGAGGGATAAGGCGTGCGTGCAGAAAGTTCGGCCGGGACTCGTATGGAATCCGGCAGATTCCGGAAGAGTTCCTCGGTGTGAGTTCCCGGTACATAGATGAGCTGATCGGCTTTTTTCGCAAATGTGACAAAACTGTCGAATAACGCCTGGACCCCGCCGACGCTCCAGCTGTGGTCGTCCTCAATATTCGTCACCACCGCGATTTCCGCGCGGAACAGGGCGTTTGTCGAATCGCTTTCATCGACTTCCGTGACGAACACCGATCTTCCTCCCGCCGTTCCCGAAATGTTCCAGCCGGTAACACTTCCGCCGATCAGATAACCGAGATCATATCCCAGTTTTTTCAGTGCATGGGCGATCAGCGAGGTGACAGAGGTTTTCCCATGGGATCCGGCTACAGCTATTGTGTGGGGAAAAAGAGTTCCGAGATGGGCAAGCGCCTCTCCGCGACGCATGACAGGGACTCCGCGGCGATGAGCTTCCTCCAGTTCCGGATTCCTGACTCCTGCCGCTGAAGTATGGACAACAAGAAGCGGCGTCCCTTCCGGCGGCAGATTCTCTGCGGCATGACCGCGATAGACTTTCATACCGCGAGCTTGCAGCTGCTCTGTGCGTTCCGTTTCCAGAAGATCGGAACCGGAACATGGAAAACCGAGATCCAGAAAAATGGAGGCAAGCGGCTGGGTGCCGGCACCGGCACAGCCGATGAAATGGACTTGTCCACCGCGGGATTTGAAGTCTTTCAGATCAAAAGTTTTCATGCTTCGTTCCAACCCATAGTCAGATGATGTTATGTTTTTGTTTGAATCTGGTCTGCAAAGGAGATGCGGTCACTGTTTCGGACACCTTTTCGAGTGTTCCGCGTTCAGAAAAACGGTAATGAAATCCGCTGCTGCCGAATCACTTCCGGCGTTTTCCGGAACAGTATTCCGTGATCTTCCTCATGCAGCGGAAATATAAGATAATCTCTGAAATATTCAAGTTTTTTCTTCATCGCCTCTTGCTTTTTTTTCCTGATGTTGTATAATTAAAAAAGAGGTGGGTTTTAATGGTTTGATAAAAAGTGAGGTTCGTGTGCGGAAATCATCGACAATGATCCGGAAAGACCAGCAGGATGTTTTGAAGATTCGTCATTATGTAATGAATCTGATTTATCGGAATAGTAACGTTTCTGTGCCGATTGAATCCTCGCGGGTACTGGAGACTCGATTTTCCATTCCTCGTGCACTGGTTCGAAAGGCTCTGGAAAAATTGATTCAGGAAGGCTATCTTGAGACTCGGCGCGGAATCGGGACATTTACCTGTCCGATGAACTGGAATCGTTTTTCCTCTCTGGTGCCGCCGGCTCCGCTGGTCGGAATCCTGATGGGGGAGGGCAACAACTTTTTCCACAGGGAAAACGAGTGGGCCCTTTATTCTGCACTGGGGAACGCAGCGCTGAAAGTGGGGGCTGTTCACAAAGTCGTGTTGTCGGGACTTTCTGAAGATGCAATCGTGAAGGAAGTGATGGATTCGCATGTGAATGCCCTGTTGTGGGCGCGGCGGACCGTTCCGGATCAGGTCGCTTCCGGATTGAAGAAGGCGGGGATTCCGCTGGCCCTGATCGGGGGCAGCCATCCTGAAGCGGATTGTGTGGAGTCGGATTTCAATGCCGCGGCGGCTGCTGTTGCGGATGTACTCGTTCAGAAAAATTGCAGATCTCTGCTTTCCCTTGTCCAGGAGGACTGGATTGAAGAAGAGGTGAAATCCATAACCGGGAAAATCCTTCCCAGAATGCCGGATTTTTCAGAAACAAATCTGAACGGTGATGTCGCAGAAATTCATGAATGGTTGAAAAACAATCCGCCGCCGGATGTGCTTGCCGTTCATGGAACAGATCTGCATCCTGCCATCGAACTGCTCCGGATGTATGGAATCGAGAACCAATGTGCCATTCTGCTGCTGGAATATTACAGCGAAATCCCTGCCGGTTTTCGAGGAATAACTCTGTCGCGGGATATCAGCGCTATGGCCAATGCCGGGGCGGAATTACTCAAGAAACGTCTCTCGGACTGGAATCGTCCGCAGGAAAAACTTATTGTCAACGCGAAAACAGCAATCTTCAAATGAAAGGTGAGAATATGAAAAAAACAAAACGAAAAATGAGGTCCATGTTTACATTGATAGAACTTCTTGTTGTGATAGCAATTATCGCTATATTATGCAGTATTCTTCTTCCAGCTCTGAGAAGTGCGAGGGAATCGGCGAGTCGGGCAGACTGCATATCACATCTGAAGCAGTTCGGAGTCGTTTCCGCCTCCTATTCCATGGATTACGATGATCAGATCATGCCGTATAAGAAATATGTCTACTGGGGCGCAGATTGTTACTGGTACACAGGATTTTCCATTTATATGAAATATACCTCTCTTGACGGCAATAAATCTCCAGCGGATCCCCGGTTCAAGAAACTGAATACATGTCCGACGGGGAGTTCACTGTTCCAGTCGGAGTACGGTGGTTACGCCTACAATTTCTGGTTTGATAATATAAAAACCGGTCGGATCCGTCAGCCTTCGAAAACGGTTCAGATGGGCGATGCAGCAAGAAATCCGAGCGGCTGGTTTGAAGGTTCCATTCAATATCTTGACAATTATCTCGGATATTTTCATGCCACGCAGAACTATTCTATCAATACAAAAAATCTGCTGATGGGAAATGGCTACTCAAATCTTCTGTTCCTTGATGGACATGCCAGTTCCGGAATCCGAGATACCATAACAAACAACTATTTAAGTCATACATTCTGAGGAGCTGTCATGAGAAAAAAACTATTGTTTTTCCTGGTCATTTTTCTTGCTTTGCCGAGTTGTTTTTTGTCTTCCTTTGCCGGAGAGTCTTTACAATTGAAAGAGGGAAAATTTCTGCTGAAACAGAATGGAGAGCTTGTCTTCGGCAATGATTCTTTCCTTTTGACGGATTCTTCCTGGAGAACACTGGAAAATCCGTTCAAGGAGTCCGGATGGAAAAAAGAACCCCTGAACGAGGGATATCGAAATCAAATAGAAAATTCCGCATTGAGCTTGTCAAGAGAGGTTCGGAAAACGGATTCCGGACGCTGGTCCATTCAATATGAGTACCGGGTACCCGCCACATCGGATCTTCGTTTTCTTCTGATTTATCTTGATCTGCCTGCGGGCGTTCTTACCGGTCCTCCCTCTGTGAGAGATGAGAGAGGTTCAGAAAAGCTCGTTATGGCGCCTCTTCCGTTTTCCTCAATGGATATCTCTCTTCACGGATCCGATTGGAACATTGTGGATGAACGTAATGCGCAATGGCCTCGCTTCCGACTTCAATGCCGGGTTCGGATTCCCGCCCGGAGAATGCAGCATGGAAAAATCTCTCTTTCAGTCTCTTTTCTGCCGCGTCTGCACAAAGCGTTTCAAATGATTCCCTTGCAGGATGCTGCAAATCGGACTCTGCAGGATGACGATACGCATTCCGGGTGGCTCGGACAGGGGCCTGAAAACGATTTATCCAATCTTCCGAAAGGAATTCTCTATTCTGCCGCAATACCGTTTCAGATCGGGACAAAAGCCGTGATTCTGAAAAGCCGGAATACCCCTGCAATGCCGCTATCCAGTGGAATGATTCCCATTGGCGGCGGACGATTTGATGCGCTATATCTGCTTCAGACGACGGCGTGGAATCATTCCGGCGAGATTGCAAAATATATTCTTCACTATAAAGATGGTTCGAAAGTTCTGGTCCCGGTGGTATACGGAAGAAATGTACTCGACTGGTGGATGGCAAAACCGCCTGTCGAAGCATCCATCGGCTGGAAAGGCAGGAATTCTTCGTCAGAGATTGCCCTTGCCAGATGGCGGATTCCGGTGGATCCAAAGAGGGAACTCGCTGGATTGGAACTGGTTTCTCTGGATACCTCCTGTCCTCCGGTTCTGATTGCCGCAACCGCATTGAATTCGGCTCTTATGACCGGACAGGAAAAAGCAGCTCTGGCAAAATCTGAAAATGCTAAAATGGGAGAACTTCTGGATGTTTCCAAATGGTTCGCTTGTCCGATTTCCTGGCGAAAGACCATTCAGGGGGGAAGTGCTCTGGATCTCAGTTTTCTGAATCACAAACCTGCTGGAAAGTTTGGATTCCTTCGGCGTAACGGAGAAAATTTTGAGTTTGAAAAGAATCCGGGCAAAGCGGTCCGCTTCTGGGGAACCAATGTGGCCATTTACGGCTGTTTCCCGGAAAAGAATCTGGCGCCGGAAATTGCTTCCAATTTTGCTTCCCAGGGAGTCAATCTGGTTCGTCTGCATTTTCCGGCGAATCGCAACGAACTGCTTTTCAATTCCCGGGGAGAGTTTAATGCGGAAATGTTGGATCGCTTTGAATTCTTCTGTGCGGAATTGTATAAGCAGGGGATTTATGTGTATATGGATCTGAACGACAAATTGTTTTATGATGTCTATTTGAAAAAAGCATGGCATTGGCCTCAGCCGCCACCGTTTTCCGCCCTGTTTGATCCGGAGGTCGCCGAGGCGGTACGGGAATATGCCAGACGCCTCTTTACCAGAATCAATCCCTATACCGGCAGATCCATCGTCAATGAGCCGGGAATTGCACTTTTTCAAATTATCAATGAAAAAACGATGCTGAAAAGCGGTGAGATCCGTATGCTTTCTGAACGGCATCGGAAAAAACTGGATGCTCGCTGGAGGTCCTTTTTGAAGGCACGGAAACTGCCGGAGTCTTCATGTCCTTTGGAGCTGAATGACTCAGCTCAGGGGAGACGCTTTGCGTTTGAAATCTATCGCGCTCATCTGACGGAGATGCATGCCTTCCTGAGAACTCTGGGCGTACGTGTTCCGATTTGCGGTTCCAGTAAACCTTTCGGTGCGGGAGATGCTGTGGCTTCATCCGGAATGGATTTCCAGAGCAGCCACTCCTATTATGATGACCCGCGCGGTACGATTTCTCCGAGTGCGAAGAACCCGACAAATTGGTGGAATCGTTCTCCTCTGGCGGAACCCCTTTGGGGAAGTGCCGGTATGATGAGCAATCTGGGACAGGTGGCTCTGAAAGGATCTCCAATGGTTCTGGGGGAATGGAACTACTGTTATCCGAATTTTTATCGGGCGGAAGGTATTCCGCTTCTGGTATCGCTTGCGTCATATCAGTCTGTGGATGCTCTGGTTTTCTTCGGAGCTTCCGCTACAGGATTCCTGGGAAAGTGGGACAGGTTTCTGAAGAATCCGGCGATTTACATTCATTCTCAGCAGACGGATCCGGCAACCTGGGGGCAATCTCAGATGGCTGCTTTGCTTTTCCGTCGTGGAGATGTCCGTCCTGCGGAACGAAAACTTGTCGCCAGTGTCCCGGAAAAAGTTCTCGTGGAGAATGGTGTGAATCTAATGGAACGGATTCCTTTTCTTCCCGCTCTCGGTGAGTACCGGATCACAACGGGGGAATGCAACTGGCTGGGAGAACTGGTCCTGAAATCGGCCTCAGGAGAAAAAGTCTATCACAAAATCTTGAATCGATTGAAGGATCGCCGATCCAATTCCCGGAGAATCGTCAGCGATACCGGGGAGATACGGCGTTATTCCAGTCCGATGATCCTGCTGATTGATACGCCCCGGGTACAGGTCATTTCCGGCGAGGTCGCTGATTTGCGGAAAACCGGGGATTCCACAACGGATCTTTCTGTGAACACTGCAATGAAACATGTAACAATTTCAATGATTTCTCTGGACGGTTCGGTGCTGCGCGATTCCCGCAGGATACTGATGACGGCTGTTGCCAATGCCGCCAACCGTTCCGTTCAGGCGGATTTCGTAAAAGGTGAGATTTATGATCTTGGTAAGGCTCCTGTTGTCGCAGAACCCCTTTCCATGAAAATTGAGTTCATATGCAGCCGGAGAATGAAAATATATCAGCTTCATTCCGGCACAGGAGAACGGCAGATGGAACTTCCTGCTGAATATCAAAATGGAAAACTGCGTTTCCAACTTACTCCTGCGAATCATTCCATCTACTATGAACTGGCAGATCCGATCCCGCAGCCTTGATTCCTGAGAAGCCGCCGCTTTCCCGGCGGCGGCTGTATGGAACTTTAAGGCATAGAACAATTATTTCTTTTTGTTCCGGTCAATGTCGAGCCATCTTCGCGCTGCCCACATCCATTGTTCGGGCTGCTGGGCTATGAGTTTCTCAAGCGCTGTGGTGCAGAGCTGGGTGATTTCCCGGACATCTTTATCCTTGTCGCCGGTCGGCTTGTATTCGATCAGATCGCCGACGACAATTTCAAATTCAAAGTTGTCTCCTGCGCGTCGGGTAAGTTCCGGGAGAATCGGTACTCCCGTTTTCAAATGCAGGAGCGCCGGTGTCATATGAGTCCGGCACGGGTGACCGAAAAAGACATTTTCCACGCCTTCCAGATGCGACGCATGCTGATCGATCAGAATGGAAATGTTGCGTCCCTGCTGAAGCGCTTTCAGAACAGGACGGACACTCCCTCGCTTGTCCACCAGTTCATGCACTTTACTTCTGCGATGAGCAAGAATAAGCTCTCCCACCAGCGGATTGTCAAACGGTCGCATGATGGACAGCATATTGATCCTGGAATATTCGGAAAAAGCCGTTCCGGCAACTTCCCAGTTGCCGTAATGCGCTGTCGCAATAATGACATTCCGGTTCGGATGCTCTCTGGAAAGAACCCGGTCCACTGTTTCCTTCGGTCCGATCACCTTGATTTTCGAAAGATCGTAACACTGATCCATCTTCACGATTTCAACCAGCAGTTTGCTGAATTCCTGAAAGGTCTTTTTCGCCATGATGGCGGCTTCTTTACGGTCTCGGGCAACTCCGGCGTACAGCAGATGGGAGATCGTTCTCTTCCTGTGACGGATATCAATGTAATACAGAATGGAGATCAGGAATCCGGAAAGGCGGTATGCCGTCTTCAAGGAAATCATGTGCATGAACTTATACAGAAGATAAAATGGAACATATTCCATATAAATCAGCCATTTTGGAGAGGTCTTTTTCGCCATGTTTCAATCCTCGGAATTTTTTCACCGTTTAAAAGATGGACTATACAGCACCTCAATGGAAAAGTCAAGCTGAATGCTCCCGAAACAGAGATCTTTCTGACGGAGCCGAAAACCGGAAGACCCTGATTCTGAAACCGTGAAGTTTCTGAAACTCTCTCTTGATTTTTGAGCGGTTCCGAGTAATATTATTTCTCCGGAAAAGAAGAGTTTATTTTTCAGAAAGGTGTCGAAGAAAATGCACGGGTTCTACCGGATTGCAACATGTGTGCCGCAGCTGAAGGTTGCGGATGTCTCGTATAATACGGATCAGATCATTTCGCAGATGCGCTCCCCGGAGATCCGGGATGCTTCTGCGGTGCTCTTTCCGGAACTCGCCGTTACCGCCTATTCCTGCGGGGATCTGTTTCATAATACCGCCCTGCTGGATGCCGCGGAGTCGGCAGTCCGGAAGATCGGTTCGCACTGCGCCGCAGGAACGCTGTATGTGATCGGTGCGCCGGTGCGGAAAGGCGGGAGGCTCTTCAATGCCGCGCTGGTGCTCCAGGATGGTGCTCTGCTGGGAATCGTTCCGAAATCCAATCTGCCGAATTACAGGGAGTTTTATGAAAAACGCTATTTCTCTTCTGGATTCGGCATTCGAAAGGAGACGGTCGATTTCGCCGGCTGGGAAAATGTGCCTTTCGGAACCGATTTGATTTTTGATGTCTCATCCGAGTTCCGGGTCGGAATTGAGATTTGCGAGGATCTCTGGACCACGATTCCGCCGAGTTCCTCGCTGGCGTTGAACGGTGCGACTCTGCTGCTGAATCCTTCGGCGAGCAATGAGCTCGTCGGGAAAGCGGAGTATCGGAAGGAGCTGGTCCGGACTCAGAGCGCCCGCTGCGTGGCGGCGTATGCGTATGTCTCTTCCGGCGTGCATGAATCCACGACCGATACGGTCTGCGGCGGCCATTCCATTATCGCAGAAAACGGAACCGTGCTTCTGGATTCCGATCGTTTTCTCCGGAGTGGAGTGATCCATACGGCGGATGTTGACCTGCGCAGAATTAGCGCGGCGCGTCTTTCGGACAGTCCGTTCAGCGCCGGAGTGGAGATGGCGCCCGTGCGGGACTTCCGCTTGATCCGGGCGCATGCAGTGCCGGATGTCAGAACGTTGAACCGCAGAATCGAACCGCGTCCCTTTGTTCCATCCGACAGTGCGTTGCGGGATCTCCGCTGCCGGGAAATTTTCTCCATTCAGTCCGCCGGACTGGCAAAACGGATCGAACATACCTCCGCAAGAAAACTGGTTCTCGGAATTTCCGGCGGACTGGATTCCACTCTTGCGCTTCTGGTCTGCGTGCACACTCTCAAACTGCTGAACCGACCGCCGGAGGATGTCATTACCGTGACCATGCCGGGATTCGGAACCACAGACCGCACCTACAACAATGCCGTGGGACTCTGCCGGGAGCTGGGGACCACTCTCATGGAAATCAGCATCAAAGATGCCTGCATGGAGCACTTCCGTTCGATCGGACACGATCCGGAAAACCATAACGTGGTGTATGAGAATTCCCAGGCGCGGGAACGCACGCAGATTCTGCTGGATCTGGCGAACAAGGAAAACGGACTTGCCGTCGGCACGGGCGATCTCTCGGAGTCGGCGATGGGGTGGTGCACCTACAACGGGGATCATATTTCCATGTACAGTGTCAACTGTTCGGTACCGAAGACTCTGATCCGTTATGTGATCGGATGGGTCGGAGACAATTCCGGCGAAAAGATCCGGGCAATTCTGCAGGATATTATCGACACTCCCGTCAGTCCTGAGCTTCTGCCCGCGGACAAAGACGGCACGATCCGTCAGAAAACCGAAGATATTATCGGTCCCTATGAAATCCACGACTTTTTCCTGTATCATTTCCTCAAATATGGAGCCGCTCCGGAAAAGCTGCTGTTCCTGGCGGAATCCGCATTTGCCGGAGAGTATCCGGCGGAAAAGCTGAAACAGTTCCTGAAAACATTTCTGCGCAGATTTTTCGGTCAGCAGTTCAAGCGGAGCTGTATGCCGGACGGACCGAAGGTGGGAACCATCAGTCTTTCTCCGCGCGGCGACTGGCGCATGCCTTCCGACGCATCCGCTTCGGTCTGGTTTGAGAATCTTGAGGAGGCGGAGAAGCCGCAATGAAGGTTCTGCATACCTCCGACTGGCACATCGGACATCAGTTTCACAATCGCCGGCGGGATGCGGATTTTGCCGCGTTTCTGGATTGGCTGGTGAAGCTGGCGGCGGAACGGGCTGTCGATGTCCTGATTGTATCGGGGGATGTGTTTGACACTTCGGCTCCGGGCAATACCGCGGTGCGGCTTTATTATGATTTTCTGAAAAATATGCAGGCGACCACCTGCCGGGAGATTATCATTACGGGGGGCAATCATGATTCGCCTTCGTTTCTGAATGCTCCGAGGGAACTGCTGCGTTCGGCGTTTGGAATTCACATTTTCGGCAGTGCGTCGGAGGATCCGGCGGACGAGGTGGTTCCGGTGTATGATGCGGAGGGGCGTCTGAGTCTGATCGTCGGAGCGGTTCCGTACCTGCGGGATGCCGATCTGGCGACCATGACTTTCGGTGAGGACTGGGCGGAGCGCGAGGCAAAACGGCGGGAGGGTTTCCGGCGTCATTACCGGGCTGTGGCGGATGCTGCGGAAAAATTGCGCGCAGGGCAGGAGGTCCCCGTGATTCTGACAGGACATTTCTTCCTTGCCGGCGGACATCTCGGAGAGAATGACGGCGTCCGGGAATATGTCGGAGGAATCGCTTCCGTAGATCCCTCTCTTCTGCCTCCGGAGCCCGATTATTATGCACTGGGGCATCTCCATCAGGCCCAGTGCGCCGGATCTGATCGGATCCGGTACAGCGGATCTCCTTTGAAAATGAGTTTTTCCGATTCGGAGGAGCGGATGCTTTATGAGCTGGAGTTTACCGGGCGCCGGCTGCAGATTTCGGAAATCCGGATACCTCAGTTCACGGCAATCCGGAATCTGCATGGGTGCTGGGAGAAGATCGAGCCGGAACTGGAAGAGGTCGCCGCATCGGAGCGCGAAATCTGCTGCGGGGTTACTGTGACGGATCTTTCCGGCGCAGAGCTGATGAACCGGATTGAGAGTGTATTCAAAGGGCGTATGAGGAATTATCCCCTGGTGATCCGTTCCGAGGCGGTGGAGCCGGGAGTGCCTGCGAATTCGACGGAACGGAATGTCGCAGTTATGACGGCTTCGGAAATATTTGATCTTCTTCTGGAGCGGAAACAGATCGGCGGCGAGGATGCGGAAGAGCTCCGGAAATTGTACCGGGAAACGGTTGTCTCGGTGACGGAAAAGGATTGATTTCCTGTTTCCGCTTGACTTTTGAGGAATATGACGGTATTGTTTCCCCACTCCGTAAACAGAAAGGGGATATGAAAATGCTGAAAGTCTATTACTGGAATCTCTGTCCGCACTGTCACAAAGCAATGGAGTATCTGAAATCCCACGGCATTCCGTTTGAAGCGCTGGATATTGAAGCGCAGCCGGAGGATGTGGTCCGCAAAATTGTGGAAGTCAACGGCGGCGACGACTGGGTCGTGCCGACGATGGAATACAACGGGCAATGGCGTCCGGGACAGGTTTTCAACGCCGCCGAACTCGGACGAGATCTGAAGGCGTGGGGCCTGATGGAATAAGATTCCCCGATCTTCTTCCGGAGATTTTGTCCGGCAAGAGAAATTTTTCCGGAAATCCATTTGATTTCCTCTGATTTTCATATAGGTTATCGTTCTAACCTTTGGGATTTTTGCGCATGGATTCGACGCTTATATCGAAAATCAGAATAGTCATCATGGCATTCATTGTATTTTTTCTTTATGCCGTGATCCTGATTCAGCTGTGGTCGATTCAGGTGCAGAGCGGGGATGAGATTCTGGAGAAGGTGTCGGAGCAGTATGTCCGCAAGATCCGGGTCCCTGCGGTTCGCGGAAGAATTTTTACTTCGGACGGCGTTATGCTGGCGGGAAATGCCGCTTCGTATGAAGTGGTGTTTCATATTTCTGAAATGAGACGGCCCGGCAAGCGCAGCCGTACTGTGGATTATGTCCTAGCGGAAGCGAACCGGCTGGCGGCGTGCATCGGCAGAGCGCCGGAACTGACCGAAAAATCGATTATCACTCACATGAATCTCTTTCCGGGACTGCCGATTACGGTGTTCAAGGAGCTGAACTTTTTTGAACTGGCAAAGGCGTATGAGATTTCGCCGATGATTCCGGGAATGGATATTGTGACGAATCCTCTGCGGACGTATCCGAAAGGAAAGACGGCGGGACAGTTGATCGGATATGTCGGCTTTGAGGATCCCAGCTCTGCGGTGGACCGTTCCGGGTACAAGTATTATATTCCGGATCTGATCGGTCGTGCCGGACTGGAAAAGGCATACGATTCCTGGATTCTTCCGGTCAAAAATCAGATTGCTCTGGAGCAGGATTCGGAAAAGCCGGAGATCCCGAAAGAGAAGCGTCCGCTTCTGCGCGGATTTCCCGGACGGAAACTGGTGATCGTCGATACGCGCGGCTTTGTCCGGGAAACCATGGCGGAAGTCCCGGCGGAGAACGGCAAGGATATTGTTCTAACTCTGAACTACAAGGCGCAGGCGGCGGCGGAACGGGTCATTGCCAATGTTTCCGGTGCGCTGGTTCTTCTGGATGCTTCCAATGGAGAGGTGTTGGCCATGGCATCCTCGCCATCCTACGAGCCTTCGCTGTTTGTGCCGCGGATCTCGAATGCGGAATACAAGGCATTGCGCGATGCGCCGGGAAAACCGCTGTTCAACAAGGCTTATCAGGGGGCATTTTCGCCGGGATCCATTATAAAACCGCTTGTGGCAATGTCGGTTCTGGAGAACGGGATCTCGCCGGAAAGTACTGTTTACTGCGACGGCTATACGCCGATTGGCGCAAACCGGATCCGCTGCTGGATCAAAGCCGACGGACACGGAGAAGTGACTCTTTATGATGCACTGGCCGTCTCCTGCAACGATTATTTTATTGAATCCGGGTTGAAACTCGGACTGGACCGTCTTGCCGCCTCCTTTCGAAGCGCGGGGATCGGCTCCAAGACCGGATTTGTGCTTTCCGAGACTGCCGGCAGACTTCCGGACCGCAGGCATAAGCGCGTCTGGACCGCATTTGACACGGCTCTGATTTCCATCGGGCAGGGCGATGTTCTGGTATCTCCTCTTCAGGCGGCTGTCTATACAGCGGCGATCGCCAACGGCGGCACCCTCTGGAAACCGAATATCCTGAAAAACATTCTGAATCCGAACGGTATGGTGATTTATACCGAACCAGCCGTAGCAAAAGGACATCTGGCGGCGTCTCCCCGGACTCTGGAAATGATGAGACGGGGAATGTATTTATCGGTCAATTCCGATATCGGCGGATCAAAGCGTGCCCGCAACAATGTCATTGATCTTTATGGAAAAACGGGAACGGCGGAAGTCGGTTCCGGAGACAACCGGTATAAAAATACCTGGTTTATCGGGTTCGGTACGAAAAACGGGAAAACGTATGCAATCGCCATCCTGGTGGAACGCGGTGAGGCGGGAGGAAAAACCTGCGCGCCTCTTGCAGCGGAATTTTTTGAGAAGTTTCTCGGACCTTGAGAATGAAGACGGAGGGGAGGGAAAGTGACTTTCCTCTTTTTTCTGTTTCTTTCCCTTGAAAAATGTCCTGTCTCGTCATATTGTCAAACAAACTGAACGGAGTATCTGGCTGATGCGCAACAAGTTTATTCTTTTTCCGATTCTCGTGTGGATCTGTGCCATGGTGGTACTGTACTGCGCTTTTTTCCTGCCGACGGAACTGATCCTGAAGACGGATTCCAACGCATTGAAGCATCTGGAAGTGGAGAGTATCTGGAAGGACGGACGCGCCAAACGTACATCCTTTGAGTTCTATACGCCGTTGGATCTTCCTCAGGAACAGCGGCTGGCGATCAAGCGTCTTTTTCCGGACCGTCTGATTTTGAAGCCTTTTCCGCAGAGAGCGGAGTCATCCATCCGTTCAGCGGAGGTGATCCGTTTCGGTGTTATTCGTCGGACCTTCCGGAACACGATGGATCTTTCCTGTTCCGGCGGTTCCCTGTTTATTTCTGTTCCGATTTGTTTTCTTCTGCTGCTTCTGATCGGGGGCGGGATCGGGCATATTTATCTGGAGAGTCGTTATCACTGGCTGGAGCGTCTTTACCGCGAGCGGCGGAGCTTGTTTCTGACATTTGCGTTTCTGTTCGCCTATTTCTTTTTTACGAATCTGCTGATGTACTATCAGAATCCCGGGGATGACTGGAAATTTCAGTGTCTTGGCGCTTATGGATTTTCCGAATTGCCGGAGGTGATCCGGATGCGTTGGGAGACCTGGGGCGCACGACTGCTGCTGGATGGGTTGTTTTCTCAGCTGGCTGCCATGTCTCCACTCTATTTTTTCTGCGGAATAATGGTGGTGCTTCTGAGTCTTGTTGTTCTGCTATCCCGTCTGATGCGAGGGAAAAATCCGGCGGAAGGGCTGCTGCCGGCAGGAGTCCTGTTTCTTTTGTTTCCATTTAATGTTTTGACGACTGCCGGATGGCAATCGACCATGATGTTTTATGCGGTGCCGTTGCTGCTGCTGTTTCCGCTTCTCTTCTGTATTCAGGATCGGATCGTCGGACGGAGAACTCCTCTGTGGATTGGATGTCTCAGTCTGCTGTGTGCCTGTTTCCTTTGCAATATGGAACAGGTTTGTCTTGCGGTGGTGCTGCTGTCCGGAGGATTTCTGGTGTACTGTCTTTTCCGCAGAGAGAAGATTCCATTCTGGATTCCTGCAAATCTGCTGATCGGGATCGGATCGCTGTGTTATATTTTCCTTTGTCCTGGAAATGCGCTCCGTTCTGCGGTCGAGGTCTCCCGCGGAGTGCGCGGCATTCTGGATCTGAATCTGATTCAGAAGGGGATGCTGGGGGTCTACTCTTCTTTGTTTTATCTGAATCATTGCAACATGCTCTGGATCTTTCTGCTGATCCTGACTGCCGTTGCGGTCTGGATGGAACGGAAGGGGGCGGTTCCGCGGATGATCGCATGTCTGCCGTTGATGGTGGTGCTGCTGTCGATGAATATGCCGGTCGATCTGCTGGATGAGCATTTGATTGCGCAGATCGCGGATCTGCGGCATTCGGGATCGTTCCTGATGCTGGCAGGAATGCAGAGCTTTTCCCTTGCGGCGCTGCTGGTGTCGATGTTCCTGACACAGAGACGCTTTGGAAATGGATGTCTTCTGGCCGGCGGCGTTCTGATTGCTCTGTCTGTCCGGATGGCAACTGGAATGACTCCGGTTGTCTATACCTCCGGAGAACGGACATATCTGTTCAGCTATTTCGGTTTTCTTCTGATTTCGATCTTCCTGTTTGACCGGATCAGTGCAAGGTTGTCCGGAGAAAACCGGAAGGCGCTGTTTCTGATTATCACCGTATTTGCCTTGATTCTGGCATTAAAAGTCTTCTGCGTCGGCATTTTGAATTGTGTCCGTTTCGCTTTCTGACCTGTGAGACGGTGAAAGATGCTGAGATGAAAAATCCGGTTCCGCTGCTTAGATAGCTTCGGAACCGGATCTGTGTTTTATGGCGATGAAGATGCTTGGATTTATTCGTCGGAGCGGTTGCCGAAAATTCCTGACCGGATCAGGTAATACAACAGAGTCAGAAGAGCACTGACCGCTGCTGCAACATATGTCAGGAAAGCCGCGTTCAGCACCTCACCGGCCTGCTTCTGTTCCGCCTGCGTGACAATTCCGCATTTGACCATCAGCTTCTTTGCTCTCGCGGAAGCATCCCATTCGACCGGCAGAGTCACCAGCGCAAACAGTACCGCTGCGCTGAAAAGGATTGCTCCAACCAGCACCAGCTTCTGCGATTGCAGCAGAAAACCGGCAATAATGATAAAATAGGAAAAAGTCGATGACAACTGCGTCACCGGCACCATGGCGCTGCGCAGATACATCGGCGCATATGCTGCCGCATGCTGAATGGCGTGTCCAGCTTCGTGGCACGCAACCCCGATCGAAGAGAGACTGTGCCCTTCGTAGACACTGGTAGAGAGACGTAGCGTTTTTGCTGTGGGATCATAATGATCGGAGAGGAACCCGTCGATTTCTTCAATTTTCACATCGCGGATTCCTGCGCTGCGCAGCAGCATGGATGCCGCTTCCGCCCCGGTCGCTCCGGAACTCGCCGGCACTTCGGAATATTTCTGAAATGTGGAATGTGTCATCATGGATGCCCATCCGGCAATCAGCAGCCCGGGCAGCGCAAAAAGAAGATAAAGGGGATCAATTCCGAAAAACATATTCTGCAACCTCCTGTTGTTTTATTTCTCTCCAATGGCGGAGACGGTAATGTAACGCTTGTTTCAGACAAGTCAAATTTGTTTTTTGTTCAGATATATTTCTCTTTTTCCTGTAAAAGATACGTTTTTGAAAAGCAGGAAAACAAATGAGCCGTGTTCCTCCGATTGCGGAGGAACGTTCGGCTTGCGGCTGCGGAGCGCTTTTATTTCATGCTCGGAATGATGATGCCGCGGAGAATGATCTTCTGGCAGGAGATGAAAATAATCATGGTCGGGATCGAGACCACGATGAATCCCGCACTGACGATCCACGGCGAAGCGCTCCACCACTGAGCCGCCTGATACATCCATACGGCAATCGTCCACATGGATTTATCCTGACAGATAATCAGCGCCCATTCCCATCCGTTGTACGCCGCGATAAACGCATTCAGACAGTTGATGGCGAGAATCGGCTTCACCATCGGCATGGCGATGATGCGGAAAATCTGCATTTCGGAAGCTCCGTCGATTGTCGCCGCTTCAAAGAGCTCCATCGGCAGGGAGTCGAAGAATCCTTTCAGAATAAAGATCGCCATTCCGTTTGCCGCGCCGGGCAGCACAAGCGCCCAGAATGTGTTCAGCAATCCCAGATCGCGCATCAGCAGATAGGCCGGAATCGCACTGACCATTGCAGGGAATGCCATCGTCGCCAGCATGAAGATCAGAATCTGGTTGTGTCCGCGCAGATTGAAGCGGCTGAGGGCATACGCCGCAAGCGGATTGACCGTCAGCGTGAACGCAATCGTCAGTGCAATCAGCATGACTGTGACGAGAATGGCGTTGCCGTTGAAAATCATGAAGTCGAAAATGATCTTGTAGTTGTCGAGCACCGGCCCGAAGGTCAGACTCGTTTCATTTTGTGCAAAGGTAACCGCATACGCCGGCATGAACTGCGGAAATGCCTCTTCGATATATTTCAGGTTCCAGCCGTATTCCTGGTTGACCTTCTCCAGAGAGCCGTATTTCTTCAGGAGATATTTCTGAAATTCAATTTCCGAGGAGGAGAACTGTTTCATTTCAACCGGAAGAGTCTTGACAAAATTCTTCCACAGATCGCGACGGTTGTTTTCCGCCGAGGTAGTTCCCTGAATCGGTTTTTCCGTCAGGACCAGTTCGCTCCAGTCCTTGTAAGAGGTTCCGAGCAGTCCGTTTGCAATTTTAATCTGCCGGAGAGTCCCTTTCACAAACTCCTGGAACTGCCGGTTCAGCTCCGGAGTCGGCTGAATGGAGATCAGGCGGAGCGGATAGCGTTCCTGCAGATATTTCTTCCAGAATCTCTGAATGCCTTCGCCGAAGGAAGCCGGAACAGGGAAGGGGGTCTCTTCCAGACGTTTGTATTTTGTTCCCGCCAGTTCGTTGTAGAGTTCGATGCTGAACTTTTTCCCGTCGTTGAGCAGGGAGACCTCTTCCGAGTTCAGATATGCATACCATGCCGCCCGAAGAGCATAAGGAATCGTGGGCGATGCCGGTGCATATTCCTTTTTGAACTCAAGCCAGAGTTTTCGCACTTCCGCCGGAGCCGAGGGCATGACCGGGAACACTTTCTCTCCGCTGAAATTTTTCTCCTTCAGATAACGGAACCATTTTCCCTTGATTCCCGGTGTGAAGATATGGGCGGAGACTGCCGCTTTGAAGTCATTGTATGTGCGGTATTTCGGATTGCTGTTGGGGGGAAACCAGCTCTGGAAATCCATCGGATATCCGACTTCCGTGCTGAAGTTGATGCTGTAAAAGCTGTTGAAGGGAAGTCCCCATTCGTTTCCGAGAAGTTCCAGCGCCTTGAGCCGGAGCTGTTTGCCGGAGAGCTTTTCGCCGGGATGACGTGCCAGATATTCCGTGGAGAATTTTTCCATCAGAAATGTGATGGTGTCGATCTGGGTTGCTGCGGCGAAACAGTCGGAAAGCGGATAGGTGTCCATGAATTCCGCGTAGTCTGCTGCGATTTTCCGGTTGCCTTTGTCGATGTAGGCAGCGGCAAAGCGTTCAACGCCCTCGGTATCCCGGCCGATCAGCGACCAGGAGCTCCAGTAGGAGGGTTTTTCCGGAGCATAAGCCGACATCTGTCTCTGCCATCCGCGGGTCCCGTTGAAGTAGGGAACCAGACATTTGACAAAGCGGTCCGGCGTGGACCACAGATATTTCGGCAGCGGACTGAACCGCTCGTAATCAAACGCATTCGATGTGCTTCCCGTCAGCGTGATCATAAAGGGAACCACCATCGTGATGCCCATGAGGATCAGTCCGACGTAAATCGAAATCATAATAAATCTGTTTTTGAAGGAACCCCTTCCGACTTCTGAAATCAAACTCATATCTGAATACCTCTTCTTCTTTCTCAATCCGCTGCGCGTTTATATTCGACTTTGCTGAGGAACTGGATCTGGACATAGGTCAGTCCGATCAGCAGCGACCCAAGTACGCATGCCATGGCGGTTGCCATGCTGAAACGCAGATTCGCATACGCTTCAATCCAGATTTTGAGCCCGATCACTGTGGTTGCCTCGCCCGGTCCGCCGAACGTCATCAGGAAGATGTTGCCCATTCCCTGGAAGGTGGCGATGAAGGTGCCGACAAAATTGATGATAATCAGCGGCAGCAGAGTCGGAATCGTGATGTTCCAGAGTTTGCTGCGGAATCCGGCTCCATCGACTTCCGCCGCTTCGTAGAGCTCTTTCGGCAGCGAGTGGAGCGCCGCCAGATAGATCAGACTCGACATTCCCATCCCCGCCCAGACGGTCGGAATAATACAGCAGATCATCGCCAGCGACGGATCCTGAAGCCACGCCTGCGGCTTGATATCCACAAACGGCAGATAGTTCAGATAGGCAATCAACTGGTTGAAAAATCCCGCCGGCGTCGGATTGTACATCAGCTTCCACATGAGGGCGATAACCAGTCCGCTGGTCATCTGCGGCAGAAAGAACAGGGTCCGGAACAGAATCTTGAAATGCCGGATCTCTGTCAGCATGATTGCCAGAATAATCGGCGCCGTGAACGCAAACAGCATATTCAGAATCACAAAGTAGACCGTTCTCCACATGCTCATCCAGAAACTCTTGTCGAGCGCCAGATTGATGAAGTTGTCCAGTCCTACAAAGATGGAATTACCCGTCACCTTGTAATCCTGAAACGCCATAACCAGTCCGCGCCCCAGCGGATAGTAGCGCCAGAGAACAATAATCAGGATCGCCGGCAGAATCAGCAGGAATGGCAGATAGCCGTTGTAGACCGATCTGGCTCCCGCTTTCCGCTTGCCCATGAAGGATTTGACGATCCGGTAACCAAGATAGGCAACCGCAAGCAGAAGGGCCGCCAGAATGATGAAGGCCAGCGGACGCCATTTCGCCAGTTTCGATTCCGGAAGAGCGAACATCAGACCGGAATTCGCCTGCCGGTTCACTTCAATAATGGCATCCTTGTAATGGAAATCCTCGCCCTTGCTTCCGAGCATGATGCCGAGACATTTGCTGTTCATTGCCATATCGATCAGGAACCAGAAGCCGGTCCAGGGTTCGGTATAGGCTTTGATGTTGCCTTTTTCGATGTCGGTGAAGTTCTGCCGGATGGCAAGTGGAATGTCGCGGATGTATTCCTCATAGCCGAGGCGCTTGAGGTTTTCCGGAGAGACAAATTTGCTCATGCCGGAGAGAACCTGCGATTCAATTTTGGTATCAATGACTTTTTCATCGCAGATGGCGGTCATGGTTTTCCAGATGGCGTCGCGTTCCGCTTTGGAACGGTCTGCCGTTCCGATGTACATGACCGCGTAATGATTCTGCGTCTGAATCACTCTCTGTCCTTTCGGTCCCGGAGCCGCCGGATAGGGAAACCAGCTCAGAAGCGATGGATCGATATTTGCATTGGTTCCGGCGGAGGAAAGATCGGTCACCATGCTGATGACCATGGCAACTTCACCGCGGCCGAGAAGTTCCCACATGCCTTCTCCACGCTGTCCGCCGGAATCGGTTCTGGCAACACCGGTGATGATGTCTTCCTCTGAATATTCAATGCCTTTTTTGATTGCATCCTTGAGCGTGATCGGTTCGCCGTCGATGTTCAGCCATTTGCCCCAGCGGAGCTGATAGAGAAAACTGATGGCTTCGATCGCTTCCGGAGAGTCAAAGTTGGCCCGCCACTGGGAGGGCTGTTTCGAAAGATTTTCCCCTTCCGGCGTGATGAATTTAGTCTCATACAGAGGAAATGTGTACTCTTTTCCGTTTTTCGGGCTCTTGCGGATCTGAATGATGGGATCGCCTCCGGCGGATTGGATCCAGGGAAGGAAAAGATAGCCCGAGGCTGGAAGACAGATTCCTTTCTGTCCCTGCTGTGTGATGGCTCCGGGAATAATGCGGTTCGTATCGGTCAGCTTATAACACCAGTAGAGAAGTTCATCCCAGGTTTTCGGCGGATTGTTCGGGTCGAGTCCCGCGGCGGAGACGAGGTCCACACGGTAGATGATCGCCACCATGTCCTTGACCGGCAGCGGCAGTCCATAAACTTTTCCATCCACTGTGGCAACCTTGCGGAGAAGCGGAGGTATCTTTTTCCAGCCCGGCCATTTTGCTTCGGAATCGTCAATTTCCCCGTTGCCGTTGGTATCCTCCCCGATCCATTCGTTCAGCGGATAGAGAAAATCCTGAGAAATTTCATTCCGGATGATATGAAACCAGCTAAGTCCCACATCCGGCGCCGTCTTTCCGGCGATTGCCATCATCAGAGATGATTTTCCGCCAGGCAGCGAAATGCCGCCCCACTGTTCCAGCAGAATCTGCGGATTCTTCTGCATGAACTGAACCAGCTGTTTCGTGTAGATGTTTTCCATATTGTTCGGCTGGAAAAACGAATCCACTTTGACCAGTGTTTTTTTCGGCGCCTCCGCAAAACACGCCAGACTCAGACAAAGTAAAACCAATGCACGCAGTAACACGAGTTTGCTCCTTCCTCTCCTTGTAAGTGAGACCATTGCAAAATCGGAAAAACAGCATCTCTGCTCCGGTTTCAAAGCATTTGTCTGGCCCCTCGGAAGAAAGACAATAAGACAGCGCTCTGAAATCAGGCCATTTTTGCCGTATTCAGATTTTCACGTTCCCAAGTTTCTATCTGATCCTACTAATAGCATAAACAAGATTTAAAATCAATCTTTTTTTTGAACAACTTTCCAAAAAAAAACAATTTTCTGCGGAGAATTCATTCCATCAAAAAAAGAAAAAACAACTCCATGAAAGTGATTCGGAGTTGATCACATATTTTGAAATTTTTACAGAAAAATCCTATTTTTCATTTGTTTTTTCTGTTCCCGCGTGATATCCTGATTTCAAGGATAACAGGGAGGGTGATGATTCTATGAATTTTTATGAAAAACTGCGTGTAAAGCCGGGACGGAAAATTGATGTCCGGGACATCGACACCGGCGAAACGTTCGGATGGGATGACCGGGATAAACTGGAGGCTCGTCTTGCCGAAAATGCACAACGAATGCTGGAACTCCAGTACCGGATCTATGCGGAAAACCGTCAGTCGCTCCTGATCGTTCTTCAGGCCATGGATGCTGGAGGAAAAGACGGGACGATCAATCATGTTCTCTGGACGATGAATCCGCAGGGATGCCGTTCCCAGTCGTTCAAGGTTCCGACTCCGCTGGAGGCGTCGCACGATTTCCTCTGGCGGATTCATGCCGCGGCGCCCAGAAACGGAGAAATCGTGATCTTCAACCGTTCCCATTATGAAAGTGTGCTCGTGGAAAAGGTTCATGGATTCGTCCACGGAAAACAGCTCGAAAAACGTTACGATTTTATCAACAGCTTTGAAGAAATTCTCCATTCCAATCGCACCACCATCGTGAAATTTTTCCTTCATATCAGCAAAGAGGAGCAGCTGAAGCGCTTCGGCGAACGTCTGGAAGACAAGGAAAAACACTGGAAAATTTCCGAAAGCGATTACACGGAACGTGAGTTCTGGGACGATTATATGAATGCTTTCAATGCAGCCATCAACCGCTGTACTTCCAAACACGCGCCCTGGTTCGTCATTCCGGCCGACCACAAAAGTTTCCGCAATCTGGCAGTCTCCGAAATCCTTGTCGAAACCATGGAACGGATGAATCCGAAACTGCCGGAACCGACGATTGATGTCGCTAAAATCCGGGAACTCTACTATCAGAATACCGAAAAAAAGAAATCCGCAAAGAAAAAGAAATAAATCCATTCCCAATCTTCTGCGATGCGGAGGGGGGCGAGAGAGAATGTCTCATCCGTTTCCAGCCGGACTGCGCCGTGCAATCCGGTAGGGAACGGAAACATCGCGGAGATTGTGTCTGCCTTCCATCAGCTGCTTTAAAAGAATGACGCTTTCTTCTGCGAGACGGTCGAAATCCTGTTCCACCGAGAGTCCGTTCATATGCAGATTCTCCGTGATTCCCGGCACATGCCAGCAGAGAAGTTCCAGTTCTTCGGGAATCCGCCTGGTTTGGTTCAGAAACGCATAGAGTTTCAGATCCGTCATTTCAAACGGACAGATCAAAGCGGAAATTCCTTTTTCGAGAAGTCCGGCAATCTCTTTTTTCGTCTGAGCGGAAAACGCCGTCAGCGAGTACTCTTCTGCAAATTCCAGAAAACACTTCCGGCGACGGGTGTGATTCAGATTCTTTGCCGCGAGGTTGTCGCAGTAGCCGACTTTTTCATGTCCGCGTTCCACCAGGTAACGCGAGATTTCCCGCATGGCATGGCGATCATCGGAACAGACCGAATAGATCCGGTCCGTATGATACGCAAAATCGTTGATGCAGACCAGCGGAATCGCATTCAGTTCGGACCACTTTCTGGCAATTCCCCCCGAATAACAGAGCGAAAACGCTCCATCCATATGTTTTTCATTCATCGAGCGGATATGGTTCTCCGGAATCAGCTCAAACGAAAAACCTTCGCGGTCAAGAACTCTGGAAAGCGCGCAGATCATCCGCGTGTTGTAATAGCAGACGCCTTCCTGAAAGGAGGGAACCAGAATCGCCAGAGCTTTCCCGTTCCGTCTGGTATAGCCGAGCTCCCGTGCCGTTTTCAGAATCCGGGCGCGCATTTCATTGGCAACACAGCTTTCGTCGGCAAGTGCCCGGGAGACGGTGCAGTGGGCACAGCCGACAATCCGGGCAATTTCACGGACCGTAGCTTTTTTTCTCCACTTTCGTCTCGTGGAAGACTCCGTTACATTCAATTCTGTTTCATTTTGTTTCATGAAAATCTCTTGCTTCCCTTCAATGGATGCAATATACTATGGAAAAGAAACATTTTCAAAACAGGAAGGGAAGCCTTGCGATGAATCTTTTTCAGTCCAATGAATTTTTTATCGGATGCAATTACTGGGCCTCACATGCCGGAATGTATATGTGGCGGAACTGGGATGCGGAAAACGTTCGGAAAGATCTGGAAACGTTGAGCGGTCACGGAATGACGGTTCTGCGCGTTTTTCCCCTGTGGCCCGATTTCCAGCCACTGAAACGTCTGTACGGCGGAGGCGGATCCCGGCAGGGATTCGGAAATGATCTGCTCTTTTCGGCAGAGGAGGAACGCAGAGGGGGAGTGGATCCCGTCATGATGGAGCGCTTCCGCTTCCTTTGCGATACAGCGGAAGCGTGCGGGTTGAAACTGATTGTCGGACTCCTGACCGGATGGATGAGCGGTCGTCTGTTTGTCCCACCCGCATTCGAGGAGCGAAACGTGCTCACCGATCCGGAAGCTGTTAAATGGGAGATCCGTTTTGTTCGGCGTTTTGTCCGGGAATTCCGGGAACATCCCGCGATCGGAGCATGGGATCTCGGCAACGAATGCAACTGCATGGGCGGAGTCGCCGATTCGAATGAGGCTTGGGAATGGCTGAATGCGATTTCTTCCGCCATTCGTCTGGAAGATACCTCCCATCCGGTCGTCTCCGGAATGCACAGCATCAGTACGAACAGCCGGGACTGCTGGAACCTCTATGACCAGGGTGAACTCCTGGATGTTCTGACCACACATCCCTATCCGCTTTTCACGCCGGAATGCAATCGGGAACCGTTCAATACACTCCGCAATGAGCTGCATTCTTCGGGAGAATCCCTTCTGTATCAGGGAATCGCGGGCAAGCCCTGCTTCCCGGAGGAAGCGGGATCGCTGGGACCGATGATCTGTTCGATCGAACGGGCCGCGGCAAGTCTTCGCTGTTCCCTGTTTTCCTGCTGGGCTAATCATCTGCACGGATTCCTCTGGTGGTGTGCGTTTGATCAGATGCATCTGCCGTTTGCTCCGTATGACTGGACCGCTGTCGAACGGGAACTCGGTCTGTTCCATGAAACAAGGGAATCCAAAGAGACGGCCCGTGTCATGAAAGAGTTCTCCTCATTCCTGAAAGAATTCCCGTATTCGCTCCCGGAACGGAAAATTGATGCGGTCTGCCTTGTTTCCCGGAACCGGAAGAGCTTTCCGGAAGCATTCGGAGCATATCTGCTGGCAAAACAGGCTGGATTCGAACTGCAATTTTCGGGGGCAGAAGAGGAGATCCCGGAAGCAAACTTCTATCTCCTCCCATCGGTATCGGACCTGATGTGGCAGAGTCGTCACGCCTGGCTGAATCTGCTGGAAAAGGTGAAAAACGGGGCAACTGTGATGGTTTCGCTTCACGGCAGCGGAATGCTGTCACCGTTCCGGGAAGTCTTCGGAGTTCAGATGGATGCCCGTTGGAAAGAACCGAATCGGGTCCGCTTCCATTTGAAGGACTCTCCCGCTCAGGAGATGACCGCTTCTCTCGACTACCGTTCCCTGCTGATTCCGGAAAATGCCGATGTGCTGGCTGAGGATTCCAACGGGAACCCGATGATGACTTCTGCCGTCTACGGTAAAGGTCATCTGATTCTTATCAATCTTCCGCTCGAACTGGTGGCTGTTACAGAATCATCAGGCTGTTTTTACGGAAACAATCTGAATCCTTACTACCTGCTCTATCGCAAAGGAGCGGAAATCGCCGGAGTTCGACACTATGTATTCTGTCCGGAACCGGAGATCGGGGTGACGGAACATCCTCTGGATGCGGAACATACACTTGCACTCCTGATTAATTATGATCCGGAACCGACGGAGTGTCGCCTCTCTCTGACTGGTTCTCTGGAACGAGTCTGGCGCGGAACGTTTGTCAATGACCGACTCCAAATCGGGGCAAATGATTGTGCAATTCTGCTCCTGAACACTTCCTCCTGTCCATAATTAATGGTGCAGGTCTGTGACCTGCTTCGGTCCAGCTGAAAAAGCTGGCCGCCGGAGGCAAAAAAAGAATCCGCAAAGCATAAAAATACATCTATGCCGGAAAACTCTTATTTGCAAATCATGGAATCAGCTTGCTAAGACGCTGAGCTTCCTCGCTGCTTATACCGGAGTAGATTTCGAAACGGGCTCCTCCGCTGGACTCGGACCAGTCATAGCAAGTGAAGAAGTCACCCCATGCAATTTCATTGAGATCCCTGTTTCTCTGTTGAGCATCGGTTTTCAGAAAGACTTGACGGTATGCCGCCGCTTTCTTAAAATTCTTCTTTTTATATTCATAATTCCCCAGGAAACGCATTGCTTCCAGAGATCCGGCGGCGCCCGCATTGTTCCATGCGGCAATGGCTTCCGGCGAATCCGGCTGTTTCAACTGAAGGTACTGAGCGCGCAGTTCGAGGGCAATCATGGCTTTCTGATCGGAAATCCGTTTGAGAAAATCAAGCGCCTTATCCAGTTTTCTTTGGTCAAGACAGTACTGCGTGATTCGAATCAGTGCGTATGGATTCTGTTTAGCGGCCTCTTCAAGATATTTCCTGCTTTTGAACTGATTGAATGCGAAAGAATTTTTCATCAGCCACGGAGTCGCAACGAAATACTGGGCTTCCGGAATCCCTTTTTCCGCCGCGATTTCGAGAGATTTCAAAGCCTCCTGAAGACGGCTTTTTATTGTGATTGAGATCGGATTTTTCAGGGAGTCCGCAAAATAAAGAGATCGTTTTGGCGAGAAGAATTGAAAAGCTCCGATTTTTTCCTGTTCATACAGAAAATCATGAATGAAAGCAATCCCGAAAAGAAAATGTTCCTCCGGCGAGACCGGTTTCAACGATTTCAGGGAAGCAATCTCTCCATCCCTGATCACCCTGAAATACCTGCTTTGCGGATTTCTGATTCCATAGAGCAGCGCATGAACAAAAGGAATGGATCGCGCGTTCCAGAGCTCGTTGATCGAGATCATGGAAGCCTGAAATCCCGGAGAGCGCATTTTCTGCCGAATGTTTTCCATCGAACAGAACGGATCTCCCAGCGCGGCCCCTTTTTCATACAAACGTTGAGTCTCCTGCTGCAAATTGGCATTGTAAGAGGCTCTCAGATAAATTGCGGGGGTAAAATTCCTGCGGCAGAGGTCATCAAGAATCTGTAAGACCCTCTGTTCGAAAAATTGTCCTAGCGGCAGTTTATCAAGCACCGCCATAAATTCGACCTTCGGATTCCCGGAAATCCCGACCGTGACATTGATCGGAAGATAAGGCGGAGCATACAAATCCGTCCTGTCTTCAATTTTTTCTTTTTTCAGAATCCGAACCGCATTCCCTCCAGAATCATTCCATTCATTCTGCCCCGTCAGAAGAAATTTCCGATAGACTATGGCTTTCTGCATAGTGAGTGCTCCTGCAACTTCGAGCTCTGCGGCATCTTTGAAATAGACACTCGCTCTCTCCAGATCTGCTTCGCATCCGATTCCTCGATAATAGGCGCATCCCGCCTGAAACTGCGCAAGAGCATGATCCTTGTTCGCCAGCAGACGCATCTCTTTCAACCCTTTTTCCCAGTCCTGATCTTTCCCGTAAAGTTTGTTCATGGCTTCCGCATACTCGAAGTCGGGATTGGATCCCCAGCGCCGTCTGCTTTTACGATCATTCTTATAAAGTTCATAAGGATAAGGCTGCATCGTCAGCGGAGAAAGCTGTGATAACTCTTTTTCCTCCATGAAACGAACAATCGGATCGGCAATTTCCAGCACGGCGTCGGATGCGGTCGCCAGCGCCAGCGTCACAATCGGATGTCTTGAAAAGTTCAACTTGGAATCCGGACGCACAATCTTCCGGATCTCCGCGTAATTGATTGCGACAAGCTCCAGTTTTTCCCGTTCCATAATAACTCTGCACGGCGTGAGGGAATACATCGGAAAGCGGCGTCTGTTCACCCCGTGAACCCGGTGCAGACTGGAAAGATATCTCCTCTCCTCCTTGTAAATCCAGAAAGGATCCAGACGCGAATTCATGGATTGCGGATCACAGCTGATCCCTTCCAGATGCGGAAAAACAAAACGGATCCCGTTCAGGTCCGTAATACTTCCATAATTTCCGGAAGCCAGCAGAAGCAGTGACGCCAGTCCGTTGTTCCGAACCCCTTCCATATCCTTCTTGCTCTTCTGAATTGGAAACGCCCGGATGGAGAAATCAATCACAATATAACGTTCTTTTCTCTCTTCCCGTTCTTTGCGGTTATCGTAAAGAATCAGATTCAGTGTATGGAGCCCGTCGTCCGCTTTCTTATACGAAATCGGATTCCACCATTGCATTTGCCACGATGCCCCGTCCCGAATCTCTTTCCGGAAGGCTCCGCTCTCGGGAAACTGATACACTTTCCCGAGAGGCGTTTCATAAAGAACCTTCACACTTCCGGCAGGTTCCCAGGCATAGGGCTTTTTTTTCCGGATCACAGCTGCTGCGGAATCCTGCGGCAGGAGGAGAATGCCGATCAGGATAGCAAGAAAGATTTTCCTCATGAAAAACCTCCCGTTTTTTGGAAAACATGAAATTGAATTCAGAATATTTTTGAAATATATTCGCCACTTTTTTAATTTGCAAATGATTTTGATTTTTATCCTCTTCGAAAAGAAGAGACGATATGAAAAGAATCCTTCCCGTTACGTTCCCTGTCGCAGAAAAGCCGATCCGCTTGACGGGAGGGAATGCGGAGAGATTGCCGATTAATTTAAAAAACAATTTGAAAAACGTTTCTTCGGAATTATAATAGCTCCAGAGGAACACTCGCCCGCTGCGGCGGAGCGAAAACGGATATGAATCGGATAACAAAGGAGGCAACCATGCGAATTGTAACGATTGCACGTGAAATGGGGGCGCTGGATTCTGCCCAGGAATCGGCATTGTGCCAGGCGATTGGCCTGCGGGCAGTGCACCGGGATACGCTGGAGGAGCGGTTCAGGAAACTGGGGACGGACCCCGAACATATCGAGCGGTTTGACGAACGGAAACCCAGACTGATGGATTCTTTCCTGGGACGGCCGAATGTCTACTGGGAAACTCTGCAAACAGTGATCCTCCAGGAGGCGGTGCAGGGAAATGTGGCGATCGTCGGACGAGGAGCCAACTTTCTGCTGGGAGATATTGTCGATTGCTTCCGTCTTCGATTTGTCGCCCCGCCGGAGATCCGGGCGGAACGGGTCGCCCGCCAGCTGAATTGCACCGTTCCTCAGGCGATGGACTGCATCCGGAAAAGCGACCGCGAACGAATCGGTTTCTGCTATTATTTCTATGGAAAAAAATGGCAGGATGCCAACGCATATGATCTGACCATCAATACGGAAAAGGTCTCTCTTTTCTCTCTGGAGGAAATTGTTCCGAAATTCATCTCCCTCAAAGATATTTCCGCTCAGGACGAGGCGAAACTTCGCGACAGAGAGCTCCAGCAGTTCATCCGCTATACACTGCTCGTAACGGAAAAGATGGAATTTCCTTTCCTGGATGTCAAATGCGAAGATGGTAATGTCACAGTCCACGGTGCGGTTCTTTCTCAGGATGCCCACGATAAAATCGAGGCGATTGTCAAAAAAATCGACGGCGTCCGCTCCTTCCAGAACCAGCTCCGGCTGATGCAGAACAATATTCCACTGGAAATCTGACGGAATGCGCCATCTCTTTCCATGAAAATTCCGGACAGACGGAAGTTAACTCAACTCATAAAATCTATCCGTCTGTCTTCCGGATTTCTTTGTCAAGGGAGTCTTCCATCATCAGAAGCGTTTTATGTGCCGTATGCCGAAGCAATTCAGATCGGAAAGAATGTACATTTTTCAGAAATTCTATATTTTTCATGAAAAATATTAAGAAATTTTTCATAGCAAGTTTGATTTTCTCCGGAATCGCGCAACATTATTCATGACGACAAAAAGATCTTATTGGAAAGATGGAGAGAATAATGCTGAAAGTCAATGTCTGTTATCAGACTCGGAACGGCGGCTGGCAAGAGGTCGGTTTTCTGTCTCCGGGAGAATCTTTGCACTGTGAGGATGCGAATGTGAAACTTTCCGCCTCCTGCAAACGGGAAACGGAAAACAGCGCAGTCTATGAACTGGAATTCCGCAGTGCATATCCGACGCGGATCCGTCTGCTTGCGGAGCTGGAGGGGGAAAATCCGTGGCATCTGATCCCCTGCTGCATTCACGGAGACAACAATCTGCATCATGCGCGTCCGGATCAGTATCCGAATCTGACTTCGGAGTATCCTGATGCGGCCTATTCCTCTTCGCTTTGGGAGTTTCGCGCCGACCGGGCAAGTCATCCGGTTTCGATTCTGGCAACCGATCATGCCGCAGGGGGTGTCTCCATTGATCCCTATTCGCGGGATCTCGACGGACAACTCATCCGCAACGGCGTTTTTGCGGAACTTCCGAACCGTTTCGGTGTCACGTTCGGATATGCGAATCTGCCCTTTACCTTTGTCAACAAACGCTGTGATTCCAGTGATGGAATTTCCAAGTCCACCTCGAATCCTCTGTGCGGCGGACGTGTCTCCGGAAAACTCTTTTTTTATCCGGAAGGCGGCCGCTCAAACGTAAAGCGCATTCTGGAGAATCTTTACCGGAAGTTCCGGGAGCTCCCGCATTTCCAACATACCTTCCGGGAAGCGGCGCAGTCGGTTCTCGATTGTTTTATCCGGTACAACTATTCCGAGGAGTTCGGGCATTACACCAATCAGGAGGCGCATCCTCCGGCGCAGTCGGTTCTCAAGCCGTGGCGTCCGCTCATAGAGATCGGCTGGACCGGCGGTTCCATTCTGGCATATCCCTTTATCAAGGCGGAAAAGCTTCTGGATCTGCCGGAAAACTATTTCAGCAAATGCAAGAGCGGACGCGATCTGTTCGATGAAATCGTTGCAGGCTACAATCCCGCCGGCGGTTTCTTTTTTGATCTGGTGCGCGAACGGGATGGCAGCCGCGTCAACGGCTGGTGGGACTTCCTGAAAATCACTCACGACTGCCACAGCGCATACACCAACGGTCATGCTCTCTACTATCTTTTCCTGACCATGAAACAGCTTCGTGAACGCGGAGAAACGGTTCCGGAACTCTGGCGGGAACGGTCCCTGGAAGTCGCGGAAAACCTGCTTGCGCTTCAGCGGGAAGACGGGTGCTGCGGTTATGCCTTCCGGACCGATCGCCGCGAGGTTGCCGATTTTGACGGATTTGCCGGCTGCTGGCTTGCCGCCGCTCTTGCCGCGGGATTCGCGTTCTGCGGTGACAGGCGTTATCTTGAGTCAGCCGAACGCGCCGCGGCATATTATTTTGAAAGCGTCCGGAATCTGAATGTCTGCGGGACCCCGATGGATACCTGGAAGGCCCCCGATCAGGAAGGAAATCTCGCATTTATGAAACTGGTCCGGCTTCTTCATGAATCGACCGGACGTGCCGACTACCTCTCGATGCTTGAGGAAGCGGCTCATTACGAATATCTCTGGCGCTACGGTTTCCGTGCGATTCCGGAGATTATGCCGCTGAAAGGCTCTTCGTGGAACTCCTGCGGAGGTTCGGTGACGAGCGTGTCGAATCCGCATATTCATCCGATGGGCGTTCTGGTCACGGAAGAGCTCTACTATCTTGCGGAGCGGACCGGAAATGAACTGCACCGGATGCGGGCGGAGGACGGCATGGCGTGGATCATGAATTCTCTGGAGCTCTATCCGGAGGTGACCGGATATGGAGCGTATGGGATCACGACCGAGCGGTACTGTCCGAGCGACGGACTTACGGATTTTTGCTATTCCGACGGTCGTCCCTCTTCAATGTGGTACTCCTACAACGGCTGGGCGGCTGCAAATGTCCTTGAGTCGCTTCTCTATATGACGGAACATCATCCCGATTTCAAATTCTGAACAGAAAGGAAAAGTGCGATGAATTACGACAGATTCTGCGTGACACAGCGATCCATGCCCTTCTGGTGCGTGGGCAATCCCCTGAGCGATCCGTTCGGTGGACCGGTTCTTGAAAAACTGGACTCCTTGACCGTGGCGGAACTCATTGCCGGCGCCGCCCGGGAAGGGCTGATCGAGGCGACAAGCTATCACGACGACGATCTCGTCCCCTGGAACCCGGATACTCCGGAAGACGATCTGGATCCTTCCAGCGAGACGAGCCGGAAACTCCGTGCCATCAAAAAGGTTCTCGACGATGCCGGACTGGAGGTCAACGCTTCGATCTGCTCCCTTCACGGAAATCCGCTTTTCCGCGATGGCGGACTCTGCAATCCCGATCCGGAGATCCGGCGTCTGGCGAAGCTGAAAGTGGAACGCACTTTGCGCATCGGCCAGTTTTTCGGAGCAAAATATTATGTCTACTGGGTTGCGCGCGACGGCTTTGAAGTTCCCGTCCGGACCGACTGGGCTCACGTCTACGACTGGCTCGCCGAAGGGCTCAATCATGTGACAGACTACATTCATGAAAAGAAAATGACCAACTACATCGGCGCAACGGTCGAACCGAAGCCCAACGAGCCGCGCGGACAGATGTTCCTTCCGACCAGCGGACATGCGGTCGGCTTCATCCACGGCAAGCTCCGGGAGAAAGAGTTCTGGGGCGTGAATCCGGAACTCCTTCAGCATGAAAGCATGTGTCTGCTGAACGCGGTTATGACCGTCAGTTACCTTTGCAGTATGAACAAGCTCAAATTCCTCCATTTCGGCTCTCAGATCAAAGCGCAGTTCGACAACGATTTTCCCCCTCTGATCGGTCCGGAAGGACTGAAAGAGACCGTGTTCATGTTTAAAGCTCTGAATGACATCGGCTGGAAGGGCGTGGTGGAGTACGACTGTCACATGCTCCGGGCGGAAGGGGATCCTGGTGATCCGCTGGAGTGCCGCCGCCAGTTTATCCGCGACTGTGCCGAAGCTCTGGAGATTGCTCTGGCTCTTGCCGCAAGGATTAGGACTCCCGAACCAGGCATCAGTCATGCGGCATCGGACCTCGCTTCGATCCGTCAGATGTGCGGCCTTTAAGTTCGAGGTGCGTTTATGAGCCTGTTTCTCGGAATCGATGCCGGTACCCAGAGTGTCAAAAGCATTGTGATTGAGAGCTCATCGGGACGGATTATGGGGGCAAGTTCGGTGAATTTCGGAAAAGATCTCCCGCAATACGCTTCCCCGAACGGATTCCTGCCGAATGCCGATCCGCTGATCCGTCGCGCGGATCCTCTGATGTGGCTGGATGCTTTGGAACTGATGTTCCGCAGGCTTGCCGATTCCGGGATTCCGCTTTCCGCAATTCGCGGGATCTCCGGTTCCGGACAGCAGCACGGAACGGTGTATCTTTCGGAACGGATTGAAGCGCTGCGGTTGGAGAGTTCTCTGGCGGAGCAGATTCGTCCGAGGCTTTCCCGCGCCGAGTCTCCGATCTGGATGGATCGTTCCACGGAACAGGAGTGCCGGGAGCTCAATGAGCGTTTCGGCGAGCGCTTGCGTCAGGAAACCGGAAGTCTGGCGATTGAACGTTTTTCCGGCCCTCAGATCCGCAAGTTCGCAAAAGAGGAGCCTGCCGCTTTCCGGCGGACGGATCGAATTCATCTGGTCAGTTCATTTCTCTGTTCCGTTCTCTGCGGAGCGGATGCCCCGATCGACTTCGGCGACGGTGCGGGAATGAACCTGCTGAATTTGAAGACCTTGCGCTGGGATTCGGAAATCGCGGAGTTTACTGCGCCCTCTTTGGAGAAAAAACTGCCGCCGGTTCTTCCGTCGAACTCGATTGCGGGAAGGCTTGACCCGTATTTTGCAAAATACGGGTTTGAGCCGGGGATTCCGATTGTGGTCTGGTCCGGGGATAATCCGAACAGTCTGGTCGGAGTCGGAGCTGCGGAAGCCGGATGCGCTGGAATCAGTCTGGGGACAAGCGATACGCTGTTTGCTCCAATGCGGGAATTCAAAACCGATCCCGATGGCTGTGGTCATGTCTTCGGCAATCCGGCGGGATCATTCATGAGCCTGATCTGTTTTTCGAACGGTTCTCTGGCGCGGGAAAGGGTGAGGGATTCTCTGCATGTTTCCTGGGAATTTTTTGATCGCGATGCCTGCGCCCGGACATCGCCCGGCAATGGGGGGCGTCTGATGCTGCCGTATTTTGAACCGGAGAGCACACCGCCGGTACTTTCTCCGCGGGTCTGCCGGAATTATCAGGAGGCTTCTGCTGCGGAGGAGGTGCGTGCGCTGCTCGAATCGCAGGCATTGTCGCTGAGGCTTCACTCGGAGTGGCTCGGCGAGAAGTTCCGGCGAATCCGTCTGACCGGCGGTGCGTCCGGGTCGGAAGGGTTTCAGCAGATTCTTGCCGATGTTTTTCAGGCGGAACTTGAAACTATTTCCGTTACCAATTCCGCCGGGCTTGGTGCCGCAATCCGCGCGGCAAACGCGGTGGATGGAATTGCATTTGAAGAGCTTTATGCCCGCTTCTGCCGTCCGGAGAAAAGAGTGTATCCGAATCCGGAATGCCGTGGGATTTATGAAGAACTTCTGGAACGCTTCCGCCTGTTCGAAAAACAGTTTCCGTTTTGCTGAGCCATCTTCCTTTTTCGGATGTATCATGAAAATTTGATATTTTTCTTGAAAAATATTTAATTATTTTTCAGAAACATCTTGACATTTCAGGCCGTTTATTGTATAATATAAATGAAAGAAAGATGGAGTTTTCAGAAAATGTCGATTTTAGATATAGCCAGAGATGCCAATGTCAGTGTGAGTACGGTTTCGCGTTATTTCAATCGTCCGGAGCTGCTGTCTCCGGAGATTGCGGCGAAGATTGAGGACATCGTGACAAAGCGGAATTATCGTCCTCGGATTGTTCGTCCGGGCCCGAAGGCCAGCGGACGGATCGGCATCCGGAACGGCGTGATTGCGCTGGTATCGCTGACGGATTACTCTCCTGCGGATATGTGGCGCATGCCGATTCTTCCGCTGTTGATCGGAAGTGTTCAGGCGACTCTGCTGCGCAAACAGCTTTCACTGTTTCTCGGACATCTGGATTCGAACGGAAGACTTCCGGATTGTGTTTCACCGCGTCGTTGTGACGGAGTGATCTTTTTTTCGAAACCGCATGATCCGGAACTTCTGGCCCGGTTTAAGAAAAGTATTCCGGATCTTCCGGCGGTCTGGTGTTTCCGCGAACATGCGGATGACGAGGGACGCTTCGATCATATCTTTTATGACAACTCTGCGGTTGGTGTGATCGCCGCGGATTATCTTGCCTCGCGCGGACACCGCAAAGTGGCGCTTTTTAATCTGGATTCCACTCATACGGCTTATCCGGAGCGGGAGCGTTCTTTTCTCAGCCGGGCAGCCGAGCTCGGAATGGAATGCAGGCATTTTGCGGCTTCGGAGGAGACCGGTTTCAATCGCAAGGCATACGCAACCCTTGCCCGGAGATTCATTCAGGAAGGGGAGGGGGTCACCGGGGCGTTTTTCTGCGCGGATCAGGATATGCTCGGCATCTATACCGAACTCCTGGCGGCGGGATACCATGCCAAAAAACTGGATATGATCGGGTGCAATGGTGATGAAACCATTCTGCAGTATATTGATCCGCGTCCTGCGACGATCGACATCAAAGTGGCACAGATCGGGCAAATGGCAGTGGATCAGCTGATGCGCCGCATCAACGGTGATATCGTCGGAGCCGCCAGTGAAATTTTTGTGAAGCCGGAATTGATAAAAGGAGAGTAAAATGTCTGATGCAATTAAAAATATAAAGGAGATGAAGATGAGACAAGTAACGGGAAAGAGGTATTTCTCTGAGGGAATCAATTTCACTTTGATTGAGCTGCTTGTTGTGATTGCAATTATTGCGATCCTTGCGGCGATGCTGCTGCCGGCGCTGAACAAGGCCAGACAGACGGCAAACAAGGTCACCTGTCTGAACAATCTGAAATCCATCGGGACATACGCCAATATGTACGGAGCGGATTTCGACGACTATCTTCTGCCCTGGGTTCCGAATCCTGCCCAGAAGAATCCCTGGAGTACGATTCTTTTTCAGTCTTATATGGGCGGGAAAACCGCCTACGATACCAGGGGAGTGAAGGGGGCGATGATTTTTCATTGTCCATCTGATCCGTTGCGGATGACGAAGACCGAAGGCATCTACGCGCGTTCCTATTCCTACAATACGGCGACGAAATACACGTCTCCCTACGGTTATCTTTCCGACTGGACCAGCACGGATGTTTACATCAATAAATTTTCTGCAATCAAGTCCGCTTCCCGCGTGATTCTGATTGCAGAGCATCCGAATCAGACGCCGGATCACTCCTTTGTGGATCAGTACAGTTATTCGAATGTGTCCAGTCCTTCGAATCAGCAGGAGAATGTTCCAGGAGGTTCAGGTTCCAAGACTGTGTTCAGCACTGTGACTACACATGATACCTATTGGAATTACCTGTTTGTCGATGGCCATGCTGCGGCGCACCGTCCGCTTGATACGGTCGGAATTGGAACAACGGAGACTCCGCGCGGTTTCTGGACCGTCATGGATGGCGACTGATTCGGAAAGGAGAAGAAAACAATGCTGTACTTATCCGACTGGCTTGTCATTGCGTTTTATCTTCTCTTCATGCTGGCGCTCGGGCCTGTTTTCAAGTCCTTCAGCCGCAACGCGAGCGACTTCTTCCGCGGCGGCGGGAACATGGCTTGGTGGATTGCCGCCAGCATGTTCATGACCGGTTTTTCCGCGTGGACCTATACAGGAGCGGCGGGGAAAATCTATCATGCGGGACTTTTCTTCCTGACTCTGCCGATTGCGAACTTCTGCGGAACTCTTTTCACAGTCTTCTTTACCGCGCACAAGTTCCGGCAGATGCGGGTGATCACGGGAGCCGAGGCGGTCCGGAACCGCTTCGGACAAATCAACGAACAGGTTATCACGTGGCTGCCGATGCCGTTCAATATTCTGTTCGGCGGGATTTCCCTCTATACGATTGCTCTTTTCATGAGCTGTATCTTCCCGAATGAACTGCAATGGCTGAACGAAGGTGCGTTCCATGAGTTTGCTTCTTCGCTGGGGTTGGATGGGGGAATGCTTTTCCTGATTGCTGTCCTGAGCACAATCATTGTGGTGATGACGATGCTGGGCGGATCATGGGCGGCGACAGCGGGCGATTTTGTACAGATGCTGATTCTGGTGGTGGCATCGCTGGCGGTTGTCGGGCTGGTTCTTTATTCGGATGATCTTGGCGGTACTGGCAAGTCGATCGGCGGTTTTTCCGGTCTTTTCGCCGCGGTCAAGGCGAAACCGGGACTGATCGACTGGAACGAATTCAGCCGCTGGTGGATTCTGCTGCCGTATCTGATTACGCTGATTTTGAATCAGACGATTCTGGCGAACAGTCTAGCTTCCGGCGCTTCGCGGTTCGTCTTTGTGAAGACCGGAAAGGATGCGCAGAAGATCTGCGCGATCTCCTGGCTGGCGGCATTGCCCCATACGTTCATTATAATGATTCCGCCGCTTGCCTGTGCGGTGCTGTTCACTCTGCCGGAACTGCATGCGCTCTATCCGAAACTGGCGAATCCGCAGGAGGCAAGTTTTATTCATGTGGCATCGCTGGCGCTTCCGCACGGACTGCTCGGTCTGCTGGTCTGCGGAATTTTTGCGGCGACTCTGACGAGCATGAATTCCGGATTGAATTCGACAAGCGGTTCGATTATCCGCAATATCTATCTGCCGCTGATCAATCCTCATGCGTCGGAGGAGCGGCAGGTCTGGCTGGGACGGGTCTTTACTGTTGTGCTTGGAGTTCTGTATGCACTGGTGGCAGTCTTTTTCTCCACGCTGAAGTCGCTTCCGCTTTATGAACTTGTACTGATTTCTGCAACCTGCACGGGGATTCCGCAGGCGGTTCCGATGATGCTTGGAATGTTCCATAAAAAAGCGCCAGACTGGTCCGCCTGGAGCACACTGGCGGTTGGGTTTGCCGTCTCACTGGTGCTTGTCTTTGTGCTGAGCAAGGAGAATCTCGCACAATGGTTCGCGGCATACAATCTTTCCGGAAACGAACTGAACGATCTGAAGCTGGCGATTACCACGGGAATTCTGATACTGGTCTGCGTCGCCTGGTTCTACGGAACGATGCTCGTGCCGCTGAAACGGACGCGCGAAGAAGAGGAGCGGGTCAACCGTTTCTTCGACGATATGAATCGACCCATTGATCCGGAAAAGGAGTGCTCCGGAGCGGAATACAACAGCGATGAACGACAGTTCTTCACGATCGGAATGCTGGCGCTGGTGTATGGTATTTCCATTCTTCTGCTGCTGATCTTTGACAATGCTCCCGCCGGACGGCTGGCGATTCTCCTGTGCGGCGGTTTTGTCGCCGGACTCGGCGCCTGGCTGATTCACTGTGGTAGAAAAACGAAAAAACGGAAACTCGCGGAACGCGATTCTCTTCCGGGATCCGCACTTGCAATGGAAAAGGAGAATGTATGAAGACGGGAATATTCAGTTTTACAGCAGGTGTTCTGCTTCTGCTTGCAGGAACGCTTGCAGCACTGGAGATCATCAAAGCGGAGGTCGGCTGCGAAAACAGCTGGCTGGATGCGACGGAGACATTCAAAAAGGCGAAAGTCAGTGATGATTTCTACTGCGGCTGGTTCAATGCCGCAACCATGGCGGGAAAAGATCCAGCCCGTGGAAAACTCAAACAGATCGTCGTGACCTATCGCGACAACGACGGGACCGTGCAGAAAAGAATTCTGGAAGAGAAAACCTTTGCCGCCGTCGCTGCGAACACTCCCGGTCCGACGGAGAAATTCACGCTCGGACGCGCCTTCTGGGGCGATCGGAAAAATTTCGTCGAAGTAACCGGAACACTTGCCGGAATCATCCGCAGCGGAAAGAGTGTTTCTCTGACCAACGGAACCCTTGGGGTTGCGGATCCGCTGCCCGGAAAAACAAAATATCTGATTGTGCTCTATTCCATCGGAGGCGGACAGTATGTCGATTCCTTCAAGGAACGTTCGAAATTCAAAGACTCCATGATCGACGGTTCGTTCGATCCGATTCCTCTGGCAAAAGAGATTCGCTCTCCGTTCCGGGGCATGGAACTCGACAAGGCGGTCTGGCAGTGGTCCATCGATATTCCCGGTGCGATCAGTCACGAGACGGGCGAACTTTCCAAAGCCTTCCTCTACATTCCGCCGGAAACGAAACAGCTCCGCGGAGTTGTCATAGGACAGTTCAACATGCTGGAGCGTCCCATTATGGAACACCCGAAATTCCGGGAATATATGCGGAAACTCCATTACGGATGCATCTGGATCGCTCCGACCTATTTTTCCGGAAAACCGTGGAACGGCAATCTGGATCCGCGCAATCCGAATCATGCGAAACCACTGGACGCTATGTTCCAGAAACTTGCAGATGTATCCGGATATAAAGAACTTGCGACGATTCCTTTTGTCGGGATCGGTCACTCCGCCATGGCGGATTTTCCCTATCAGCTTGCCGCCTGGAAACCGGAGCGCACCATTGCCGGAATCTCTTACGACGGCACCTCTCCGGGACTGAGCCACGACCGTCGGTTTGGAGGAAATCCTACAATTACGCTTGACGATCTCAAGCGAATGGAGGGAATTCCCTTTCTTCAGCGGACTGGAGGATTCGGCAAAACCGGCAATGATCGGCCTCTGATTGTGCGCAGTCGGATGCCGGGTATCGTCCTGACGGAAATTTTCGATCCGGGTTCAACCCACTTCGATATCAATGACAACATCATCGAATATATGGGACGTTATCTGCTCAAGGCGGACAAGGCCCGCGGGGTAGGGACCCTTCCGCTGAAGAAGGTTTCCGTTTCCGACGGGTGGTACATTGATTTCTGGCAGGGCGACAATCCGCCTCGTGTTTCCGCCGCTCCCGTCAGCAAATTCAAGCCCGCCGGAAGTGGACGCTGGGGCGCGGAATGCAACTGGGTCTTCGATGCTGAACATGCAAAATTTCACGAGGCGCATGAAGCCCTCTATCGCGGAAAGATGAGGCAGGAGCTTGCTTATATCCAGAACGGAAAAATCCTTCCCCGGCGAGGCGATCATTTCCAGGTTCATCCGAAGTTCATTACCGAAAAAGATGGGCTCTGCTTCAAACTCAAAGGCGGATTTGCGGATTCTCTCGCGGAAAAGAACGGAAAGGTCAGAACCGGACTCGTTCATGGGAACGATCCGGAAAATGTGAAGATATATCCTTCTTCCGGTCCGGCTCTCCGGATCGACGATGAAACTGTGGCGGTGCGGTTCGATCGTTTCGGATTCAACAAAAGCCGTCGCTCGCATACGTTTTCGTTCAATGCGATTCATCCCGGCGACAGCAAGTTCCGCCGTTCCGTTCTCCAGTCCGAGATGGGTGTCCCTAGTTCCAATGTATGGGGAATCCGGCAGTTCATCACGTTTCCCGAACTCAAGGATGTGAAGGAGGGGACGGAACGCGTTTCCCTGAAAGCCGTCTGCAACACGGGCATGCCGGTGGAGTATTTTGTGGATCACGGGCCAGCCTGGATCAAGGACGGGGAACTGATCCTGACAAAAATCCCGGCAGGTGCGAAATATCCTGTTGAAGTGAAGGTGACCGCATGGCAGTACGGGTCTTCCGGAAATCCGAAACTCCGGACCGCAAAACCGGTTGTCCGTACCTTCCACATCATTAAAAAGTGAGGTTCGTTATGAGAAAAATTGTTTGTTTTTTAGTTCTGCTGGGGAGCGTATCTTTCGCCACAGGAAACGCCGCCGAATTGAAACGGAACGATTCCGCAGCCGTCTCTCTCCGCGAACCTGCGACTCTGGCCGCGCCGAAAGGCCCCCGAGGATGGTACTGGCACGGGCTTGTCCAAAAGCACGATTCCGCGTGGAATCTGCGTGACGATGTCTATGCGCTGCGCTTTGAGGCCCGCAATACCGGAAAAACTCCGTTCAACGGCACAGCAACCCTGTTTCTGGCGGAAGGACAGGGGCGGCGCGACCGTCTGGAACGTTCGAGCGCATCGTTCCGGATTCCGCCTTCCGGGGAGTGGCAGACGATTGAACTGCCGATTGCTTCTTTCGATTATGCTCGCGGGGAGGAATATTTTTTGAAATTTATTTCCCGGATCACGCTTTCCGGAACGGGCGGAGAAACGGAGGTCCGCAACTTCCGTTTTATCGAAGCTCCGCTGGTCAAAGTAAGCGCTCCGGTCCGTTCGAAAGCCACCGAAAACGGCGTCGCGGAATATGAGTTCACGGTCAAAAATGTGACATCTCATCCGCAGATTCTCCGCCTGACCATTCCGAAACGCGGCTGGGAGGGGATGACTGCCGGCCTGTCGCACGAGATACTGGAACTGGCTTCGGGTAAATCCGCTTCCGTGAAGCTGACCGTGAAAGTTCCGGCGAAACTTCCTCCTGGAGCGCATGAGACTACCACGGTGAAGATCGCCTCCGCATCTCCCGGCTTTGCTCCTGCGACTCTGGAGTTCATTACAGTACAGCGCGTTCCTTCCCCGTTCCTGCTGCGCGATGCCGCCGGATGGCGGGAGGTCGCGGACAATGTGCGGAAATACGACTGGGCAAAACGGGAATTCGAAAAATTAAAAAAGCTCGCGGATTCCTGGACTCCTCCGGCGAAATCCGGCGTGATGTCCGATCAGGGCACCATGGGGGTGGTCCGCACCCGCTACGAACATAAACTCCGCGCCTGTTTGATTCTTTATCAGTTGACCGGAAAAGAGGAGTATTTCCGGAAGATCCGCGATTTCCTTCTGATGTTCAGCAATCCGCGTGACGGCTATCCGGTTCTTCTGCATGCGACCAGTCAGGGGATTCCGCAGGAGGGCGGCACCTTTGAACTCGTCGCACAGGGATATGATATCATTCGGGATCGCCTTTCCCCGGCGGAACGGAAACAGGTCGAGGATACGATGCGCCTTTACGTTGATACCATCATCGACCGCATGGGCGACGGTGGCATCACCAACTGGACGATCTTCAATCAGGTTCCCGCCGCGGCATGCGCGCTGATTCTGCATGACATGGTTCGGTTCCATACGCTCGTTTATGCGCCGACCGGACTGATCGACCAGTTCGTCTGCGGGACAATGAGCGACGGCTGGTGGTTTGAAATGTCTGTCACCTACAATCTTCACTGCGCGGAAAAATTCACGCAGCTTGCTCTGTATGCCCGTCCGTTCGGGATCGACTTCCTGAACATGCGCTTTCCGATTGCGCTTTCCGATCTTTCCGGACGCCGTCCTTTTGAACTTTCCAATTATCAGGGCATGGCATTTACAAAATACGGTCCGATCCGCCGCAACAATCTCGGATTCAAGGCAATGTGGGATGCCATCCTGAGCTATCCCGACTATCGCGGCATCATGGTCGGCATGGGCGACGGACATGAAGTCGTGGTTGCCGGAAATTTCTTCGAGATCGCATACTTTGCATTCCGTGATCCCCGTTATGCGTCGATTCTGAAAACGGCCTCGGAACGCGATCTCGTTTATGCGGTCGGGAATCTGCCGGAAAAGACTCCGATCCTCTACCGTTCTTCGGCTCACAGCGACAATGCCGGAATTGCGCTTCTGCGTTCGCAGTCCGGCTCCGACCGCGAACAGATCCAGCTCGGTTTCAAGTACGGAACTCACGGAGGGTATCACGGACATTTCGATCGGCTGAGTCTTCTGAGCCTGATGCGTTACGGGCGCGGATTCTGGAATCCGGAATCCGTCTGGTACGGCTATCCGAGCTATCTCTACAAATTCTGGGTGCAGACCTCTCTGCCGCACAACATGGTCGTGGTGGATGGAAAGATGCAGGAGCCTGCCGAATGCCGTCCGCTGCTGTTTCACTCCGGGCCTCATCTTCAGGTGTCGGCTGCCGACGGTTCCGGCCGCTGGAGCAATCCGCCTTATCTCGGCGGTTACGACAAGATCCGCGGTGTTCGCGAAGGGACGGAACGCTATCTGCCGATTCCGGAAGATCATCCCGCGATCGGTGCGGTCACGGACTACACGGAACCGGTCTTTTCGCGTCGTCTTCAGCTCGTGACCGACGACTATGTGCTCATTGCCGATTATCTGAAAAGCGACCGGGTCCATACCTTCGACAATCTCCTGCATCTCCGCGGAGCAAAACCCCTTTCCGGACTGAAACAGACTGGACACCGGGCTCAATTCGATTCCTCGCCGCTCTCTTCCGGACAGTTTGTAGTCAATGTTTCCGAATATGAAATGAGTGCTCCTGCGAAGCTGACCAGTCTTCATCGGTTCCATCCGAAAAAAGCCGACGGACGCAACCGCCGCGCTTCTCTTGAACTGACTGATGATTACTATCATGAGCCCGGCGAACTTCTGATTGATGTCTGGCATGTCTGGCCCCGCACTGCGCAGGTGCTGATCGGCGACTATCCGGAAAATCAGCTGGTTGGAAAACGTCTGACCTATCGAGTTCTCGGCGACGGCAGAACCCTTGCATCCGGTCGTTTTCATGCGTGGATTCTCGGCAAAGGCGTAATTGATGCCGATGTCTCCGGAATCCGGACCCTGACGCTCGAAATGAAAAAGGATCATTTCAAACGCGGTACCGCCGATACGCTCTTCTGGGCGGATGCGATTCTGAAAAACGCCGATGGGAAAACGATTCCGCTCTCCTCCCTGAAACCCGTTTCCTCCAATTTGAAAAAACAGCCCGCCCCCGGAAAAGATTACTGCGGCGGCCCGGTCCGGATCTCCGGAACTCCGTATACAGATACGATTGGAGCGGAACCGGCGGATGCGGCGCGCCCCGGAACACTGACCTATGATCTTTCCGGATTGAACGCCGTCCGCTTTACGGCGTTTGCGGGGGGAGACTTTCCCGCCGGACAGGAGGAGAATTTGCGCAAGTTTACTTCTGTCCGATCGGCTGGGAAGAAAGCAAAGTTCCTGAGCGTTCTGGAACCGAGGGAGGGGAAAAATCGTGTGCAATCCGTCCGTGCCCTCAATGAAAACACAGTGGAAGTGACCCTGGTGGATGGAACAACCGATCTGCTGACGCTTCGGAATTTCTACGATACAGATGCAAAACCTTCTGTCGAACTCCGGCGCAACGGAACTGTTCTCGAAAAGACGGAGTAAACCAATCATGTGTTATCTGTTTTTTCATTTTCAATATCGTGATGGGGAACCGGAACTGGAGCAGATCCAGTTTTCCATCAGTCGGAACGGGCTCGACTGGATTCTGCTCAACGGGGGAAAACCGGTCATCGAAAACCATGGAGATGACGGCGGCTTGCGTGATCCCTTTCTTTTCCGGAAGTCCGATGGTTCCTTCGTGATGCTCGCAACCGATCTCTGCATTGTCCGGCGGAACAACAACTGGCAGGATGCCATTGAAAACGGCAGCCGGAACATTCTGATCTGGGATTCGGAGGATCTTGTGCACTGGAAAAACAAGCGCGCACTGGAGATGCCGATTCCGGATGCAACGTGCGCGTGGGCACCTGAAGTGATTGACGATCAGAATGTTGCGCTGGTCATCTGGTCGGCGAAACGTCCCGGTATTCCGTTCAAGGTTTATGGAACGTATACGCGCGATTTTGAACATTTTGACTCGCCGTTTGTCTTTTGTGAAGATGAAAAGGATGTGATCGATACAACTGTGGTTTCGTGCGGAGATGGATTTCTCCGTTTTACAAAACGCGAGAAATCGGGGAGTATTCTGATGGAGAAGGCTTCCTCTCTGCGCGGTCCATGGGAGGAGGTGGAGTCCGAGTTCCTGCGAGAGCTCCGGAATGTCGAGGGGCCGATCTGCTATTCTCTCAACGACGGTCGCACAGTTCTGCTGCTCGACGGCTATGGAATGAATCCTCCCGCTTATCGGGCGTTTCTTTCAGTGGATCCCGCATCCGGCGTTTTCCGGAGCGCCGATGCGCTGTTCCATTCGAGTATCCGGTTGAAACACGGTTCCGTTCTCCGGATCAGCAAACCGGAATATCTGCGGCTGATGCAGGCGTATCCGCCGCTCTCTTGTGAAAAATAAGGAAAGGAGACCATCATGATACGAAACCGAATGAAATCCATTCTGGGAGCATTCTTCCTGTGCGGACTTGCGTTCGCGCAAGGTGCGGAGACGGAGAGGGCGATCACCGACTTCATCTGTCTGGGCGATGCGGAAAGCGAACAAGCCCATCAGTTTGCGGGAAAAGAGACCGCCATTGTCAAAAACTCCATCGGAGTTGCGGGGCGCAAGATTCTGAAACCGGAAAAGGAGAACTGGCAGAGTGCTCCGATGAGTTTTCGTCTCAAGGTGGATCCGAAAGAGAAAAACTACATCACCGTGAAATTCTGGGGCGGGGATGTCACGCACGATCATCTGGTCATGTTCATCGACGGTAAACAGATGGGATACATGCATCTCGGTGATTACGATATTCTCGACTACGAACAGTGCGAACCGCGCGATGCTCCTCATTCCAGCAATCCGAATCCGCAGTACCCCGGACGCTTCACCTATACCACGTTCCTTCTGCCCGAAATCGCAACAAAAGGAAGACATTCGATCGAAGTCGCCATCCGTGCGACCGGGAAAATCTGGGGATACGGCAATACGTTTGAACAGTTTCAGAAGAATGTAAGTCAGGACAGTCGTGGCATTTACGCTGTTTATATTCATAGGAATCCCTGGTTCGCCCCGGATTCAAAAGTCTCTGTAAAGCCGCCTGTTCCCCGGACGGATATTCCGGAAATCAATCTGGATGCGGTCAAGGCGCGGATCAATCGCGAAATCGACAAAAGTCTGAAGAGCGATCCGATGCGTGATTCGTGGCGTCTCACCCTTCTTTCCGAAGGATATTACGTTCCATGGTGCCATGCTTACCGGAATCCGAAGGTGGTGAAGTTTGTTCTGGATGCGATCGACGGACTCGCCCGGCGTTTTGTCAAGGAGCCCGGCAAAGTCGTGGAAAAAGGTTCCTGGATCGGTTGTTCGGTGCAGGCCGGCGCCCTGATCCGGATGGAAAAGGAACTGCGGCCATTCTTCGATCAGAAGATCGACAATGGAGCCGGAAAAAAAGTCAAACGTCGTGATCTCTGGTGCAACATGTTTGAAGCCAGTACGTTCCAGCTGGTTCGCGATCGTCGCTGGCTTGCCAATCAGAGCCAGATTGTAGACAACAGCGGACACCGCTGCAACCGGGCCGTGCATATTCTTGACAACCGCCGCGGAGTGCCTCTTGAAGTTACGCTGAAATTTGTCAAGGAGGCGCTTGGAATTCTTCCGTGGTCGCATGGAATCAATCCTGATCTCAGTGTGGCGGATGCCCGGAACACTCCGGGAAAGAATTATCGGGAACTGACGAAAAAATATCTTTCCAAGGAGTGGGGATATGTCGGAAACTACGGCGAGAGCACCATCTGGACTTCCGCCGATATTTACGAGGGAACTATCGACTGGGAAACGGGGAAGGGCGATCCGGAGATTTTCAAGGTGATGGAACAGGCCGCTCTGGCGCGTACCATTTTCCGGTATCCGGGCGTGACGGTGAAGAATCATCCTGTCATGCGTCTGGAGGTCTACATTGACTGGCGCAATGCGCATTTTCCCGGAGAGCCTACTTATGTCGGAAAGGGATTGGACCTGCGTTCGGTCTACTACACCGGAAATCCTCAGCTTCTTGCGGCGTTCAAAAGCATGCTTGCCGATGGTTATTTCCAGGATAATGTCGCGGCAAGTCTCAGGCCTGGAAAGCGTCCGGATTTTGTCGGCCTTCTGCACCTTCCGCAGCGCTACACGGAAATTCAGCAGAAACTGAAAGGCATTGAACCTTCCATGCCGATGCGCGGAAAGGATTTCGTCTTTACGGACGAGGAGATCGGTGTCGTTGCCCTGAAAAACGGATCCGATGTTTTCTTTGCCGAACTTTTCTGGCGTGCCAACCGTGGAATCAACAATCTGGCGAAAATCCACTATCTCACCCCCGAAGCGGAACAGATCGCCACGATTCATCAGGAACAGAAGTTCATTCCTTCCGGCAAATACAGTACCGAACCGGACTGGGTGGTTTATGGGTTTCGCGGGAATCGTTTCCAATATCCCGGTGGATACTATCGCCAGCTTAAGGCGGGAATGAAGATTCCGATGGCGGAACATGCGGAGGATCAGACCTTTATCGGCAAAGCCGAGTTCTACCGCTGTTCCTATGGCCGTTATGAGATAGCCATGAACTCCACACGCAAAAATAAGACCTATCGTTTTACTGTGCCCGATGGAACTTATCGGATTCTGCCTGACGGCCCAAAGGTGAAGGGCGGAAGTGTGATGGAAGTCAAACCGGGTTCCACCATCGTGCTCTGCAAACAGGATGTCGGAAAATAATCTGATGCCGGAAAATGAGAAAGTGTATGAGAATGAAGACGTTGCTGGTTCTGATCGGTTTGTTTGCCTCGCTTTTCCTGATTGGCGCTGAATCTCAGCCGGGACTTCTGTTCACGGATGCGGCTGTTGCCCATTTGAAAACTCCTGAGGGACAAGCAGAAGTGATCCGTCTTGCGGAGCGGGAGAAAAAGCATAAGATGGAGGCGCTGAGTCTTGCCTGGCGCGTGACGGGCGACCGCAGATACGCAGAACAGATCCGTTCTATTCTGTTGAAGGAATGTTCGGGAAAACAAAAAAAGTCCGACTGGGGCGGCGGTCTCGGCGGCGCACATAAATGCCTTGATATGGCGATCGGGTACGACAGTATCCGAACGTATCTGAGTGCGGCGGATCGTTCTGCGATCTCCTCTGCGATAGTGGAGCGCGGCATTCGTCCGCTTCTGAACGAATGGCTCCTCGGCAGCACCCGGATGACCACGCTTGATTCCATGGGGCACAACTGGTGGAGTTCCTGTGTATTTCTGCCCGCTGTTGCGGCTCTGGCGGTGGCGGAGGATCAGCCCTGCGTCCTTCCGTGGCTGGAACGGATCAAAACGGCGTCCGCAGAATGGTTTTCCTATCCCGGCAGTCTTCTGAATACCAAGCCTGCCACGTTCGATTCCAACGGCGGATTTTACGAGAGCGTGGGATATGCCAACTATGCACTTTCCACTTTTCTGACCTTTCGGACCGCATGGAAAAATGTTCGGAAAGATCCTTTGCCGGAGATTCCGCTCCTGGAAAAGACCGGAGATTTCTTTCTTCATGCGTGTTATCCGAATAGCGGCGGACTGATGTCGCTCAATTTCGGAGATTCCTCCCTGCATGCGGTCGGCAGTGCTCCGCTGGTCTGGCTCTGGGCAAACGGGATTCGTCCGGGGCGTTACCTCTGGTATCTCCGTCAGACGGCGGACTCCGATTACAAAGAGGCGATTAGACGTGATTCTCCGCTCGGTCTGGTCTTTTTCCCCTCCGCCGAGCTGAACAAGGCTCCCGCTGTTCCCGATTTGCCGCATTCCGTCCTCTATCCCGATATGGGATGGGCAATCATGCGCAATTCCTGGAAAAAGGATGCCACCATGATCGGTATCAAATCGGGCTTCACCTGGAACCATGCACATGCGGATGCCGGATCGTTCATTCTGTTCCATCGCGGGGAGAATCTTCTGATCGATTCTGGAAACTGCTGGTATCCGCATCCGGAATACGATGCCTACTACCGCCAGAGCCGTGCCCATAATGTGGTCCTGTTCAACGGGGAGGGGGAAAATCCGGAGGATACCTATCACGGGTCGAAATTTCCCGGGACGGTCCGCCATCTTGTGGATGCCGGGTCTCTGAAATATGTCCTTGCCGATGCGACCGGGCCGACTTCTCAGAATTTCATCCGCAACTACCGTTCTTTCCTCTGGATCGACGATGTGATCCTGATTTTTGACGATTTGAAAACCTTCAAGTCCGGCAAGTTCGAATGGCTTTTGCACTTTGATGGACGTGCCGGACGGAGAGGGGATGATCTGGAAATTGTCAAAGGCAAGGCACGTATTGCGGTGCGTCCGTTGTTTCCGGAACGGCTTGCGGGGAGTTTTGCGCACGATACTCCGGAACGGCTCCGTCTGGTGGAAAAATCCGGACTCAAAGATCATGCGCAGAACGTTCCGGTTCCCTTCTATGCGATCGTTCCTCCGGGAGAGTCGCGCGTCATGAAATTCATTACGGCAATTTTGCTGAATCCGGAAAATCCTCCGCAGATAGAGCGCTTGGAAGCGGTGAATGCGCACGGAGTGCGAATCTCGCGAGGAAGCAGGAGTACCGAGATCTGGCTGAATCTGCTGGCCGATGGCCGAATGCGTCACCGCAATTCCAACAATACTCTCGGCGGATGGGAGACGGATGCTTATTTGCTGGCCGTTACTTCAGAGAATGGTAAACCGATCCGCTTTTTTGTCGGCAACGGCAGCTATCTGCGGAAGAAGGAAAACGTTCTGCTGGATTCCCTGAAAAAAGTATTTGCCGTCCGGGAAAACGGGAAGGTCGTGATCTATTGATTGATCCGGGGTTCTGTATGAGATGGAAGGAAAGGGGAAGGGGGAGAATCCGCAGGAAACTCCCCGCTTATTTTCGTATTTGAATGTCCGGAAATTACAACTTTTTCTTTCTGGATCGGGATTTTGTATTCCGTTCCCAGAAAACGCCGTCATCATATCCCTGAATGGTCCGGTCGGACTCTGCCATTTCGAGTCTTTTTTCCGCCCAGATGCAGTATTGTTCGTTCTGTTCGATTCCGACGAAGCGACGGTGCAGTTTTTTCGCAGTAACGGAAGTCGATCCGGATCCTGCGAAAGGATCCAGAATCACATCTCCCGGACTGGAACTTGCGAGAATCAGTTTTGCAAGAAGTTTTTCCGGTTTCTGAGTCGGATGGGGCGTATTTTCCGGCATGGACCAGTAGGGAACGGAAATATCATCCCAGAAGTTTGACGGATAGGTGTTCCGGAAATTGCCGTGTTTCGTTTCCTCCCAGTCTTTTGGTTTTCCGTCCACCCGGTACGGCGCGATGACTCTGCGGCGGATTTTCACATCCTCCACATGAAAGGTATATTCTTTTGAAACGGTGGCAAACCAGATATCTTCCATTCCGTTTTTCCAGTTGGAATATGCCCCCCGTCCTTTTTCTCTCTGCCATGTGATGCGGTTCTGAAGAATCAGATGCTTTTTCAGAACGCGGGCGATGGCAGGACTTGTCTGCCAGTCGCAGCAGACATAAACGGTCGCATTCTCTTTCAGCAGCGGCAGGATCGGTTTCAGCCATGATTCGGTATACTCCTCATATTCCGCATCGGACATGTGCCTGAATTTCTTGCCGTTGAAATCTTTGTCCAGATTATAGGGGGGATCGGCAATCAGCAGATCGACAAATTTGCGCGGAAGCAGCGGCAGAATGGAAAAAGTGTCTCCGAGAATCGTTCTGTCCAGAATGGTTTCCCTGTTCTGTGGCGTGGACGCTCTGAGACAGCGGTCGAGATAGATTTTCCCATCTTCCACACTCAAATCAATTGTTTTGTTACGCTCTGCTTTCATTTCTGCAAATTCTCAGGAATCTGGTCTTTCTGTAAAAAAGGATCAAAAACCGTATTTTCGGCTTTACTATAGGCATGTTTCCGGAATTTGCAAACGCAGGAAACGAGTTTTCGGAATGAGACGATTCTGAAAAAATGGAATTTCGGAAACCGGTCAGCGCAGAGGGTGAAGAGGGCGGGAAAAAAAGCAGAATGCCTCTTCTTTTTTCTGACAAAAAGAGAAGAGGCTTGTTTTGTGAGTTCGGGATGTTTCAATATGTCAGTCTTCGAGAAGAGATCCGCCTTTATTGAGTTCTTTGCGAACTTTCTGTGGATCGACTTCCGGGAGATCTTTTTGATCCTGCAGAGAACAGTATGCCGCGACGCCGGCGGCTTCTCCGCATTGATTCAGATTGACCATGACCCGAACCGCTCCGAATGCTTCCGCATCCGTATCCAGCATTCGTCCTGCGGCGATCAGATTCCGGCTGTTTTGGGGGATCAGACAGCTGAGCGGAATCCGGTAATAGGGCAGGATTTCGCCTTCCGGCAGCCAGCGATCCTGACTGATCAGAACCTGGGAGCGATATGTCTTCCGTTCCCCTGTCAGATGCTTGAAGGTGATGGTATCATCCGTATTGCTATGAATATCAACAGGATAAGTTCCTGTTGCGATGGTATCCGGATATCTGGTTCCTGCGAGCATTTCAGCACCTTTCAGCTGTCCTGCGGATGCGATATGGCAGCTCTCCCGGATTCCGATGGCGGAAGGCAGTGCCTGAAGCGAAACAGACGCATCCGGGTACGATTCGCGGAAGAGATCCATCAGCGCCCGGATCTGGCGTCTGGATTCAAATTCAGCATTTGTGATCTCATTGGCATCCATGCAGTTGCAGTTCATGATTCTGGTTCCGGAGAACATATAGACATTCTCGCTTCCGGGGATATCGCATCCCCAGTAGTATCCGCAAGGCAGATTGGGAATGCGTGATCTGTTTTTCTCGATTAAATCTTTGAGCTTGAAATCCTTCATTTTGCGGAAGTTTTCGATATGAGCGCAGGCGGTCGGCGGCTGAGGATGTTCCGGGGTGGTCATTGGGACGCCTGCGGCGCGGCAGAGGAGTCCGTCGCCGGATGCGTCGATGAACATGCGGGCTTCGACGACGAAACGTCCGGATTTGTTTTCAATGACAACCCCGGAGATTCTGCCGTCTTCCTCAAGAATCGGACGGGAGAAGATGGTATGGAAAAAGGTGCGTATATTTTTTTCTTCCGAGACCATGGCATCCAGTTCGAGTGTGAGTTCCTCCGAATTGAATGAGATGTGCCGATATCCGTGTCCGTCGCGGAATGACGAGATTGCTTTTCGCTTTTCAAGCCGTTCCATGGTTTCAAAGGTAAGTCCTCCGATGATCTGTTTATCTCCGGTGATGTCGAACAGCGAGTGCCACATGCAGACGAGTCCAGTTGTGGCAACTCCGCCGAACCGGTTCTGTTTCTCGATAAGAACCACCTTCGCTCCGAGTCTTGCCGCGCGGATTGCGGCAAACACTCCGGTACAGCTTCCCCCGATTACGCAAATATCGGCCTCTTCAATCACCGGCAGTTTCTCCGCCGGAATCAGGATTTCTTTCATGAATTGTTCTCCTTTCTATTTTCTTCTACTGTTATAAATATAGCAGATACAAAGAAAGAAATCTCTGTAAAAACAGTTGTTTTTTATGTGTATTATGCTATTTTATAACGAAATAGACATAAAAAGGCGGACTTTATGGAACGGATGGAACGAGTTCTGGAAGAACTGGAAAGAGGCTGGAATTTAAATATTTTATGGAAATATGTCGGCATGGGCAGGACCTCCTGCGGACTTTCCGAGAGACATTCATATCACTGGTGTGAATTTTGTCGGCAGGTCAAGTCGGGCAGGGCGGGATTACGCCTCTGTTCGATCAATGACGATCTCCTTCTGCCCCGGCGCGCGGAGAAGGAGCGAGGCCCGTTTATCAGCACCTGTCATGCTGGTGTTTCCGAGCTGGTGATTCCGCTTTTCGAGGGCGAACGCTGTACGGAGGTATTTCTTGCCGGGATTTTTCTCTGCAAGCCCGGAGAGATTCCTGGAGTGAAACGGATCGAAGAGGAGAAACTCTCTCAGATTCAAAAACTTCTGACGGATCTTTCTGTGATCTTCCGTGAACGCCGGGACTGTATTCTGAGAGAACGGGAATTTCGGAAAGAGATTTCCGATATCCGGATCCGGCATGCCGTGGAATTCATCGAAAAACGGTTTGCAGAGAAAATCCGGATTCAGGATCTGGCTTCGAAGGCTTGTCTGAGCGAATCGCGTTTTCTGCATCTTTTCCGTCAGGAAACGGGCTGTTCCGTCTTTGGCTTTCTGACCGGGATCCGCTTGAAGACCGCCCGGCAGCTTCTGGAAGTTTCCGGAGCTTCGATTCAGAATGTCATGGAGCAGTGCGGATTTCACGATCAGAGTCGTTTCGGGAAATTGTTCAAGGAATTCACCGGATATTCTCCTCTGGCCTATCATCGGAAATTCCGTCGGAAAAGAGATGTATAAAAAAAGAGCTGAATCGTGCGATTCAGCTCTTTTAAGTTTTTTGATTTTGAAACTGTTCTGTCAGTGGGTCATCAGGATCTGTTCCGTGACTTCATTGACGAGCGGTTCTCCATTGACAAAGTTTTTGTAGTCCTCGATGACATAATCCGCCATGCGATGGACTTCGTCGTTCAGGGATCCCGCGATGTGGGAGGAGAGGCGGACGTTCGGGAGTTTGTAAAGCTCCGAGTCTTTTGCCGGCGGTTCCGGCCATGTGACATCCAGCAGGACCGTGAGATCCGGGCGCTGCTTGAGCACTTCAATGAGACCTGCTTCATCGACCTGAGCGCCTCTGCCGGTATTGATGAAAGTGGCATTTTTGCGCATGGAAGCAAACATTTCCTTTGTGAGGACTTTCTGATTGTCCTCCCGGTTCGGCAGATGATTGCTGACGACATATGCTTTCCGGAATACTTCCTCAAGGCTGACCGTTCTTCTTTCCGGACGCGACGGCACCACCACCACGTTCAGTTTGAAGTTCTTCAGCAGTTCCTGCACCTTGTTGGAAATTGCTCCTGCGCCGATCAGAGCAACAGTTTCCCCATAGCAGCCGGGACCGGCATTATCCTGATTCCATCCGGCGGGATCGGTGACCGCGCTGCTGTTTGCAAAATAGTTCTTCATCGAAAGAATGATCTGTGCGACCGTGAACTCTGCAACCGGAATGGCATTTGCTCTCCAGGCGCTGACCAGTTTAATGCCGTGGTTCAGGAGCGGACGGGCGAAGCTGTCTGTTGCTCCCGCGGCGTAGAAGACCGCTTTCAGTTTCGGCATTTTAGCGAGCTGTTCTTCCGTGAAGCACATCATGCCCCAGGTGGAGAAGATCACTTCGAGTTCGGAGAGATCCATGGAGTCGAAATTCTGGGAACAGAGTCTTCCGGGGATCAAGTCTGTGATTTCCGCGATGAGCTTCTGCTGTTCCGGAGAATAGACATAGTCGATCTTTGTATCGTTCTCGCAAAGAAAGATCGCTTTGAGCTTTTTCATTCGTTCAGTTTCCTTTCAGAAGATATTCGATGATTGTTGCAACATTCCGGATGAGCTTCGGATTCGAAGTGACTTCCGGGGCGTGTCCGGGAATGAAGTTCACGAGCTTGCCGTTCCACGGAGAGACCGCTTCGGTGCACTGCGGGAACGTTCCTTCTTCGATATGAGTCTCCATGAGAGTCACTGCCGGACAGACCTGTTCCATATTAATATAAATCTCATCGGTCGGAAGTTCAATCTCTTCCAGTAATTTTGTCAGCGGATGACGGGTTTTGGAGACAGTTAGCGAGTACGGTTTTTTCGGATGTGTCGAAGGCACAACTCCGTCCGGATCATTCGGTCGCACCCAGCGGAAGCCGACGATTTTTCTCCACCAGTCCCACTGCCAGAACGCCGCGCTGGACCCATGCAGCATCAGAACCGCGCCGCCTTTTTCGCACCACTCGCGGACCGCTTTTTCGGCTCCCGGTCCCGGATGCGGAAGGTTGCATGTGGTTCCGATCATGTTCAGAATCAGGAGATTGCAGTCGTTCAGCCAGGAGCCGCTTTCCAGAATGCTCCAGTCGTTTTCAAAGAAGCGGATCTGCGATTTCAGCTCCGCGGGAAGGTTTTCGTAGATTACTTTGCCCGGATGCGATTCATAATGGTCATCTGCAAAAAAGTACATCATGGTGTATTCTCCTTATGCTTTGGCGTTCTTTTTGATTTCTTTCAGACGGAGAGCTTCCGGACGCTGTTTATAGTATTCATCAAGCGGATAGCATCCGGAGATCATGCCGTTGCGGGGAGCGTTGGTGCAGTCGCCGAAGGTCCGGCAGATGTGACGCCGGTCGAGCGGTTTTCCGGAGAGAACATCGGTGCACATTTCCGGATAGGAAAGCACCATGCGTCCGATGCCGACAAAATCCGTCCATCCGTTGGCCACGGCGTATTCCGCCGCGTTCGGCAGATACTCCTGAAGACAGGTGTAACCGGAACCGACCACCAGCATCTCCGGACACAGCTGCTTCAATCTGCGGACCGCTTCGATATGGCGTCCGACATTGTAAAGCGGATGTTCCGGCATCTCGTATCCGTCGCAGACCGGATAGTACGCCGGGCGCTGCATGTGGACGTTGTAATAAGGACTGCCGATCGTTGCACAGATCAGTTTGACTCCATACTCTTCCAGCAGTTTGATGAACTGAACGGTCTCTTTGAGATCGGGATCCATATTCATTCCGGTTCCGTCGCCGCCGAATGCGTAGGGATAGCGTCCGCCGTTCCATTCCATCGGATGGCCGACTCCGTCCTCGCCTTTGACGAACGGGAAGATATCGAACAGACTCACCCGGGCGGAGATATCGAGTCCGGGCACATGTTTCTGGATTCCTTCCGCGATTTCCCGGAAGAAGCGGGTGCGGTTTTCAAAAGAGCCTCCGTATTTGCCCGGACGGTCGTAAGCGGTCAGAAACTCGTGACCGAGATAACCGTGTGCGTGTTTGATGTCAACAAAATCAAAGCCGGCTTCCTGAGCGATCTTTGCAGCTTTGATGAAGTGTTTCACGATCTCGCCGACCTCTTCATCCGTGACGACATTCTGAGGACCGTTGTGAAATTTTTTGTCGAGAAGCGGATGCGAATATGCCGTTTTCGATTCCAGCACATCTGCCTTGTTCGGATGCGAATAGCGACCGGAATGGGTCAGCTGGAGCCCGATGCAGAGATCATCATCGCGACCGAATTTTTCCCGATGCACGCGATGCATTTCCGAACAGATGTGCTTCAATGCATCTTTGGTATGATCCGCAACGAGAAGCTGCTGCGGATTGCTTCTTCCGGAATGCATTACCGCGCCGGCCTCGGTACCGTAAAGGAGTTTTGCTCCGCTTTCGGCAAAACGGAGCCAGCGGCGCTTGGTGAATTCGCTGGGGGTGCCGTCATCCATGCAGTCCCAGCCTTCCATGGGAAGGATCGCCCAGCGGTTGCCGATGGTGCGGCCTTTATATTCGATCTTCCGGGCGAGAGCGGCGGATCCATCGGTTCTGATTTCGGGAGCAAGCCCGATGGTGAAGTTCTGGCTTTTGACATACTCGTCGAAGGCCTGAACGGTCTTGAATTCCATGACTTTCCGGTACGATGGCATGTTATGTGTCTCCTTATGTTAGAATCGTTTGCCTTTTCGCAGATGAGTGATGATCAGTTCGCAGTCCTCAAGAACCTCGTAAGAGTGGCTGAGCAGGGCGTCGAACTGGATGGACATTCCTGCCGTGAGTTCATAGCTTTCGTTCGGCAGAGTGATTTTCAGCATTCCGCGGAGAACCCACAGAAGCTCGTAGTCGTCGCGATGCAGTTCCGGTTTGGAAAGACGTGATCCCTTCTTGGCGAACGCATACATGGTCCGCACATTTCCGTAACTGACACGGTTGAAGGTGAAATCGCCGGATTTGTATTTCTCTTCCCGGACCAGATGAGCCGTCTGATTTTCCGCCAGCGAGATGAGGTCGGAAAGTGTCATCCCGAAAACACGGGCGATCCGGTAAAGTGTATCCATTTCCGCAGAACTCTGGTTGCGTTCCAGCTTCGAGATGACGCTGGCTGATACGCCGCTTTTTTCCGAGAGTTCCGCTATGCTGAGATGTTCCCTCTTTCTCAACTCTCTTAAAATCATGAAGTTGCAGATTGCTTCCTGCTCAGGACTCATACCTCTGCTCCGTAAATTCGTTTGCTGCGGTAATCGCTCCAGACCGTTTCAAACCAGCCGTCTGTCTGCGGAATGCTCCGGCACTCTTCCCAGGAGAAATCGACACTTTCATCCTCTCGGAGCGCGCATTCCAGCGTTTTGCCGCGGAATGTGTCATTTTCCGGAACACATTTCCATTCATCGGAAAGAAGCGGGTGAATCTTCTGACCATCGGCTGAGAGAACGATAGCTCCTCCACGGGATCCGACTCCATCCGAAAGCTGTTTGAGGATGGCTTCCAGATAAACGATCTGTGCTGTCAGAAGCTGCTGGTTACGAAGGGCTTCCGCGGCATCTTCGGTTCTTTTTCCGCCGAGTCCGTCCTCTTTGAGGCGTTTCAGATGATCCCGGGTTTCCGCAAGGGCTTTACGCAGGCGTCCTTCTTCCCGGACAAACGCGCCGGCTTCGCTCATGCGGAGCTGGAATTTTCTGCGTTCCTCCTTCCAGTTCAGGGAAGCACTTCTGCTCCATACTGCTTTGAGACGTTGAAGAACCTTTTCTGCAACTCGTTCCGCATCTTCCTGCGGCAGAGTGTCTTGCGCATACCTTGCCGCAATGAACTCCGCCGACCGGAACGCCCCGACCTGTCCGGCATTCAGCGCGGTCCCTCCCGGACGCGTAACCCCATGAGATCCATTGACTTCTCCGATCGGGAAGAGATGCTTGATGTTTTCGGATTCCCACCAGATGCTTCCGGCAAGTCCTCCATTGTTGTGCTGAGCGCAGACTGCGATTTCCAAAGCCTCTTTCGAAAGATCAATTCCATGAGTCCGATAGAGTTCCACCGCAGGCTGGTTGAGAATTTCCAGACGCTTCAGCGGGGATTCCGCAATCGCTCCGGAACGGGTCAGATACTCTCGTGTTTCCGTATTCAGAGCGTTGAAATCGAAATCGGCCGGATCGGTCCGGTAGTCCAGGAACACGCGGCGTCCGCGTTCGACAATCTCTATGTTGACGAAAATATCGATCAGGGAGGATCCGGGAACGTGTCCCGCGGCAAACGGCCATTGATATCCTTTCAGGAAAATCATATCGTACATTTCGGCCGGCGTTTTGAAATAGTCGCGGAGGAACTCTCTTTCGTCGCTGACTCCGTCCGCCGCGCGGGAGACGATGCGCGGCAGAACCTGCATGTAACTGCCGGAAACATTCCAGCGGAATTTGGTCGATGCCATTCCGAACTGGGATTCCGCAAGATTCCTTGCTCTGGCTCCGATTTCAAGAGCAAGTCCGATTGCTCCCGTGTGAACCACCGGATAGACGCTTCTGGCATAGAATCCGCCAGGTCCGCCGACCGCGAATACAACATTTTCCGCCAGAACGACTTCCAGAGCATCTTCCCCGTTCGCTTTCGTATTGACAAAGACCGCTCCGCAGCATCTTTTTTCCCCATTCTGCTCCAGAGCGAGCAGAGAGACTGCAATCCGTTTTTCCTTGACTTCGATATTGCGCTTTTTGACCTCTGCAATCAGGGAAAGACACATATCGCGAGAGGTGTAAGGTCCGCAGCTTGTTGCGCGGCGCTTGGGATCGTGATCCGTTTTATACCCGATGTACTGCCCGAACTCATCATGCGGGAAGGGGACTCCGATGGCTACCAGATTATGAAACGCAAGCGGTGAAAGAGCGGCTTCCACCAGAGCGATATCTCCATGAACCGATCCGCCGTTCATCAGATCTTTGGCAAGAAGGGCAGGGGAATCCGGTTCGAGTCCGTACATGCCGAGTTTGTAGTAAGTCTGTTTGTCGCTTCCGGTGTTGATGGAGGTTCCCATCCGGAGTCCCTCGGTATAGATTGCGAGAGACTCCACGCCAAGAGCATTCAGACGCACCGCCGCGGCAAGGCCCGCGGCTCCGCTGCCGATGACAAGGGTGTTGAGTCTTTTCATAACCGACTGGCTCCAAATAGATTAGAAACGTTCGATCGTAAGTCCGCCATCAATATTGATGACCTGTCCGGTGGAGTAGGCAAGAGAGCCTTCCACCAGCATTGCAACCGCTTTGCCGATATCTTCCGGCATTCCCCAGCGGCGCTGAAGGGTGAGGCCTTCCGCAATCATCTTATCGTATTTCGCCGAGACAACGCTGGTCATGTCACTCTTGATGACGCCCGGACGAAGTTCATAGACCGGAATGTTCTCATCTGCAAGACGCACCGACCAGAGTTTGGTGGCCATCGCAACTCCGGCTTTGGAAAGACAGTACTCTCCGCGGTTGATGCTCGCGTAGTCGGCGGAAACGGAACCGATATTGATGATGCAATGGAATTTCCCGTTTTTGTTTTCCATGATCTTTTTTGCCGCAAGCTGTGTGAGGAAGAACGGGCCCATCAGATTGATCGTGAGAACGCGCGTGAAACTCTCTTCACTCATGTCGAGCAGATCCGCACGGACATTCGGAGCAACTCCGGCATTGTTGACAAGCACGTCGATGCATCCGAAATCGGCAAGGAAGGAATCAACCAGTTTCCGACGGTCCTCCGCATTCGAGACATCGCACTGGTAGTACATGAATTTGCCGGAAAATCTGCTCCGGAGACCTTTCAGAACCTCTTCCGCCGACTCCGCCGCGGCCCGTCCGCAGAAAGCCACATTATGTCCTTTTCCCGCAAGCTGTTCCACGATTCCTGCTCCGATTCCGCGGGCTCCACCGGTGACAAGCACATTCAGGTGTTCCATGACATTCTCTCCATTGTTTCTTTTAGGAATATTTGTTTTCTTGACGCTATATTTTGAGATAAAATATAGCTTTGAAGAAAAAAATCAAGCATAAAAAATTATTTTTCCCGAAAAAAGCTTTTTCTATCCGGAAAACAGCCAGATCCTCCTTCGGAAAAATCTTGCAATACTCTCTTTCAAGACTTATAGTAAACGAAAATTAGAGATTTGCCGGAGGAAAGCGTTCTCTTGAGGGAAAAAACGCTTCTGCCGGCGGAAAAAAGGGAGTTCTGCAAATGCTGGAGTTTCTAAGAGACGGAAACAGTAATTTTGCTGCGGCTGAGAGTGATATCGAAAACGGAATTTGCCGGATCGCCTTTACTCCATCGCCTCATAACGGGATCGCCAAACTCTGGTTTCGCTGCCGGGTGCGGAACGCTGGAGGGGAGAGACTTCCGGAAAAAACAAAAATTGTCCTGAAGAATATTCAGGGGATGCTTTGCTGTGACACCGGTCGCTTTATCCCGGTGATTCGAAGAGATCATTCCGACTGGGTTCGTCTTGGAAGGGGGACGCGGATCGTTCTTCCGGACGGTCGCATTCAGCTGGAGTGGATAACGGAAACTCCGGCTTCCGGCGGTTTTCTGGAGCTGGCTTTCTGCTATCCCTATGATCCGGAAGAGCTGGAGCAGATGATGAAGGAGACTTCCGGCTACTGGAAAAAAGATGAGATCGGAGTCACTCGGGATGAGCATCTTATGATTCGGCTTTCCAACCATTACGGAGATCCGCAGAGGGGGTTGCCGGGACTGTATCTGCTGGCGCGTCAGCATGCCGCGGAGGTGTCCGGGGCATGGGTGCTTGACGGAATTCTGCGGCGTCTGGCGGAAATTCGTCCTGAATTTCCTGTCTGGTGTGTTCCGTTCGCTGATCCGGATGGCGTCATGCGGGGCGATTATGGAAAGGATTCGTTTCCGCAGGATATGAACCGCTCCTGGGGACCTCATGCGCTGATTCGTCATGAAACGCAGGTGATCGCTGCGGATCTCAGACTGTGGCATCAGAGGGTGATGCCCGATCGCTCTTTTGTTCTGGATCTTCACAGTCCCGGCGCGGATGAGACTGGCATTTATGCCTTCTGGCTGGAAAAAGTCCGGGAACAGAAGCCCGCATGGAAAACCGAATCCATTCTGACTCGTCTGGGGAATGCGCTTGCGCCTTACGCGGCATCTCCTTTTCTGCGGACTAGTTCTTATAAGCCCTATTCCGCATGGGGAATGTTTTCGAATCTCAGTGAGTTCTGTTTCGATACGTTCTCGGTTCCGTTTGCAAGCATGGAAACCAGTTATTTCGAGGCTGGAGGAAAAGTGCTTGACCGTGCGGACTACAGAAAAATCGGAGCCGTGATCGCCGATGAACTGACTGCAGCTCTGAAAAAAGAGTAAAGCAAAGAACGCGGAGCGTTTTCCATTTTTTCCCCCACCTTTTTCCCTTCTATTGTCGAAGTACAGGCAAGATGCTTGTGCGGAAAGATCACAGGAGAATCCAGAGCCAGAGCGGAATCGTGATAAGAGAAAGAAGCGTTGTGACGATGATCGCCTGTCCGGTGAAATCGGGACAGCCCCCATATCGTTTCGCAATCAGGACCGAACTTGCCGCCGCAGGCATCAGAGCAACAACAATACTGACTTCGAACATCTCTTTTTCCAGCGGGAAGAGTTTCAGAAGGAAAATCAGCACGGCAGGAAGCACCAGCAGGCGGAGAACGGAAAGATACGCCGCGTCAAGCGGATGCTTCAGCAGGTTCCCCGCACTGAAATAAAGAGCCGCTCCCGTGAGGATCAGCATAAAGGGAACCGCCATGCTCCCCATCATCTCCGAGGTGGAGGCGATGAAGTGCGGAATCGGAATCCGCAGAAAGCAGAACGCCAGCGCAATGACAACCGCGGCAAGGTTGATGGAAAAAATGTTTTTGACGGTCTCCCGAAGACTGCCAAATCCGGTGAACGTGAGTATGCCGATCGTCCAGAACCCGATCGTGGAGCCGACATTCATCAGCAGAAGAAGCGCAATATGACGCTCTCCCCACAGACTGTCCAGAACAATCAGCGGCAGAAAAACATAGTTGTTGATCGCACAGATATGATGCAGTGTCGCATGACGCTCCGGAGTCGAGTGGAACAGATGTTTCTTGAAAAGAAAACCGATCAGCGCACTGCTGAGCATGATCCCGAAACCGATCAGCGGCATCAGCCACAGTTCCTGCATATGAGTCGGATTGAAGTTGCGGGTAATCGTGGAAAAAGTCAGAAACGGAAAAAATACATCCAGTGCCAGACGCGACAGCCCCGCCAGATTGTTCGCTCGGATCATCCGGAGCCGGACCGCCCACGCTCCAAACGCAAAAATCAGAAATGTTTGAAGAATTGACCAGAACACCTGCAGTGCAACTTGCATGATAACGTTTCCTTTTCAATAGTTGAATGAAAGTCTGTAAAATACATCACTCTGCAAGAAAATCAAGTCAGATTTTAAAAATTAGTATTACTAATTATCTGTTCCACCGCCCGGTCCGGACAATAACTCCGTTTTCCGGACTTTTTCCGGAAACGAACACGTTTCTTCCCCCTTCTTTTCTGTTTTGCTGAAAGAAAACGTTCCGGAGGTCTGCGCAACATCGGGGGGAGGCTGTGTAAGGGAGTGTTTCTGACCGATTGACAAAATGAGAAATCAATGCTAGTTTTATAGTATTGCTTTTTTTCTCGATAAAGAAAAACAGATGCAGTTTGTCAAATAACAGATCCCTCCGCAGAGAGAGCGCTGGCTGGGATATTGTCAATGTAGCAAGAGATGATCATGAAAGAAAATAAAAAGAACAACGGTTTCAACGGCAGACAATTTATTTTTTGGATGACGGCACTGGTGGCAGGGGGAATTCTGGGAACTCTTGGAATCCAGTGGCTGAATGATTTCTTCAATTTTATGGCATCGGTCTATACCCGGTTGTTTCAGTTTGTCGCTGTCCCGACGATCGCTCTGGCTGTGACAACCACTCTGGCTCAGCTGGGCGCAAGGAAAAACACAGGACGGATTTTCCTGCATACCATCTTATATACATTGCTGACCACAGCGGCGGCGGCATTGGTCGGACTTCTGCTGTTCAAGGTGATAGAACCTGGAAATCTGCCGGCGGAGGTGATTCAGCAGGGAAATACAAGCGTTCCGGAAAATCTGGGAACCATGTCTTATTATTCCCATATTCTTTCGGTGATTCCGAATAATATTCTCGCACCGTTCTCATCGGGAAATGTTTTAAGCATTCTGCTGGTGGCGGTGGCTGTCGGTCTGGTGCTAGCATTGAAGAAAGAGTCGGAAAACATACAGATTCTGCTGAAAGGGATTCTCGGAATGCAGGAGGTGCTGTTTGCGCTGATCAAGGGATTGGTCTGGACCCTGCCACTTGGCATTATGGCGTTTGCTGCTCAACTTTCGGCACAGGTGTCGGCTGGATTCATTATTGGATCTCTGGGAAAATATGTTGCTGTGGTTCTTGGAGGGAATCTGATTCAGTTTTTTATTGTCCTGCCGCTGTTCCTGCTGTTTCGAGGAATTAATCCGCTCAAGGTTTTCCGCTGCATGCTGCCCGCCGTGCTGATGGCTCTTTTTACAAAAAGTTCCGCAGCGACCCTGCCGGTCACGGTGGAATCTGCGGAGAATAATCTGAAGGCAAAAGAGGAAGTCGCCCGATTTGTCCTGCCGATCTGCTGTACGATCAATATGAATGGCTGTGCAGCTTTTATTCTGGTAACGTCTCTTTTCATCATGCAGAATGGCGGCTGGACTCTCGGAGTGCCGACCATTATACTCTGGCTCTTCATTTCCATTGTTTCGGCAATCGGCAATGCTGGCGTACCGATGGGATGCTATTTCCTGACATTGTCTCTGATGTCCGGCATTCAGGCGCCTATCGGAATTTTGGGGATCATTCTGCCGATCTACACGATCATTGACATGATCGAAACGGCGGAGAATGTCTGGTCCGATTCCTGTGTCTGTGCGATGGTGGATAAGTCGTTGTCCGCGGGAGAACCGACTTCTGAAAATGTCTGACAACTTTTCCGGTTGTCAGACACTGAAAATTCCTTGACGGAACGAGGCGTATTCGGGATGCCGGTTTTTTGAGATCATCCTGCCTGCCGGTTTCAGAACGGCATCTGTTCTTCCTCCATAAGAAGGCGTTCCCATTCGTAGAAGAAGCGGGGATAGGCATTGAAAAGAGGGGCGATTTCGAAATACAGCCGTCGATGTCCGAGATGATTCGGATGCACGGGATTTCCCATCAGCATGCACAGGTCGCCATGACAACTGGATTTCATGGAGTCTGTCCAGAGTTTGTAATGGTCAACGAGGAGAGTGTTTTCCTCGCTGGCGACTTCTGCGATTCGCCGGGCGAATTCGCGCCGGAGCTCTGCCGTGTTTCCGGGAGAGGTCTCCGCCAGTTCCAGTCCATTCAGCAGATTGACCATCGGCGGCGGAGTCCGGAGAATGATGACACACTGTGGAACTCTTTCCCGGATTCTGCAAACCAGCTGCCTGAGCTGTTCCTTGAATTCCGCTGAAGAGATCTTTCTGCTGACATCGTTGGAGCCGTAGCCGATGATGACAACATCCGGATCGAACCGCAGAACATCGCGATCCAGCCGTTGAAGCGCTTCCATTACGGCTTCTCCGCTGCGTCCGGAATTGATGAGGGTCCGTTCCGGAAACACGCTGGTCAATCCCATCTGAAGCAGACCGAACCAGTTGCAGTGTCCATAGGTCCAGTGATTCTGTTCCGTGTTCGAATCGCCGAATGCGACGATGGTGACATGTTTTCCTTTCAGATGCCGGAACGCTTCCGGCAGTTCTTTCGGCATGGTGTTCATGAAAAAACTCCTTTCTGAACAATTTTTTTTCGTTATGCCGGATTGATTCCGGGAAAGATTCTTCCCGTCGAGGGCGGAAATGTTGCTTCCGGGGATTCCGGATTCAGCTTGGTCCGGAGCCAGCGATAGGCGGCGCGGTCAAAGGACGCGGACCAGTCGTGGGCAAGTCCGGGCAGCGGAACAAAGGTTTTGTCGCGTGAGGCAATCCGCTGAAAGACCTGCCATGTGGCATATGGCGGCGAAACAGGATCTATCAATCCCGCGTTGAAATAGACCGGACAGTGCAGATCCGGGCCAAAATTCATGGGATCGTAATAACGGTAGGAGCGTGCACTTTCCGTTTCCGGCATGGGTGGCGGATCGGGAATGTTTTCTCCGTTCGTTGCCTGTTCGGTAGAGAAGTCATCTTCCGCAGCGCAATCGGGGACCGGCAAAGCGTTGCACTTGCAGACCTGGACCAGACGCGGATGGCATCCACCATGAGTCAATGCGGGAACGGTCGCCGCAATACGGGGATCCAGAGCCGGAACAACGACTGCGAGACGTCCTCCCTGACTGCCGCCGATCGTTACGATTTTCGTTGCATCCACCTGCGGACATTGTGCCAGAAAATCGACTGCTCGGACCGCACGCAGATAGATTTTGTGCCAGCGGCTCTTCTCCAGAGGGAAAAATACATAAGGCGGGGTCAGATATCCGGGAACTTCCGGATATTCATCCGCATCCGGATCGAATCCGTGAACCTGCAGATCCAGGGCAAAATAGCCGTGACGGGCATGGTCAAGCGGACGGGGACGTTTCCCGTTCCCGCCCCCTGGCAGAACCAGCATGGCGGGAAAAGTCCCCGGCGCTGCCGGCGAGGCGGCCCAGCCGAAAACTCTTCTGCCGTCGGGACCGGCAAAACTGATTTTCCAGGAAAGTACTTCGTCATACCGGCATCCACCGGGATCAAAATTGCCGGGCAGAGAGGCGTTCTTCCGATTGTATTCATCAATATCCTTTCCGCGAAAGAGTTCGGGAGAGCTTTCCGTCCGCGGATCCAGAGGAATCCGGCGATATTCCTCCAGGGCGCTCTGCCAGAAGGACCGGAAATCCGGCGGACGGGTGTCGGCAACGGGAATCTTTTCCGCTTTCCAGCCGAAGGTGCAGATGCCTTCCGGCGAGACGTCGCTTCCATCAAAGTGGAGTTTCGGAAAAAGTCCTTCCGCTCGAACTCTTACATCGTAGAATCCGGGACGCAGTCCCTGAACCGGAAGAGTGATCCGGTAAAGATTCGCTGGAAGATCTTCTGCCGTTCCGGATCGGATCGGCTGAAGAATCCGGTTGTGATGAAGAGTCCAGACCAGTCCGCTCCCCTGACGGAATCCTGCCTGACAGAAAAGTTCGATCGTATCTCCCGAATCGAACAGCATCGTTGTATTTTCTCGGTTGTAAAATGAGAACAGCGGTGTCTGCGGAGGGGAACACCGCGGGGGATTGTCCAAACTCCTGCATAAATTCATATTCATGGTCATTCTCCATTTGAATGTTTTCCGCTTCACCGGAAAGAGGATTTCCGGATCAGAATTCTCCCGCAAAAAGGAGGTGTTTTCATGAGTTCTTAAAAAGAATCCGCGATTTTCGTTTACTCCCATTTCTGAACTTTTAAAGGCTCGTTTAGAATCCCGCGGAGAGATTCATAAAAAGAAGGTGGCGCTTGTTCGGGTTCCGAGAAGTAGTCGCGGCAGATGTATTGGATCGAAAAAATTTCCACGGGGCATCCGGTCGTTCGTGAAAGATCGTAATATTCTTCGATATGATCCTGCCAGTTATGGCAATCCAGCCAGATCGGGAGTCCATAAGAAGTTGCCGCAAGCATTTTCCTTCTTGCCTCCTGCTCTCCCGGATTTGATCCCTGGATATCCGCGGTTCTGTTGCTGTGGAGATGCTGAACGAACCAGGGATGGCCGACATAGGCGGTGTGATGAAAATCGGGTTTGATTTCTGTGGCGATTCGATTGATCAGGGCATAAAAACGGAACATGTAGTTTTCCTCGCCCCGCCATGCGGGATCAAGAGGCGGCATGTCGTCATGAATTTTATCCGGCATGAAATCGGTTTTGATGCCGTCCGCGTTCAGACAGCCATCATCCGGCGACAAAAAGTAGTGGAGAAGTGGTTTCAGAAATTCTTCCTGCGTTATCGGATTCGACATATCAAACATTTGCTGTCCATGTCGATTGCGTCTGCCTCCGGCGATCAGGTATTTCGAGTTTTCCCCGACATCGCAGCATTTTTCGATATCAAAAGCTCCCCACCACAGAATGACTTTCATTCCCATCTTATGAATCCGGTCAATGATCTGTCGAAGATGGGGAAAACGTTTCGGATCGGCTCTCCAGACACCTCTCATCACACTCCATCGGGCATCAATGATGAAGATGCCGAATTTTAATTCTTCCTTCTGCATCAGATTCAGTTCTTCTGTCAGTTCATCTTCGCAAAACGTTTCAAGATCGCCCAGATAGGTGGGCGAGAGACTTTGCGCCTTCAGGTCTCCATTGATGAGTTGTTCTCCGATTAATTTTTTCTTCCGGTACGCATAGTCCTGATAGGTACAGTAGACATGACTGAGATGCCATGGATAGCGCTTGATTTTCCGGGGATCGGGAATCTCTTTTTTTTCAATCAGCAGCTGAACCCAGCTCCGGATGATGACATGAGGATCTCGCGTATACTCCGGCAGAAGACACATCCGCGGAAGTTTGTAAAAGGTTCCCTTTTTGAGTTCCAGTCCCCACCCGGAGCGGCCGTAATCCAGATACCACGATTCAATGTGGTAATGATTGGCTTTCAGATACATTCCAAAGGAATCGCGGGGGAGTTCCAAGGCTCCGAAGAGGAGAGAAAGTTCCGGTTTCCGGAAAATCATCATCGTCGGATGTGGTGCGAACTGCCAGTCGGTGGAATAGGTGTTTGTGTCGATTTCGTCATGGAAGGGGAGGTCCGGCCAGGTACTTTCCCTGCCATGCTGATTCCGGAAATTGACAAGATCCCAGAAGGTCGTTTTCGTCTGCTCCGGGAAAAAGGAAACACGGTTCAGCTCCAGGTCCTCTGCCGCTAGAAAAGATATTTCCATCTCAAGATGTCCGCTGCCGGGAACCGTTCGGAAGAGAACTTCTCCGGAGGAAATTCCCTCTCCGGAAAAATGCAGTGCAATCTCCGTTTCTCCCTGCGACACCTGAATAAGAGCCGGACATCGTGCTTCCCCTTTGATTGTCAGACTCAGCATCCGGGAAAGATCAGCAATCAGGAGACGTTCCATGTGTTTGGATTCATAAAGTGTCATTTCCCCGTTTTCCACAGAGAGTGCCAGCAATCCTGAATGAAGCATTTCTTCTTCTGCCTTTCTTAAGAAAATTTGAGTTGAAAATGTAAAAACGGCTGATCTTTTCTGTTGTTCTGCATGATTTACTGAAGTCTCATAAACTTCCGAATCCACATTCTCTGATGCTGGAACTCCAAAGCCGCCGTATCGAGTGGTAGATGCTTTTCGATTTCCTTCGGTCGGAACCTTCCGGAAATCAGATGGTTTCTCCATGTTAATTTCCCGATATCGAGAAAACGTTCATAATACTCCCTGAGATGCCGGCAGAATGTGCTGGAAATATCCATAGAGCCCTATCGGGTGCGGAAAATCAAAAAAAAATTCTGCATCATATGTTCCGGAGAGAGCCGGAGACTGGAGTTTTGTCAGAGAAAAACAGTATTCATGTTTTCTTAATTTTCATACCTGGGTTCCTGTTGTTTGGATGGCTGGAAGGAAAAGCAAACGGATCCGGTCAAGGATTCCACCATTGGATCGGAGGTTTCTGAGGCGTGACAGTCCGGAGAAATGCACTTTTGTAATAAGCCGCATGGCCGTCAACGAACAAAATATTCATCCCGTTGGAATGATTGTTTTTATGTTGATTATACCAGTATTCATTGCTCATATCGCCATATCCGAGCTCGGAAGCTTCAATGATATAGGAGGACTGAGTCGGATTTTTGACTTTCTGAATTTTGAACAGAGGAACCGGTTCGCTGCTTCCAGTGTACCCATTGCGGCGGTTGACTGCGTAACTGGTGGGCAGCCAGGAAAGGGCGCTGCTCGGAATGCTCAAAGCCCGGTCGGAAGGACAGACGAAAATCGTCTTATATGCCTGAGCCAGATCACTGGCCGGACCGTAATTCGATGGAAGACGAAAGTATTCCTTCGCAAAAAAGTAGGGAAACGTGTAATTGTTCTGACTGGCAGGACAGAGATAGTCGTCATAGTCATTGCAGTATGCGGAAACAGCTCCGGTATGGATCTGTTTCAGATTGTTGACACATCGGATGGCGTTGGCCTTTTCTCGCGATGAATTCAGCGCAGGAAGCAGAATCGATGCAAGTATAGCAATAATTGCAATGACAACAAGAAGCTCGATCAATGTAAAATAAATTTCTTTTGCTCTTTCATGTCCGGCTATGGCAACATTATGCTCCAAAAACCTTGTGTTTCTGATTCCCTTCATCAGACCTCTCCTGTATTTTGGGTTGTTGTATTACGAACAATTAATTGGGTTTTTATCAGGATTTTCTCTGTTTTTGCACAGCTTTCCGGCATGAAAAGACGTTTTTTCAGCAGGTCGAGAGCTGCCAGTCCGAGTTCCATCGGACGGAGCGGTACTGTTGTCAAATTCAGATCTCTGGTGGAAAGCAGATCGTCAACTCCGCAGAGCGAAAAAACTTCCGGAATTTTCAGCTGGTACCGTTCCGCCGCCAGGAAGATGCGGGATGCCAGATGATCGTTCGATGCCATGACAAAAGTGTATTTCCCTTGAAGGATCTGATCGAAATGACGGAAGACAAAATCATCCTCCTCCCGATTGAAAAAAGGATATTCCAGAACATCCGGCGGAGGAAGTCCCCAGTCGGCAAATTCGTTCCGAACCCCTTGCAGGCGCTCTTCCGACCAGTAGTGCCGTGTATGGTGGTAAAATACGGTGCGGCGATGTCCCAGTTCCAGGGCATGGCGGGCGATCAGACGGCCGATCTGTTCATTGTCAAAACAGACATAATCACTATTCCCTGAATTCGGTTCCGTGCAGATGCAGGGAATTCTGGACTCCTTATATTCTTTCTGGAAAGAGGTCGGTTCGTTTGTAAAATCTGTTGTATCAATCAGAGCATCATATCCGGAATGAAGAAGTCTGTGCACGAACTCCTCCGGATTTTTTTGTTTCCAGAGATTGAAAAAGTCCAGTTTTCCTCCCTGACTGTTTAAGACCGGATCCATCCCTCCTGCAATCACCGCTGAGCGGTTGTAAATGGATTCCGGACAGCTTTCGTCGAGCCAGCCGATCATGGCAATCCGGATCCCTTTAAGACTTTGCGGCCGCTGCGGCAGGGAAATAACCTTCATACCTTCCCGCGGAACACTCGCCAGAATCCCTTCCGTGCGGAGTGCATTCAGTGTTGAACGAACTACACTGATGGGAATCGCATACTGTTCACTCAGTGTTTTTACTCCGGGAATCGGCATTCCGGGGTAGGCCTTCTGCTCATACAGTTCCGCAACAAGACGATCCCGGCACAGGGTCTGAAGCCGGACGACTTCCAGCGCATTCAGACGCCGCTTTCTCGCTTTCTTTTCCGTTGGCCGGGATGTGGACATGATTTTGTTTTTTCTTTCTGAAATTATCTAACATTATCTGATTTTTTCTAATATTATACTATATTCTCTGGAATCCGCAAGAGGGTATTTTTGAAAAAAAGTCTTTTTTTCTTTTGTACACTTTTTGAAAGAGACAAGGAACATTCGCAGGATCCTCTGGAATTTCCCGGAAAGGGCAATCCGTTTCCGGATGTGCCGAATACCTGCAGAAGAAAATATCTTCTTAAAAAAATGAACCACCGGTTGAACCGGTGGTTTTGAGAACTCTGGAATCCGTAACCCTTTATTTGACAAAAAGAAGTTGCGGATAGAGATGCGGGGATCGGAACGGCGTTCCAAGAAGCGGATTGACGTTCTGAAGCACAGCTTTTGCCGGAGAATCCGGCTTTTCAGAATCCCTGTCCCAGATCATGATTCCGAGTCCGGCGGCATTTCCAGCCTTCAGAGAGAGTGGCATCAGGTAGCGAACCGGAAATTTTACGCGGTAAAAACGGACTTGCTGATTGTAGTAGGAGAAATGGATCGGAATTTCCGGGACCAACTGATTGGCAAGAAAGCCTCCGACAACGCCTCCGGTCAGCTGATGATCTGGCGCATCACGTCGGAAAACCTGAGCTCGTTTCTGTTCCCGGGGAATCAGTTCATAGGAAAAATCGTCCTCTCCATATCCGATGGAGTTGGATTTGAGTTTTTCGCGAGCATCCCCGCGAGCATCAAAATAAAGCTGAATCGTTTCATAGTTCCAGCACAAGGCCGGGGCAAGTGCGGGCGGCGGCAGAACCAGCTGGTCATCATAGACTTCGAAGTCAAGATAGAGACCGCTTTCATTCCAGGCAAAGCGTGCGAGCGCATAAAAATCTCCGCCGCTCTTCAGCGGATTCGATGCACGCAGATTATGATAGTAGGGAATGCGGACGGGGGGCAGTTCTCTCCAGCTTTTCGAATCCTGAAACGCGAATGTCTCAGGAACCCAGGAGACGGCTATGGCACGCGTGTTCAGTGTTTCCCGATAAATTCTGCCATTCAGCCGGAGAGTCAGACGGGCTACCACGTCAGTAAAGCAATGGAAGGGAATAGCTTCCTTTCGAGTTACAGGAATGGCGATTTTCTCTCCGGCTTTCAGAAGAACGTTCCGGAAAGGGGCTCCATCGATGGAAATTTCCGCGTTCTGCGGTCGCGAGAGAGGATTTTCCAGCTCGACAGAGAGTTCTGTCCGACTCTTCAGACGAAGTCCGGTCCGCAGCGGAGCCCGGTCGGAATCTTCCGGAACTTCCGCGTGCAAAATGGCTTTTTCCAGCGCGGCGGCATCCGATGAGGCAACACGGAGAAAAACCGGAAAATTCGAGAGCGGAATCGTATATTTTCCATTGCTTTGCGGAACAGGAAGAACGTTGCCCATCATGTCGATAAATTCTGTTTTTAGTTTGCCGAGATTCAGGATCGCGGGAATGCCCGGCTGTCTGCCGCGATCCATTTCCTCCCGGAATTTCCAGAGGGCGGCAACCGTCTGCCCATGTCCGTCGTCAAACAGGTAAGCGCGGCAGTCGGGGGCGAAGCGGATATCGCTCCGGAAACTCGAATCCCCAAGCAGATTGCTCAGATTGGCATTTGCAATCGACCACGCAAGCGGAGTTTGTTCATCGACCGTATGAATCAGCCAGGGAAGCATCTGGACCACCTGCGGCGTATATTTGTAGGCGACAAGCATGGTGCGCAGAACCATTGCCGCTCCGACCCGTTCTCCCCAGCCGAGATCGTAGGAAGGTATGTTCATACACTGAAAACGATCTTTGTTCTGGGTGCTTTCCCAGGGTGCGATGTTATATTCTTTCGCAATCAGAGGATAGAAATAGGCGCCTTCGCCAAGACGGATCCGGATATCGGGGCAGCCGATTTTCCTGAGCCCTTCCACAAATTTTGCAAGATCGGAGTCCGTGTCCGGAAGTTCAGGGAAGGGGCGGTAGGTATGGATCTCTATGAAGCGATAGCGAATGGAGGGATCCGACTGCTGTGCGGCACGCAGAAATGCAATCACCTGATCGCGTCCCTCCTGATACATGGTATAGTGCCCCATCGGCATGTGCTCACACGCAGGATTGCCGCGCTTGAGGCCGCGGGTGAGGGCAAGTTGAAGTTTGGCATATTCGAGATAGTTGCCGTCCTTCAAGGTCTGCCAGTTGCAGATCGGCTCTGTATCGGACTGCCACACTTTGACATGCGGACGGGAGGCGGAGAGCTTTGCTGCCTCGTTTTCCAGACGTTTCAGAAGCGCATCCGAATAGTGTTTCAGCTTGATCAGCGGGACTCCGTTTTCTTCCAGTTTGACTCCGTTCAAATAGGTGTCATCCGTCTCCCATGGATGATGAAACAGGGTCGATCCCCAGTCCACGATGTTGTATTTTTTCAGGAACGCATAATCTTCCTCGCTGTTTGCACACGCCCCTGTCGGGAACTCTTTGTTGAAGGGATAAGGAACTCTGTTATACGGAAGGGTGCTGAAACCGAAAATCGTCCAGAGACGGGCAAAACGTTCGTTGCGGTAGAGACGTCCTGCGCTGCGCTGACCGTGCATGGAGCTGTTTTTCCTCCGGTTCGAAGCATAGCGGAACTTGGCAAAACGCACATAATCTGTGATGGCAGGCAGACGATCGGAGGTCAGTTTGACTTCCAGTACATGGATTCCATCCGGAAAGGATTCGCTGTCGGGGAGGGCGATCCGGTGTTCTCCACGGGAATCAAAGATGAATGGAAAATCGCCAAGATCCCGTTTGCGTCCGAAAAAGTCGTAGTCGGTGATCCGGCAGCGGGCGGAGACTCCGCCGGGACCGCGCAGAAGAAGCGAGGTTCTGACATTTTTTGAAGAGTCGATGATCGCGTTTTCCGGAGATTCCGACTGAAACACCATCCCTGTCGGATTGCCAGCATAAGGGGTTGCCTGTCTGCCTGCTTCCAGCTGGAGATCATCATACAGAAGATTTTCCTGCGGCCAGAACTGGAGAAGAAGAATCGGGGAGGGGGTACGGAAGGTGCCGGCATAGCGGCTCCAGCCTCGATCCGTTTCACCGGTCAGTTTCAGATCGACCGGGAGTTCGCTTTTGCTCTGATCGGCACTCCGCAGAAGACGACAGTTGATTTTGTAGGATGGCGACAGTTTTTTCCCATCTTTTCTTTTAAGATAGCAGCTTACCGTATACTCGCTTCCTGCCTGAACCGGAATGCCCAGCGTTCCGACCGGTCCGCTTTTCCAGCTGACATGAAGGGAGTATTTTCCGCTCCGAGCATCTCCATCATAAAGTGCCAGAGGAAAATCCCCGTAATATTCATATCCGCGAGGCGGTGTAAAGTAGCGAAGTCCGGATTCCAGAGAAGGATTCATCAGAAGATTCCGTCCAGGTCCCAGAATAACTCTCTGATCGTTGTTGGCTCCGAAATCGACTCCTCCGGCAATACTTGCCGCAGGTTTTTTCCCATCAGCAAACGGTGCCGGCGGAGCTAGAAGATTTTCCTGTGCCGCCATCAGCGCTGTTGTGCAGAACATTCCAAAAAACAGGGATCGTATCATTTTTTCTTACTCCATTTCCGTGATGCTTAAATTACGAATTCCGAATGTACCGCTTACATTATTGAGTCCGCACAGAAGTACAGGCGTTTCCGTATTCGCAGACAGCTTGAATTCTCCAGTAAATGGAATCCATTCGGTATTTCCATAGCGTGGGATCCCGCTGAAAAACTTCCAGATTCGTTTTCCGTTCTGAAGAGCACTGAGATAAAGAATGACTCCTTCCGATTGCTTCCCTGGTTCGACATTCAGAAGTTTCAATTCCCCGGAGATTCGGAAAGAAAATTCCTGTCCGGTTTTTCTGGAAGAAAAATTGAGCGGAAGAGAGACGGTCCGCCATGCCCACGGCAGCTTTTGTCCGGGTGCCGCCTGAAAGGTCAGAACAGAATCGCAGAGAGATACATAACTTTCCTTTCCCTTCAAAGCCGCACGGACTTCCTTGGAATACAGATCGTATGGTGTGTTTTTTTCTTCCGCCGCCATCAGTGCCAGAGCGGAAAGGCATAGAAGTTGACAAAGTGTTTTTTTCATTTTATTCTCCATTGATTTTCAACATCCTGATTCCGGAAAACGGATCAGCGTTTCAATGTAAAATCCATACGGGCAGCATAGCAGCTGGCGCTGGAGTCGGAATAGGGGAACATCAGAACCGAGCGGACACCCCCGCTCAGCATGACAATATTCTGCCGGTTTTCATGTCCCAGAGCAACCGAGGTGCCGACGTAATAAAACATGAGATAGTGCGATCCAATCCGATGATTATACCAGGATCCGTTTGGTTCCTCCAGCTGCATATCTCCCAGAATCATGGAATTCGGGGTGAATCGGTTGAGTTTTTTGTTTTTTCCGGTTTGTCCCCATCCATAGAGCCATTCGGGATCCCAGGAACTGTAGGTTTTCGCCGCTTCAATTGTCGGTCGATTCCATTCAAGGGGTGTTTTGCTCTTATCCCAGGCGGGGCAGTCCGAGGCATTTTTCAGCTGTGGACAGAGAAAAACATGCGGAAAACGGAATACCGCAAGATTCTCTGCCGGATTGATGAGTTTTCCATTCCGCGGAGGAACATACCCTGTGAGGAACAGGATGGAAGCAAAATTGTTTCCTTCCGGCATATAGTCATCATGATCTCCGGCATAGTTCATGAGCATGAGATAGGTTTGCCGCATCTGGTTCCCGCAGACTGTTGCGAATACTTTCCGTCTTGCTGAATTCAGGGCAGGGAGAAGGATAGAAGTCAGAATTGCTATAATAGCAATAACAACAAGAAGTTCTATTAATGTGAATTGTAAAGAACTTTTTTTCTTCCGGATCATGTTTTGCATATTTTTCCTCCTTTATACAAAAATGTTTGCCATTCGATGATTTCGGAAAGAACGGGGGCATCCGGGTGTTCCATCTGCTCGGTGAGATTATCGATTAGTCTTTCCAGTGCGTGTTCCATTTTGAAATGGGAGACGTAGCCTGTGAAGTTCATGTTTTTTCTGAGAGAAGATTCTCCAATGACGAGGCGGCATTCTTCTTCGACATCCATTTTTTCTGCGATTTTTCTGCATGCACCTGCTGGAGTGTGCTGAAAAACCACGCCATCGAAGCGCTTTCCTTCCTCCAGAAGAGCGGTCAGCTCTTCCATGAGCGCCAGCGGAGCATTGCAGAGAATGCGGACAGAATCCTTGGGAACTCCAGCCTTGCAGCAGGCGGATTCAACAGCCTTGAGTGCGTCATTTTCCCGATTGTCCACAACGACCAGAAGAAGATTTCTGCGTCCCTCCCGGAAAAGTTTGATCAAATTATCCTCCATATATGCCTGCATGTTGATCTGAGCGGAGGAGATCGGATAAGACTTTGTACTGCGGGCATTCAGCGCCACGACCGGCATTCCGTTTGCATGGAGACGTGCGCCGAAATCCAGAATCCGTTCCCACGGTGCAATCAGGAGAAGACCGGATAATTCGGCTTCCGCAGCCAGTTTTTGAAGATGATTGGGTTCTTCTACAAAAAGATGCTGGGCATAAAAGCGTTCATCGCGGCTTAGAAGTTCATGGATCAGAGCGGAGGAGAGATCAAAGAAGTAACGATCGTCAAAGACCTGATGTCCGGGACCGCATGTCCAGCCGAAGATGAGACGCGGCAGATTATTTTTTCTCGGGCATGAGATAGCTCCTCCGCCGCGGCATGGTTCGAGAATCCCATCCTCGAACAGTCCTTTCAGCGCATGAAGAACGGTTGGATGCGACACATCGAACATTTCAGCCAGTTCCCGGACCGGAGGAAAACGGACCGGACGATCTCCTGCTGCCGTAACCTTGTCTACAATGTACTCCCGAATTCGGAGAAATCCCGCTTTTTTTTTCATTTCATGCCTTTAGACTTACCATAAAATTTACCAAACTCTTTTACATTATACACGATTTCTCCTGTTTTGTCAAGGGGGGTATTACGAAAAAAGAAAAAATGGAAAAACTGAAAAATTTTCCTGGAACTACTATTGCGATCGTTCCTGATAACAGGACAAGTTGGCTTGATGCAAAATATAAGGACTTCAAAATGAAAGAATATGTCAGTTCTTTGGTTTTGGGGGGAGATCCAGCATTATGAGAAAATTTACACCATCAGGCGGACTTATTTTTTCAATATTAGCGTCTGGACGAAATCTGTTTCGCAACTTGCAGTCGTTAATCTGCGAGATACCGTTAATCAAAGGTAATACCAATTTTTTAATATAATGTTTGAGCCTCTTCCCTGGGGGGACAACTTTTTTTTTAGGAAAGGTACAAGTCTTTGAGTTTTCTATATTCCGCAATCAGGAGATTGTAAGGACTCAAAAATAAATGCCTGTGTTGCGGATAGAATATGCTTTTAAGTTTCTCGGAACAGGAAAGAAACAGTAATAAAAGGTTGGCCATTTACCACGCCGGAAACAAGGATCATTCCACGGAAATTTCAGAAAAAATCGAAAAAACAGCCATTTCTTCCAGAGGTTAATCCCGAAAATGGTTGAGTTTCACGGAACGGTTCAACTGGAATCATGCTGACCTTCGGAAGTTTTCTTGCAAAGCCGTAACGAAAGAGTTATCTTACTGGAGAATAAAGGGGTTTCACTTTAAGAAATATGTTAAATTGTTGTCAAAAGTCTTGGGAAAACACAAATGCTGCTTGAAGAAATTACTCGCCAGGAGTGGGAAAAATATGAGAAAAGCATTGCTCTTTTTGAAAAGTCTCCGAGACGTTATTACATGAAACTTGCATGGCTGTTTGTGCAGTCATGTCTGATGTTTCTTTTCGTGCTGCTGATCCTGCTATGTCTGTTTTTTACCATACAGTGGATAGTACTGCTGGTTTTCTTGGGGATTTCTGTGTTTGGATATATTGCCGCCATGTTGAATCGTCCCTGGAAAGGACTTTTAAAACTTGACCGCAGAAAATATGCCACTGCATACCGCAAGGTCAACTGGATTGCCCGGAAGGTGCATGGACCGGAAATACATGCTATTTACATTTCTCCCGAATTCAGTGCTTCTGTAGCTTCCGCATTCACGTTTCTTCCTTTTCTCAGGCGTAATGTTCTGATCCTCGGCTATCCCCTGCTGGCCTCCATGAGTCAGAAAGCTCTCATCGGAATTCTAGCTCATGAGATCGGACATCTTGCGGGAAATCATCTTTCCACTTCGCTTGTTTTTTATTCTCTGGAATCGTTTTGGAAGAGTCTTCATCTTGGAGTTTTCAATATCATAACAGGCTTCTGGCTCAGATACTATCTGCCGGCGGTTCATATTGCCGCCCTGCCGATCTACCGCAAACACGAGATCGAGGCGGATCGTTTCATTGTCAACACCATGGGGGCGGAGTATGCGGCGGCTGCTCTCATCCAGCAGATTCTTGCAGCAGAACGTTATAATGAACTGGAGATTCAGGAGAATCTATCTTCAGAGGAATGGAAATCTTTTGACATCGCGTTATTTTTCCGGGACTTTTTTCAGCCCCCACTGTCCTTGGATGAGTCTGAGAAAATAATTGAGCTTGCCCAGCATTCCATGCTGCCGATCAATGACGAACATCCTCCATTCCGGGAGCGCCTTGAACTTACCGGAATACCGGACTGGCATGCATATCTTATGGAAAAACCTGATGCTCTCCACAAACTGATTGGAGAATATCCGATCTTTTATGAAGAGGTGAATCAATTTCTTCATCGACTCTACGATCCAGTCGCTGAAGATGCGCGAATGATTCGACAGGAAGCCGATCATTATTTATGTGAACACAAACCAGATCCGGAAGCCGGGCTGGAAGAGATCAACGATATAATTTATGCTCTTCAGACAACCGCCCGCATGGAGCAATGTAATAAGTTCATCGAATGTTGTTATGCCACCCATCCGGAAGTTCCGGAAATTGCGTGCCGCTATGGAATGTTGTTGACTGACCGTGGAGAATGCTGCAAAGGCATAGCCATAATCGAAGAAGCTGTTGCAAAATGTCCGTCTCTGATACTCTTTGCAAATGATAGGCTGATCATTCATTATTTGAGAAAAAGCGATTCGGCAAAACTCAAAGATGTTCTGGAACTTCGTACCAAACAGAGCGAGAGAATTTCCAAAATGGATAAGTTGGACATTCCAGCAAAGGATTCGCTGACAGCTTTCAGACCGGATGTCGCAACACAGAAACATCTTATGGAACGCCTGAAGAACTTTGCGGTGATTGAACGAGCATATTGTGTGCAGAAAATCATTGAAGACGGCACTTCCGGAAGTATCAAGTTCATCGTCCTGGAACAATGTTTCGGTATATCATTCCGATATTCCAGATCTCTTGATAATGAACTGTTGAACGAACTGGAGGAAGAGTTTGGCTTCAAATTTGTGGTAAAAAGCAGATCATTCTGCCGAAAATACCTGGTGCCGGTTTCCAAATCGCTGTTTTACGATCGTAAAAATCCCTGACAATCGATCCGCGGAGTTGCTTTTTATTCAGAAACAGCGTTTTACACCACTAATTGTACAATTTTAAATTGGAAGCTTGGTGTAAATAAATGTCTTTGAGTTACTATATTCCGTAATTAGCCGATTACAAGACTTCAAAAATAAACAGCACGGTTGCGGATACAATATACTCTTTGGACTTCCTGGAGCAAGGGCGCGACAGCAACAAGAGGTCGGCTGTTCACCATACAGGAAAATTCATCATTTTTCGGAAAATCGGAAAATGAAAAACAGGAGGAGCTCCTCCTGGAAATGAATTTTCCTTTTTTGCGATCACTTCCAGGTAATTTATATAAGAGGAGAGCAAGGGTTATTCCGCGAGAATTTCATAGAAAACGGCAGCTCCGTCTTTTGCCGTATTCACGGAAAAAATTACTTTTCCTCCTGCAAAACATTCCGGCATTCGCTTTGCTATGCGGCGTCCGGAGAGATCCAGAAGATAAAGTACCAGACGCTTTGCATAAAGATTATGTATTGCGATTCGGAAACTGCCGCTCCGCAAAAGCGGAGGATAATATCCTGTATGATACAGCCTGCACATATCCTTGTCATAGAATTGCATTCCGCTGTTCAAGGCATTTGTGGCAAATACCAGGACCATGCGTTTTGCTGTTCGGATTGGATTCATCTCATCCACAGAAACAAGGGTCAGAGAGGCGTCGGAACTCATGTTCTGAATTTCAAAATCGCTGAGTTTTTCCGAACTCCCCTGAGGTGCGCAGATCCCCTGAAAGCGAGGCGTATCAATCTGGACCATTTCCCGACGGCGGTCTAAAAGAATTTCTCCCGTTTCACTCTCAAAGACATAAATACCATCTGTTTTATTTTTCTGCGGCAAAAAGTTTTCTTTTTTTAACTGCGAGACATAACGTTCCGCATTTACCATTCCTGTATCGTTGCTTTGCGAAGTTGCATTCGTTTCAATACTTTCCAATCCGCCGTGCATGTGAAATATTTTTTCATTGTTTGCTGCTGGACGCTGCTTCTGGTAATCCACAGAAAAACGCATCAGGAGAGAAAGAAGATTCTGGGAAGGACTCAGTGTCTTCAATCCGTTTTTTCCATGAGCATCTTGTTCTCTGACCTGGATTCGAACTGCATGAGGTGCGGTGGCTGCATCTTTTCGGATAAAAAGGAAATAGGTCAGAAATTCTGAGGCAATGGCAATCGGATCCCGTGAATTTCCAAATGGTCGAATTGCGAGTTCAGAATCTCCCGGGATTAGGGCTTTAAGATCAACAGCTCCACTATGCATTGTTAAAATGCTGAGATCATTTAACGCTGCATAAGCTCCGACCGTATATGGTTGCTGATGACGGAATCGATTCCAGAAAACATGATTGTATTCCGTAACTACCAGAGGTTTCCCGGTAAGTCTGGCACCGATCAGATCCCGGAACATGCCTGCAATGGAATAGACGGCACTTTGCTGACGAATCATGGACCCGCGACTTGCCCAGCGTGTCGGATGGTCGTGATAACTGTTGATCGCCACAGCTTCATTGCTGAGTCGGCGCAAATTGGCTGAGTGATTTTTCGTCAGATTGCAGTCCATGATAATTCCCTGATATCCCATATCCCGGAGCGTTGACCGATACCATGCAAGAGTGTTACGTTCGGTTTCTTCAATGAAAGTCAAGGCATCCGCATCTGCTTTGGAACGAGATTCAAAACAGGGGATGACATCAAAGGATGAATACTTCGATTGATGTTTCTTATTATAAGAATCAATGGTTTTATAGGTGCTTTTCAAATAATTTCGATAATGTGGTGCCACCAGTTTTTTGTCCATGAACTGGCTGAACGCGAACGACTGTTCATTGAATGTGACAACCATTGCCAGAACGGGATCGTTGGCAAGACAAGTCTTTGTGAACGGATTGGTCCTATGCAGAAGTTGCCTGGCTCCGTTTTCCCAGTTTTTCCTTGCGTTTGGATCAAAATGAATTCGCAGTTTCATATTATGCGAATTTTGCAGATTTCCCCATTGATCGAATTTGTCCTGGGCATAATACCCATTCGGATGCGTCATCAGGTCCAGCGTAAGATACATTCCACGCTTTTTTAGTCCGGCGACAACTGATTCAAAGATATTCAGTGCCTTTGTGTTGAACACTCCGTCCCGGGAGGAGCCTGACATCAGCATCGTATCAAGAAAATGAAACCGAATGCAGCGGATTCCATTCCGGACACATTCATCCAAAAACATTTCGGCTTCTCTGGCCCGAGTAAAATGCAGTGGAAGAGGTGCAGCAAGCATCCGCAGATCTTCTCCCGGTTTTTTTTCAAAGCAGAGCGTTCCGCGCTTTGAGACAATGATCCGCCCATCTGATCCTGATGGAGACCATTTTTCATATCCGGACAGATCCAGAGCACTTCCAGCAAGACGCTGTCCATATCCGTTTCGAGGAATGGGAAGCCACTCTTTCCCTGCTTTTATTTTCAGAACCGGCCCTGCTGGAACAAACGGGACCTCCCGGTCAGACAGTGTCGCTGCGCAAATGATCCAGATCGGTTCTTTCTCTGCAGAACGGAAGGTAACGTCCGTGACTTTTCCCAGATCCTGACGAAGTTTAAATCTTGAAATAAATAGGGAACGAGTTCCGTTTTTCCCTTTGAGTGTAAATGCGGGAAAAGCATTCGGCAGTCCTTCTGATTGCCACCAGTCCTGAACATCGCGCCGATTGACTACGGAAAATCTTTCCGTTCCCTTTTCTCCATGAATTTCAATCCAGCCCGCGTTTTCCTTTTTTGAACCGCCCCAGCAGAGTGTATGCATGAGATAAAGCCATGTGATTTTTCCGGTATTCTCTGGCACTGGAATTTTGGCGGAGTGGAGCCCTTGGGGAAAATGCGAGGATGAAAAGCTCAGAACAGAGTTTTTTCCACGATTGAAAAGAAAAGGGAATCCGCCGACTTCCTTTCGATACAATTCCGGGAGAAAAATCGAGCCATCATTTTCCGGGCCTTGATCCGACCAGCCACCTTTTCCATCTCCGGCGATGGCATCTGAGTATCCCATATTCGCCTTTTCTGTCAAAGGCAGAGGAGTTCCCAGTGACTCGATTTTGAGATTCCGCAGTTGGAAAATTCCGGTAGTTCCCTGCATTCCGATAGCAAGAACCGGATTCTTCAAATCGGAGGGTGCATAGCAGACTCGTCGAAATGTTGTCCAGTCAAAATTACCTTCTCTGCTGATCGTCATGCCGAAATATGTCCGGCCTTTTCCAGAATCACCTTCAAATTGAACTTGAATCCCGGTAAAGGAACGGCGCAAATATCGTTGTATTTTTTCACCTTTGACTTCCGCGGAAATGGCAAGAAGTTTTCCAGAGAGTTTACTGTTTTCAAACGCATATTTGACTGCGGGGAGTCCAGTCGTTTTTTTTGCTAAAGAAAACACTAGCTCTTTGCCGGAAAGTCGCGCAGCAGGATTTTTTTTCCAACCATCGAGGGCCTTTTCTCCTGCAAATGTATTTTTGTACAAGACATCTCCGAAAAGCAGAAAATTGGTGGCCAATAGAAGCATGAAGACAAAACAATATTTCATATGATCTTTTCCTTAATACAGAGTGCCGATTTCATCCATCAACATTCCGCTGTTGCCCATATAGGTCATTTTCTGGATATCCAGACTTAAGGCGGGGCCGGAAGAGGCAACATGGCCATCCACATACAGCAAATTGACACGTTTGTTGTGAATAAGATATAGTTTTGTGGGATCTCCTCCCCAGCTTGGCATATAATAAGCGATACTCATCGTATTCTGACGGATGGAATCTCCTAGAAAAAAGTACTTTGATGGAACTGTTACACGTTTTAGAAGCATGAATTTCTGACCGTCTTCCAGAGTCACATAGCAGTTGCCGGATGCATAGGTTTTTTCCCATTTTGATTCATCAGAGAAGTTTGTCGTTTTAATTCCATAGGTAAGAAAACGGAAATTTGTTGTTCCATCATATCCTTTCACCATTGCGCAACTCTTGATTTTCAACTTTTTTGCTTCTTTTTCAGCCTCGCTTTCCGTCCATTGATAAAGATTCCGGAGCCAGCAGTTATCCGATCCCTTGACGGTAATATATTCATCAAAAGAACTTGCATACATGGCAAACTGGAGTCCGAGCTGTTTCAGATTGTTTGTGCAAAGGACCGCGTTTGCGGATGCTCTTGCTTTGTTCAGTGCCGGTAGAAGCAGGGCTGCCAGAATTGCAATAATGGATATTACGATAAGAAGTTCTATCAATGAGAAAAAATGGATTTGTCTGACGAATGACTGCACATGTTTTCTCTCATGATTTTTTTTCCATGACTCATTTCTTGATGAAAAATGAATAAAAGATATATTTTCCTTACTTAGACAAGAGAGTTTTTTTTTGATAATTTGTCGGTATTCCATTGAAAATCTCCTTTGGTTAATTTCAGAAGGAATTTCTTTCTTCTGGAATAAATTATAATAGAAAAAGGAAAGATCACAAGAGGGAAAAAAAAAGAAAAAATATACCGAAAACGTCAAAAAAAATACTTTATTCCTCTATTGTTTTTTTCCTTCGAAAATCAAGCGGAGAGAGACCGGAAAATTTTTTGAATTCTCCGGAGAACTTGACTGGATTCAAATAACCGACCTGGCGTGAGATTTCCTTTATATTCAAGCTGCTGTTTTTCAGGAGAGCCGCAGCGGTTGTCATTTTCTGAACAATGGAATATTCTTTAGGTGACATACCGCAGTTTTTTCGAAAGAGTCGTTCCAGAGAAGATGTGCTCATGTTCATGTTCTGAGCGACCTTTTGAATGGAGATCTGATTGGGAATGTTATATTGAAGAATGTGTGCCGCCTGAATAAAAGAATAGTCTTTTTGCGGCTGAATGGACAATGCCAATTCAGAGAGAAATTTCATTCCACATCCGCAAATGGAAGCAATGTCATCGCTTTTTTTTCTGCTGAGAAGACGTCCAGTTTTCAGCAAAGTATCCTCAATGAGTTGTGGATTGTTTGGATGGATTACGGAATATTCTGTGAGTCCGAGTGATGCGATCAGCTGAGTCATGAGCTGTCCTCGCATGCAGACACAGAGTCTCCGTGCAAAGCCGGCGTTTCCAGGTTCAAAACGATTGGTTTCTCCGCGATGAAGAATACAGACATCGCCTGTTTCTGCAGAGAATTCCTGATCACGCTGAAACAATTTCAGATTTCCTTCGAGAATATATTCGAAGGCATAATTATAGTAGTTTGAATGAATGGAATATTCTCCATTGCGAATGAGGGATCTTCCGATGTAGTTTGGCCAGAGAGGTAGAAGTTCACATCTTGGATCATGCCATTCATAGGTAATATCGCGTTTATCCCCTTTCTGATATTCCCAGGAAAAAGGAAAGCTGGGATTGATCTTTTTTTTTGTTTGAGGAAACATGATTTTCTCCGTAAGTAACACAGAAAAATACAGTGGATTTCAGAAAATACAAATTACGGTATAGAATAGAATTCATTCTCCAAAACAGAAGAAACTTTCTTATGGAGAACATGGCCGGGAAAAACAGTTTTTGAGAGATATTTCAAATCGAACATTCTTTTGAATAGGAGAATAGAATCGGATCTGAAATTACTTCACTAAAGAAATGTATTGTTACAGATTAAGAGTCAAGAATAACTTGTTCGATGCTCTGTTATTAAAGAAATATTATTTGGTATACAAAATAAGTAGTGTCCGCAATTTTGCGCACATTTGCTTCTGAATGACTACAGATGACAAATGTGATTTGTTGCAGTTACCTTACATCACCTTCGTAAAGTTTACAAGTGGTCATGTATTGCCGAGTGCCCCATTTTGTTGTTGAAATATGTCTGAGCCTGGCACCGACCAGCATCATAGCCGAATATCCATCTGGAAAGCTGCCGACCACTCGAGTTCGACGGCGAATCTCTTTCATGATACGTTCAAGACCGTTATTTGTCCGTAATCTGCTCCAGTGTTCATACGGGAAGTCCATATATGTCAACGTTTCCTCCACGCTGTTTTTTATAAAATTTACGATCCGTTCCAGCTTCATAGCCTGCAATTTTCTGATCACAAGTGCCACCTTCTGCCGAGCGGCTTCTTTATCTTCCTGAGCATGAATTGCCTTAAGCA
>CAJKAR010000005.1 GCA_905197955.1 uncultured Lentisphaeria bacterium | reverse complement strand
AAATAAACAAAAAACGTAAAATAGAGGGTTCAGCCCCTTGACTTTTACATAACAGGGTAAGAAGATGAAATCAATCATCTTTTTAAACAAAGAAACTATCTTTTTAACAAAACAAAAACTTGAAATAAATAAGCTTAAGATATATGATTATATCAATAAAAAATATAGTTAGCTGAAAGGATATTTTTATGCAGAGCAACAGCAGTTTTTACCGATGCGGCTCGTTTTATACAGACTCATTTTCCTATCCGTTTCTGTTTAACAGCACTGGCTGCATGACATTGGAACAAGGGAAAAGCAGTTTTACTTCCGGAGTGAAAAGTCCGTTTGTAGAACTGTTTATTAATGAATCGGGGAATGGGGAACTGAAATTCTGGGGGAATAAATTTATTTTACAGGACCATGATTTTTTTATCTTTCTTCCAGGAGAGGATCGTGAGTATAAAGCTCTTTCCAAGATCTGGTGTCGCCGCTGGATCGCCTTTGACGGACCTTTAGCGGAAGCCATTGTTTTATCCTATCGTCTGCCGAGATTCATCCGGAACAGGAAACCGCTCCCTTCGAGACTGTTGAGCATTCTGGAAGAAAATGCCGCTTCTGAAGATCCGGCGGTAATGACAACTCTTGCCGGAATCATCATCCAGATACTGGCTTCTGTTGTAGGAGCCTCCCGGGAAAATCCATCGAAAGATACCCTCTTCCGCAGATGTGTTGAGTTCATTGAATACAATTATTCCAATCACGATCTCTGCATTGATTTTCTGTGCGACCATTTTGATATACCGCGATCCAGCTTGACAAAACTGTTCCGTGAAAATATGCATCGTTCTCCTGGACTTTTTATTCAGGATGTCCGTTTTAAAAATGCGGAAGCTTTATTAAGTGGAACCGAGTTGAGTATTCGAGAAATCTCGAGGCGATGCGGCTATGAAAATACACTGGCGTTTTCCCGGATGATCCGGCGTGTGACCGGACAAACGCCAGGAAATTTCCGGCACCGACTGCAAAAAGGAAACTGTAATCTTATAGATACACCCCTCTGAATTCCGGAAGGAATTGCCCCATTGCTCTTTTTCTCTTTAGATATCTGCTAAATGACGCTTAAATTGTTTACTTTGGATGCGATGCAGATGCTCTAACCTTTACCCAGACAAAATTCGATGGTGACTATTTCCGTTTTTATTTCTGTTCTGGAAATCCGGAGGAGAAATCTGTCCCCGACTTGATCTGGCGATTGAGCGAGGTCCACACGCGACTTGCCGAAGATGCTATCCTCTCATCCATAAAGGATGATACAGCTAAGACGATTCTCGAGCAGTTCATTCAGAAAAATCGAAAAAATGGCCTGCAAGTACACATGCAGGCATTAAGAGGGATCTGCAACCTCTGAGAGGGATCAACTAAAAAATTTTCAATTTGGAGGAATAAAACTCTGTAGAGGGAGAGGGAAGCTGCTGAAAAAGAAGAAATTTTCTAGTTTCAAGCAATCTCCCCCGTCCTGCTTATGAGAGCTCTATTCTGCGGACTCCTCCGTAATGGAGAAATCGTCAAAAATCATAGCCTGTTCACCCGCATGACCGAAAAAGCTGACATACGCATACGCGGTTTCCTCCGGAGGAACAAGCGCAAGCGAAAGTTTCCGCCATTCTACGTTTTTCGGACGGTCATCCCGAAATTCCTGCCGAATCTTCTCACCTTTTCCATTGAAAAAGACCACCGAAAGACACGCCGCCGCTCCCGGAATCTTCTCCGCCCGGCTCCAGATCGTGAACACATACAGCTTTCCCTTTTGAAAAAATTCCTTCCGACAGTCTAAAACCACATTCGCTCCACGACAGATCCGAAGAGCACCTTTTCCTGTCCGTGCCGCTCTCCCGGAAGACTCCCACTGCACGTCTTTATGCGGATTGCAGTAGACACTTTTCCCGTTTTCCGGAAGGAAACCGGCCTTCAGCGGCTTTTCAAAATCCAGTTTTACTTTCTCTTTTCCGTTCGATTCCCCGGCACCTGCGATACAAGCACACAAAAGCATTGCCGGAAGAAGAATTGTTTTTGAAAAATTCATAATGCACTCTCCTGTCTGGTTGGATTTTTCTGTATGGTAATGTTCAATTCCAGTTCCCCGGATAAAGAGGAATGGTCCATCATAATGCAGTTCAGCGGGGAATATCCTTCGGCCCGTTCCCGTTTTTCGCAGGAAAGTTTCCAGTCTTCCGGGACCGTGAACGACAGAGTGAAGAGTCGGCCAAGGATTTCGACGTGCCGTCCTTGAATGAAGACAGGAAGCGGAGTCATCCAGTTAAAACGGACCCCGTTGCTCTCTTCAAGCAGAGAATATTTGTCGCGAATCGTCAAATTTCCAGGCGAGTCGGAGCGGAGACTCCGGACCCGTCTTCGGAAGATTCCCGGAAAGGCCGGCTGGAGATTGACGGAGGCTTCAAAGACTTTTTCGTCGCCTTTCGCATTCAGTTTCAGCGAAGTCTTATTTGGTTGGAGATCGGGATTTCCCTTCGGATAAAGGACATTGTGCCAGTAGGACTTTTTCAGTTCATTGCAGAGAGGATGACTGTAGGAAAGAATACCGGAATCGGCGGCAAAGGTCTCTCCTCCCGCTTCGATCAGAAACTGGCCAAGATCCTCATGAGCATGAAACGCCTGCGCATCAGCGAGCAGGGCGATCCGTACCGGATAACCATCCAGCATCCGAGTGGAGGCAACCGAGGAGATGGAGTCTATCCGGGTAAAAACTGGATATGGCGGTTCCGGATATGGCTTTTCCGGCATCAGAAGCTGTATGTAATAGTCGTTGATCGGAAAATTCCGGGCGGTCCGGAGCAGACGGTTGTAAAGTCTCCCCCAGGAAGATCTTGGAAACATCGCGGCCAGGAATGCAACAGCCGGATATTCGCCGGCGTTGATTGAACCGTTTCCATCATGCGTAGGAAAAAATCCCTGCGACTCATCGGTCGATATCATCAGATCCGCATAGCGGACGGAATTCTTCAAACTTTCGGGCAGAATCGTTTCAAAAGGAATCTTCCGCGCCAATGAAGCCATATAAAATGATTCAAGCGCACGTGCGGCTGTTGCCTGAAAATAACTGCTTCCCTCATGAAAACCGCCATCGGGTTCCAGTACAAAACGATCCAGGCTCTCACGCAGTTCCGCAAGTGCCAGATCCATATAGGGCGCAGTCCGTTTCCAACCATATTTTTCCATCAGCAGATACCCGCCGATCCGACCGGCGGAAAACCAGGCAAGCTGATTGCAGTGATAGATGTATTCAAATTTCCACGCACTGTAATTGACCGTGTTGACTCCGCGTTCGGCAATACAGCGCATCAGGAGTTCTTTTGTTTCATTGGTCATGAACTCTCCGGCGAAATCCATTGTAAGCAGAAGACTTCGCGTGATCCGGGACTCATCAAATGCGCGATGCTCGAAGGAGCTTCCCGGCAACGTTGCGTACATTCCCACTCCCCAGGAACGGAAATGGGCAAAAATAACAGCGGAACGAACCGCCTGCTTCATCAGTTCCGGATCCTTGAGCATCATGCCGAGCCAGGCAAAACGATGGGGAAAGTACCAGTAGCGGAGACGGGCGTAATCGCGATCGCGCGGAAAGCGCCGGTCAACAGGAAGAAACTCTCCGAGCATTTTCGGCAGCGGCACGGAAAGTAAACGCTCCCGTTCACGTTCTGCCTGCACCCGATAGGAATGTGCAAAGCGGAGACGGGCACGTTTAATCGCTTCTTCCGGCGCGATCAGCCCGAAAAGCGGACGGAAAGACGGCTGTTCCGGAGTTTTGACAAAGCGGTCAAAATCTATTTCCTGCAGTTGCCGAATGTACCGTTCATAGTAAGGCAAAGCGGCGGAATCGGCTGTTCCGATCCAGTTGAGAACCGGATTCATGGGAGAGGAAGATCCATCGAATTCCAATTCAATGGAGGAAATTTTCTTTGCTCCGTTGAGTTCGAGTGCGTATTCTGCGACAGCATCTCCTTTCGGAACACGAAAACGCCGTTCGCGGATTCCCGCATCCGTCTCCGCCCGGAAGACAAAGCTCCGCCCCTCTTCCAGCAGGATGGAGACTAGAAGGCGGTCAAAAGAATCTGCTCGGACAGAAACCTTCCGGCGGATTCGGAAATGATCACGGACCGTCAGCCGAACCGCTCCGAAAACATACGAAATCGAAGATTTTCCCGAAGAGGAGAATGTTTCCCACTGTTTGACATCCGCCATGTTGGAATCCCAGCATGGAATCAGAATTCCCTCCGCCGGATTGACCGGAATGAGCGAAGGATGATTTTCCGTTCCGTAAAGCGGAAGAAAAAAAACGACAACCGAAATTAAAAACAGAAATTTTCTCATCTTACGGTTCCTCTCGATAAAGATAGCTTTTGCTTTCCTGAAGCGCATTGTTGAATGGAAAGGATTCGTTCGGAAGCTCCGGTGAGCGCAGACGGTAGCCGGAAACGTTCCCCGCCGCGTGAAGCACATTGCAGAGCTGATTGTGCCGCGCCGCCGGATATCCCCATCCGCCGGTGGAGAAGTTTTTCAAATCGGCACGGAAACGGACAAATCCGCGTGTTCGATCCGCTTTTCCATCTGCACTGTTCCAGCTGTCAATCAGCAGGATTTTTTTCGATGGAGAGGAAAGACTTGTGATCTTGAGCCCGCCAGGCGAATCCCCCGTCTGACAGAAAATATGGAAATTTGCCGCGTAGTGCGGGTAGGAGATCCACCAATCGTTTTCCCCGTTCAGCGGATAGTTCCCGTTCATCGAAGGACATTTCAGATCGGCGATGGATATATAAGTTCCCTTCACATGATGCCAGTATCCCCAGGTTCCATCCAGCGGATTGTTTCCCATCAGACTCTGATGGAAGTACGGAGTTCCTCCCGCGTTTCCGGAATAGCACATCGGGGGTAGAAAGTCATTATTGTCATTTGTATACGAGGCAAGCCCAAAGCCGAGGGTCTTCAACGTGTTGATGCAAGCCACGGACCGGGCGTTTTCCCTTGCCCGATTCAGTCCCGGAAGAAGCAATGATACTAGAATTGCCATAATAGCAATCACAATTAGTAATTCCAATAATGTAAATTTTCTGCACATATTCTGAATCCTTTCTTTTGGAGTTGTGAAAATTTCTGTTCTGACGCCAGGCGGGGCCTTGTAAGCGAAAGGGCCTCCGAATTCGACAAAGCGCCGATAAACAAATCCGCCTGTCCCCAAGCCCGCAAATGCGAACAGCGAGCCCAGAAGGTAGACATATTGATACTGATGACCGATCCAGTCAAGAAAACGTCCTGTAATCGGCATCAATAATGTCAACCCAAGCCCGCAGAGGAGCCCTCCCGCGGACGAAAACTGCGCAAATGACTCTTGCGGATACAATCGCTGCGTCAGCGACGCCGTCGCGGTAAAATATGACCCCGCAATCACTCCGTGTGCAATGAATGAGACCCCGAAACTGAACTCATCATGAATCCAGAAAAAGGCGATTACCCCCAGTGCTCCGTAAAGAGCAAGCATCGCCAGTCCAATCCGCAACGGATGAAAACGGTCCGCCAGAGCCCCCAGACCATATGCAAGCACTAGAGAGAAAAAGTAGGTAACCGCCAGAAACCTCCCGTAACTTTTCATGGGAATATCCATGCTCTGTGCATAGAACATACAGAACGAATTTACCGGCGCAAACGTCATGACCGCGAAAAACAGCATCAAAAACACTAGAAGATAGTAGGGATTGGAAAAACATTCCCGGAAATAGCTCCGAATCGCAGCCAATGAACTTTTCCGATTCTCCGTCCTTTCTTCCGGATATTCCCCCTCCTTCACATTCAGACACATGATGAGAAAACCAGCCAGATACAGAGCTCCGATGGTCAGAAACAGAATCCGGTAATGGACCTCCGCAAATCCGAAAAGATAATAGTTGAATCCGATTCCAACCATCAGACTGATAATACGGAACAGTCCGTAGAAACGCCCAAGAAACCGATGAGGCACAACATCGTTGATTAGAGCTCCGAACAGAGCGCCTGCTATGACCGTTGCAAATTCAAAAAGCGCCCAGAAAAAACCAAGGAAGCAAAGAGTGATGCTGTCCGCGGAACAGGGAAATCGCGCGCCGAGAGCCTCTCCGATCGCCGGACTGAACGCCATGCCGGCCATTGCCCCAGCTGCAATCGGGGTGGTAAACAGAAGATACGGAATCCGTCGTCCCCAGCGGCTCCGGCAATGATCCGAACGGTAACTGATGACGGGGCCGAGAAGCAGGCCGAGCGCATTCGGCAGAGACACCATCATCAGCCCGTTGATCATGTCTGACGCTCCGTGCCGCTTGAACATCAGTTGGACGATCTGTGCAACGGAACGCTCCTTCATCGACCAGACCAGATCTCCGAGCAGCAGCAGAAAAAACAACGTGCACAATGTGCTGAATGTATAAGTAAGAGTGCCGATGGCATAGAGCTTCTGGCGTTCGGTCATGACTTTTCACCTTCCACTCTTTGGCAGCTGTCATTAATCGCAAGAGTCGCAGAGAGAATTTTACGCACAATGGGCTGTTCTGCGGGATTGTCGCATCTCCGACAAAGATAATCCACAGCCTGTTCGCCCATCGTTTCCAGCGGCATTTTGACGCAGCTGATCATGCTGTCTGTCAGACAGGCCGCTCCGGTATCATCAAAACTGAAGAAAGAGAGATCCTCCGGAATGCGCATCCGTGCTCGTTCCGCTGCAAGCAATGCGGGAACTACACAGCGTCCGCTGGTGACAAACAGAGCACTAGGACGATTCTTCTTCAAAAAACCTTCCAGTCCAGAAATGGAAATATCCTTCCAGTTCAGCTCTTCCGGAATCGTCAGAAGATTCTGCTGAAACGCGATTCTCCATCCAGCGGCCCGTTCGGCGCAGGCCATCGAATTGGGATTTTCGGAAATCACGGCAATTTTCCGATGTCCGATCAGAATCAGATATTCTACGGCGCGCCGGGCCTCCTCACGATAATCAACAGAAAGATAAGCAAGCTCCGTCTGCGGCGGCATCCGGTTCAGAAGAATGACTGGGGTTCCGCTTCCGGCGATCTGAGCCAAACGGGAATATTCTTTGGGATTGGTTCGTGTGAGAGCCGCGGCATCGACTGGCCCCGGGGTGATTCCTTTTTCCGGATCCAGGCGGATCAGCTGCAATCTGCAATGCAGATTCTCAGCCGCATGACGCATCCCTCGCAGAAATGGACGATAATAAAAAGCACCTTCCCAGTCTTCTTCAATCAGATCTGTGCCAATCACCAGTTCCCGGCGGCGCTCCGAACGAGGCGGAGGATCGCTGGACAGAACCGACCAGCCAACACCTGGATGGCATTCCATAAATCCTTCCGCCGCAAGCATCTGAAGAGCTTTCCGCACAGTGGGGCGGCTGACCTGGTAACTTTCCGCCAGACAGATTTCTCCCGGAAGAATAACTCCGGGCAGAAGTTTTCTTTCCTGAACAGCGGTTTTCAAGATTTTGTAAATTCGTTTGTAAGGAGCTTCCGGCATACAAAAAGAATCCTTGATAGCTAAAAACTTTTACCTGTAAACATTTCCTGTAATATATTATAGCAGAAAGAGCAGAAAAAACAACCCCTTTTATTAAAAGTTTTTTGCAAAAAGATATTCATTGGAGATTGGCAGCTTCATTCTCTCTGATGTCTTCCAGAATTTACTCAAGGACTTCTTCCTGCAGAAAAAGCAACACATCCAACGCTCGAAACTGAACCACACCGATCTCACGCGAATTCGCATAAAACCGTAACATTTATTCGGACAGAAAGAGAACAAAAAGTATAAAACATGCAACACAACTGTTCTCTATATACTGGAATAATCATATTTTGAATATTATTCAAAGAAATATTCAAAAGTATTTATTCTTCAAAAAAAAGAAATTCCAATGAGGCAGAAAACAACCGATCTCCCGCCAGAAACTATTCTGATGCAAGAAAATATATTGAATTTCTCTTAGGTTTTCGAGAAAATTGACGAAAATCTGGAGAAAAAAATAAAACAACTCATTCAATTCAAGATGAGACATCAGGCTCTTTATTTTTGAATATTTTTTGAATATTTAATTACACAGTCTTGTTTTTTTCTGAATATGTTGTATAATTAATAACAGATGAGAGGAATGGATCATGTCCAATGAACGAAAAAAAATAACGATGAATGACATCGCAAGAGAAGCATGTGTTTCTCAAAGTACTGTTTCCCGTGTAGTGAATCACTATCAGGGAATCAAGGAGTCTAAACTGCGGAAAGTCGTTGCTGCGATGAAAAAGCTCGGATATGAACCTCCATCAGTTGCAGAGGTTTCCCGCAAGACCGTTTGTCTGGTAATCTGTCCCCTGCCCGAACAGAGAGATATTCTGGGAATGGACTTCAATATTCAGGTCCAAGAGGGAGTTCAGACGGTTCTGAATGCAAATGGCGTTAATTTTATGCTTCTTATTCAGTCCTGCAATGCGGATTCATTAAATCTTCCGCAGGAAAAAATACAATCCATTTCCGGATTCATATTTCTGGGTGCCGTAGAAAATCAGAGGATTCTGGACGAGTTGGAATCACAGAATATTCCCTATGTGATTGCTCAGGGAGGAATGCCTTCTTCTGCAGGGGAACGCTGCGACAGAATCGCTCCAGATGAATTTGAAACGGCACACCTGATCTGCGATTATCTCGAATCGCAGGGAAGAAGGCGGATCGGTTTTATTCTGTCGCGTACATTCGCTCACCGTCTTGACGGATTCCGGCTGGAAGCGATGAAACGGAAAAATCTCAGAATTCTGGAAGAGGATATTGTGCTGCTGGATACAACGGACAAAGAAGATCATATCAAGGCAGCGTATCTTTATGCCTCCCGCAAGGATTTGCCGGATGCTCTGATTACCAGCCATCATGGAGGTGCCGTACAGATTCGCTCCATTTTCAATTTCAATGGCATCCGCGTGCCGGAAGATATCCTGATCGTTTCCTATGCGCACACGGAATCCCAAAATCAGCTGCCATGTGTACTGCATCGAGCCTATCTGCTTGGTTATAAGGCTGCCCGCAGAATTCTGGAAAAATTTGCGGATCCTGATGATGTGCCTTGTAAAATATTCATCCCGTCGGAATTGATCAATATAACATAAAAGCAAATGCAGACTCCAGATTTTTTAACGGGAAAAGAAACAAAACGGAATTCCCGTTCTGCAAAGAACAAGATATGCTGAACCTGCTCAGAACTTAACATTTTGCGCAGCAGGAAGAAAAATCATGCAGGACCTTCTTGCGGAGTCTGATGCGGTTGTCAGAAGAAAACAAAGTTTGAAAATAAAAAAACAAAACATCACGCAATACCGAACAAGGAGGTGCGGAGTGGGTTTCCAATTTTTTATGTTTTTCGGGAAGGCTCAGCAGGAAATGCGACAATATGATTTTGACGCATAATATAAGGAATAAAACATGGACGGTAGAATCAACATCAGGAAAATAAAATCAGGAACAGGAAGAATGAAAAGATCACGAAAATATTTCACATTGATAGAACTTTTAATTGTAATTGCAATCATTGCAATTTTAGCTGGACTTCTTCTTCCGGCCCTGCACTCTGCACGGAAAGCGGCAAAGGGGGTCGAGTGCAAAAACAATTTATCGACAATCGGAAAAATGTTCGGGATGTATGCCGGAGATTTTCAAGACTTCTGTCCACCTTCCATTGTCGGCAACAACGGAGGAGGTTCACCGACCGCAAACCGCTTATTCTGGACATCTCTGCTGTTTTTTTATAAATATCTGCCGAATCCGGGGACAAAAAATTATGTCAACGACCTCCCCGTCGGGAAAAAATCAATCGTACTTTGCCCGATGGCGCCCAAAATGAACGGATATTTCACAGAGGAAAATCACACACTCTATACCAGTTACGGCTACAACGACTATATCTATACCGCCGAATCGAAGCGTCCTGACGGCTGGATCAATTACAAACCGCATTCCGGAGATCCTATCAATAATTACTCCGGAGTAATCGGGTGCACTTATAATCTGAGCCGAGTCAAAACCCCATCCTCGGTCATTATCATCGGAGAATCGGCCGCCAGTGCCGGGGATTTCAAGCCGTTCTATATTCTGAGAGGAACAACAACCGATATCAGTTCCCAGCGATGGATGCCCGCAATATTCCTCCACAATAACGGAACTGTAATGAATGCTTCCTTTGCAGACGGGCATGTTCAGGGGATTCCATTCCATCAATATATCCGTTCGTATAACGGGCACAACCAGTTGATCAGGGTTCCATAAAATGAAAACGATCTCTTTTTTCTCTCTCTGCCTGGCTGCGCTTACTGTTTGCGGAAGCGAAACATTTTGTGATTTTGAACAATATCCGGAATCGACCAGATGGCCGAAGTTCTGGGGACTTTGGAGCGATGCAAAGTCACGCCGTCCGGAATGGGCATGGGACTCATCTCCTGCTCAGGGAGATCGGGCCATTAAGATCACATTTCCGGCGTGTACGGCTTTTCAGGGGGCATCCTACTGTGACGGGAAAGGGGTGGAAGATTTAACCAGGAGTCTCTCTTTTTTCATCAAGCGGATCTCCGGTTCTCCCCCGGCGGTGATCGAGATTTCCGAACACGATCCTGCCGGAAAAGGACGGGAATGTTTTCAAGCGCATTTTCAATATGCTCCAGTCGGCTGCTGGACACGGATTACGATCCCGCTTTCCAAATTCCGCTATATAAGACAATATGGAACCGTCAGCGGAGCAAATCAAAAACTTGATCCCCGGAAAAAAATCAGCATTGCTCTGGTGCGTTTCGGCAAACATCGGGAAGAAAGTTCCATCGCCATTGATGCGCTTTCCTGGACAAAAGACGATACGCCGGAGAAACCCCCCGTTCCGCAAAGCACATTTTTCTCTCCCAACCGGCTGGACGGAGATCCCGATTTTGAAACCGGTGTAAAGGAATGGATCCCATGGAATCTGGCGGAACCGGAACCTTTGTGGATACAAGGAGAAGGGGCTCTCGGATCTCATCATTCCATGCAGGTGCGGGGCGTTTGTGTGAATAAATACAAATGTGGCATCGTTCAGGCAGGAAAAGCATATGTGCTTTCTTTCTATGCAAAAGGAGAAAAGGGAGATTCCCTCAATGTCACGATGCTGAGTCCGGCGGGGGCGTGGCACAGACTCTGTTCCAGGACGTTCCGGCTCGTTCCGGAATGGCGCAGATACAGCATTGCGATTCCGGAACAGAAATCGGTTGCGCCGTTCTATTCCATTCTGCTGACGGCTCCGCATCCGTCTCGAAAAGTGCTAATTGACGCCATACAGCTGGAAGAAGGAAAGAGAGTCGGCCCATTCTCTCCACCAGCTCTTTGCCAGCTCTCCGCTTCCACGGAAGAACCCGGAGAGATCGTAAAAAGCGGAACAATCCCGACAATGAAAATCCGATTCCATACATCCGATCCGAAACAGTTGAAAATGCCGCTCGTGTTTGATTTTTCCTGCGGCGACTTCCGGAAAAGCTGGAAAGCGGAATCCGTCAGTTCCGCAAAATGGGAAATTTCATGCGATTTTGCTGCCGTCCCCGGATATTATCCTGGAGAAATCAGAGTTTCAGATGCCGATGGACATCTTCTGATTGCTCAAAAAGCACCTTTTGTAGAGGCTCCCTCTTTCCAATCACGGGGAGACTTTTTCGGAATCCAGACATCGATGGGAACAGTTCCGGCAGAGGCGCTGAAAAGAATCGGGGTTGCCAGAATCCGTTTCAATATGGATACCTGGGCAGCTCTTGAGCCTGACGGACCGAGGAAACTCCGTCAGGGAAACGTTCTGGCAGAAAAGTATAACCGCATGGGATTTGAACTGCTGGGGACTCTGCTTTCCACGTTCCGGCCGCCAAGCTGGGCTCTCCGCAAGGGAAGCCGTCTGCCATCCGCGGAGGCTATCGGCAATTATATCCGCTCGCAGGCGGCGTCGAAGGCTGAAGATCTGTGTCTGGAACTGGATAATGAGGTAGACTGGAACTATCGGAAACATGCCGGAGCGACTATGCGTCAGGCAATCGACATTTATGCCGAACTGCTGAATGCCGCCTATCCCATTGTTCAGAAACAGGGACACTGCTTTGCGTTCAACTCAACCGGATCCAAAGAGTTTTCCACCGGAATTTTTGAAAAAGCGGGAAAATCTTTTGATCTCTATGCGGTGCATCCGTATTGCAGTCCGCGAGTGCTTGCTGAGGACGGACGGGACTGTTCCACTCCTGAAAACGGAGGTTTTCTAAATGTGATGAAAGAGACGGAAGCCCTTATCAAAAAATACGGGAACCGCCATTCCATGGCCATCGGAGAATTGGGCTGGAGCCTTGGCGACTCTCTGGATTATGATTCCCTCTATGCGCATCGTCACGCTGCATATCTTGCCAGATTGTTCATTCTCTCCAGAACATTTCCAGCAAAGTGGCTGATCTGGTATGTACTGATGAACGCTCCGGAATCGGGACGATTCGATTACGGGATCTGGCGAAATCAGTCCGGGCCTCGCCCCTTGCCGGCGGTTGCGGCATTTGCCCAGGCAGCGTATGAATTTCAATCCATACGCGGACTTGCAGAAACAATTCTGGATGGTGATATCCGTCTGATTCAATGGAAAACTCCGGATTCGGCGCACTTTGCCTTATGGAATACCGATGCAGAGGCCAAGCCTGTTGAATTTCATATTCCGGAAGCGGAACGGATCGTTTCTGTCTATGGGACCCCGCTGAAGGGAAAAGTTTTTTCCCTGACGGAAAATCCTGTCTATCTTTCCTGCAGGATTTCACAGGCGGATTCACTGAAAAAGCAGATTCTTCAATCCATCAGGAACAGAATCCCGCTGAGTCTGATTCCCGGCCTGGTCCGCTCGGATCGACTTCGGCTTCTCGTCCGGAACAATCAGATTGCGCCATGGGAAGGAAGAATCAGGACAGGCGGAGGAGAAAAAACACTCCGTCTGGCGCCCAAAGAAACTAAAACCGTTTTGCTGGATTTGAAGACGGATTTCCCTCTTGACAGACAGAATTCATTGCGTGTTGACCTGATTCGTCCGGGAACAGCTCCGATTCAAACGTCAATAACGCTTCCTCCTCTCATCCCAATCGGAAAACGCCAATTCAAAGACTGGAAAACCTTTGAATTTCAAAAAGAAGAAAAAGTGATTCTTCTTTCTCAGCGAGAGCATGTCCTGCCTCCCGATCCCTCTGTCCCATGGGATGGCCCGGAAGATCTTTCCGCTAAACTCTTTTTCGCATGGGATCATGAATATTTTTATCTTTTCGCGGAAGTTGTGGATGACGTACATTCCAACACGTTTCAAGGCGGAGATATCTGGCAGGGAGATGTCATTCAGTTCAGCTTTGATACCCGCAACGATGCCCTTCCCGCCGCAGGATATGACCATAACGACTATGAATTCGGACTTGCCCTGGGCAAAAAGCCTTATTGCTGGTATTCCCCTTCGGGGAAAAAGGGAATGGATGAAACGCTCCGGACGAAGATGAATCGTTCCGGGAACCTTACCACATATCGGGCGGCGATTCCCTGGAAATCTCTGGGAATGAGTCCGGCGGCCGGAGATGTTTTCGGATTTGCTCTTGGAATCCATGACAGGGATGGAAACCAGTCCGGCTATTATCTGGCATTCGGCCGGGGGGTCGTGGGGCATAAAAATCCATCCCTGGGAAAAAAGCTGATCCTGAAGGAATAATTCCCGGTAATTCCGGAAAAATCAGCACAGGGGACGGAACCGTTATCCCTTTTCCGCACATTGAGTGAAAAGCAAGTTCACTTTTCCCTCTTCAGAGTTATTAGCGGAAACAACTTGCATCCCATTGCAGGAGATACAGAAAACTTGCATTTGCCTGTAATGGGAATCTGTTTTTTCAGGGATCCTTGATGGTATTCAGAGTATAGTACGATGGAGAGAACTGCTGATTCCAATGTTTCCTGGCTGCCACATGACCATCCAGAAACAGAATATTGGCATATTGCTGATGAACAGATCCCACACGTTCTCCGGAATCAATATAAACGATACTGCCAAGAAGTGAGGTGGCTCGTCCGCAGACCGGAGCCGCCATCACATGGACAGCCGGATTCCGATCGGCAATCAGATAGGTGGAAGCCGGTCTCGAAACACCGGAACTCCGAGGCGGCGCCACCTCATTCACGACTTCAAACAGAGGACGAAACATGCAATAGCTTCGTGGAGGAAGAAAACGACGGGCATTGGCCGAATAATCTTCAAGAACGATATTGTCTTCCGGACAGTGAAACACTTTCCATGCGGTCCCAAACGCCTCTTTGTAGGTCGATTCCGAGACCTGCAGTGCTCCGCCCAGAAACAAGGTTCCATAGGAGAAATCCCAGAAATACAGGGATTGTCCCCACGTCATTCCGCTGACCGCATTATTCATCGGCGGAGCGATGTAATCATCAAAGGCAGCTTCATACTGGATCGCCGCATGGCCGAGCTGTTTCAGGTTCGACGTACATTTCATCTTGTGGGATGCCCTTTTTGCCGAATTCAACGCAGGCAGAAGAAGAGCGGCAAGGATCGCCAGAATGGCTGTTACAATGAGGAGCTCTATCAGTGAGAATTTTCGGTTGCCTGAATACATGACAATCACCTCTCTCTTATTGAATCAGCTGCAGAGATTGTTTCAGTGTTTCGGCCGGAACGGGGGCTTCAATGAACAAGGCCAGACCATCGTATTGCACAGGAAAGGTCAAGGGATTTCCATACAGATCCGCGGCTTTCGCATTCGGGAGGGTCGAACGGATTTTCCGTCCGCGAATATCATTTTTCCCCGAGAGAACGGCAACGGAGCTTCTGCCGTCGGAAAAGGTATAGGCACCAAATCCCGGTTCGAGAACCCGTGTTCCGGAATAGGGGCGGTCCTCCAGACGTGATGTCAGTGCGGAATGCCCCACCAGCATCGGCCCCGGATAACCATCCGCATTCACGAGAACCCGGAGACGAGCCCGTTCCACAAAATTCTGAGTTCCATACATGGAATAGAGGAAAATCCGTTTGACACCGATCGCCAGCAGGGAAAGATGCAGACGTGTATTGCGGTCAGCCAGCCAGTGATAATCTTCGGCGGCATTCCACGGAATTGTATGCTTCAGAAGACCGATGTAACGGCATTCACTGCTTCCGGCACTTTCCGGAGCGCCCTGTCCTTCCGTCATATAAATCGGTTTGGAGATTTTTCCCTCTTTTTCCGCAATGCAGCCGAAAGACCCCTGAAGAGCTTCCCGCGCATAATCATCATCGGGATAGCCGAGAAGCCGCCCCGCGTAAAAATGGTAATCCAAGGCATCGCATTTCGACAGCACTCCTGCTTCATAGAGACGTTCGGACCATCTCTGTGTACTGAACCCGAAAGTGGTAAAGCCTACCACAACCGAATCCGGATTGACTTTTTTCACCGCATCATAAGCCGCTGCACTCAGTTTGGCAAACCGTTCCGCCGCATCCGGAGGACTGATGTATCTTTCCCAGATTCCTCTGCCGTTTTTATTGTATCCAAAGGAGAAAAACGGAGGATGCCACGGTTCATTCCAGATCCCCCATTCATCAATGATCCCGCGATAGCGTTTGGCGACAACCGAGGCATAATTGGCAAAATCCTCCACTTTTCGTGGCGCAAAATATTGCTTGTAATATCCCGAATCACAACGGATGACAGGATCAAAGTAGCTTGCCCATTCAGGCGCGGTTCCCAGTTCCCCCAGCAGCTGAAGTCCGGCGTTCCGATACGCCTTCAGTTCCTTGTCCCAGAATTGCCATTCGCCTTTCCGCGGTTCCACAAACGCCCAGCCGATCAGGTTCAAGCCGGCATCATGCAGTCGAGCCCAGTTTGATCCGGCGGCCTTTGCCGCCAGCAGAGCCTCCTTCTGTGGAACGGTATGGATCCCGAAGGGAGAATCGGGAGCATCCTTTCCCCAGTAGCGGGGACGTACCACGCGGGTTGCGACCATTTCGTTCACAGGAGAGACAGCTCGGCCATTGTGAAACAGCTGAACTTCCACTCGGAACTGACCGTATGGACGCTTGGGGAAAAGAGCATAATGAATTTTGCCGCTCCGCTGTTTTTCGGAGACGGGAATCGGCTTTAGAACAATCGTTTCTCCGTAGAGATTCGTGACCGAAGCCCGCAGCTCCGAGTTCGGGCGGATCTCTCCCGAAACATACCAGCACAGCTCCGGCTTCTCATCCGGGAACTGGATGCGCGCCGCCGAAGCGGAGGATTCGGGAAACGCCAGAGCCACTTCATTCTGCATCATCGGCAGATAACCGGATTCCGATGAAGGTGCAACACGGAAGGAATCCAGCCAGATCGTTCCGTTCCCGCGAATATAGAATCCAAATGCAGGAGCATCCGCCAGAGGCATGAATGGGACTTCGATTCGTGACCATTGCGGACCGGGAGTTATGGTGAGTCGTTTCAGTGTTTCCTTTTCTGTAATGACCTTGACAAAGAAACTGCCACTGCCGCGAACGGCAAAAGAAACGGTGTGGCTGACTTTCGGATCGGCAACATTGAACGGTTCCGAATAGAGACCAATGTTTCTTCCCGGTTCCGAACGCAATCTTAAGGAGGCTTCGCCGGAAGGGCCCGGAACAGCGGGATCAGATTCAATGGTTCCGTCTATGCCGATATTCTCCCACATTCCGGCGATCTCCTGAGTCCATCCGCTTTGCAGACCGAGAGGAAAACGAGTGTTGCGGAAAAAATTCTTCAGTCTGGCATCCGGACGTTTTGTCACGATCTCTTCCGGCTGGATTTCTTCCAGACGGAGCGAAGCGAGATCCAGTTCACCTTCCCCGCGAGGCAGAAGGAACAATGCAGCAGGTGCAGCAATGGTTTTGTCCACACCGAGGATCAGGCTTTGCACTCGCCATCCGGAATCGCCGTTGACACTGCCGTATGCAAGACGAGTGTAAGGAGAGTCAATCAGACGGAGAGAAAAGGCGACGGGTTCGCCTGTTCTGTTATCTCCGGAAAACGTCAGACGATAATATTTTCCTGCCGTCAACTCTCCGATCGGAGCCATAAACTGAGGACTCCCGCCCTGTATTCGAAAGCGCAGAACTTTTCCGTCACGAGTCCTTACCACCTCCGTCTGAACGGAAGATTTGATAAAATGAGTAAAATCTTCCCGCCAGCCATTGGGCAGGACTCCGCTGAAGGAACCTCTTCCACTGATCTTGAGAGATTTGCCGGCAGAGGAAAAATCGGTTCTCAGGAGAGTGTCACCCTGTCCATCGGCTTCCTCCAGACGGATGCTGCGGACATCGACTTCTCCGTTCCCGCGAATCTGAAGCATGAGAGCGATGGTCGGATCCGGTTCCTGATCAAAACGGAATGTCTTTGTCCACTGTCTCCATTCCGACGAATGAGAAACAGACATGGATTCCCAGACCTTGTACGGTTTCCCGGAACGCAGACGGACTTGTACCAAACCATCGGTCCGGTTGCGGATCACGGCGGTCAGACGGTATTGGCAGTCTTTCTTCAATTTCGGCAGTGCCGAAAGATACTGCGTATCGGCTCTGGAGACCGTAATTTTCAGATAATCTCCGGAAGGATCCTTGACAATTTCTGTTTTTCCATATGTCTTTGACCAGGAACAGCCGTTTTCATACCAGTTTTTCGGCAGGATCCCGTGAAAGGTGCCGAATCCTTTTGCCCGGTAATCAAATTTCGAGACTTTTCCGTTTTTCGTAAAATCCGTGTCGGAAATCACTGCTCCCCCGAATGCCTGCAATGCGAGAGCCAGCCCGATTCCCAGGCAGAACTGCATCTTTGCTTTCATTGTTGTTAGTCCTTCTTTGTTTCTGATACGTACTTTCCTATGCTGTTTTCCACTGTTCAACAGCCGGTCCGAATGGTCCCGATTTGCAGCAGAGCTTTTATCCCCGCGCATTTCCGGTGACACTTCTGCCGAAACATGGTTCTACCGGTATCTGCCATGCTCTATTGTTGAAAACCAGATTTTCTTCTTTTTATATTATCTCTCATCTGGGTGCTGAAAGCAATAGAAAATTATTTCTTTTTGATTTGCATTCTTAGAAAAAATATTTGGAAAACTGGCATAATGGAGTCCGCTCAGAAAAAGAAGCTGTCCGTCGCGCTCCCGGAAGATGGAAGAGAGATCTTTCTCAGAGATATCCGCGAAACAAGAGGAAAATCGGAAAAGGAAAAACTATCTATTTTCCAGGGAATTCCAGTTCAAAATGGAGAATTTTCCTTTAAAAATTCCACTCTTTTCACGATGTTCCCTTGAAAAAACGAATATGATGGATTATCCTTCTTCAAAATTACATAAAAACATTTGGGAAAGTTTCATGGGAGCATCTGCATCCGTCAATGAAACGATGAGGGATTCTCTGGCGGACAAAAACGCCGAAACGGAAAAGACGGTTCTTCATCGTAAAGAGTTCAAGGTCTATTTTCTGGGGAAACCGTCTCTCTATCAAGAATTGCTGTTCTCGCAGAAGATGACAGAGGTTCACTGGCTTTCCCGCGCACAATACGTCTACCGGAACGCCACTTATCTGGGGCTTGAATTCATAAAATCGGGGTCCTTGCTGGCAACAAGAAACGGACGAACCGATGAACTCGATGAAAACAGTATTTTTCTGATTTATCCGGGTTCTTCCGGGAAAATACACACGGGACATACTGGATTCTGCTGCAAGATCTCCATTGAGATTGAAGGAAGTCTGCTGCCTTCGCTGCTGCAGCTTTCCAGCTGGACGGAGAAAGATATCATCCGCAACGTCCACAGGGAGCGGTTTCTTTATCTGATGGACAAATTCAAACACATGGAAAAACGCTTTGACCGGAATGTCTGTGCGGAAAACTATTTTACCGTACTGGAACTGCTGCGTTTTCTTCAGAATCCTGAACCGCCCCCCTCGCAGGACCCGCGGATTCTGCTGCTGCCGGATTATATGAAGGAAAATCTTCACCGGGAACTGCCTCTTTCCGAACTGGCAAAATTTGCCTGCTGTTCGGAATCTCGGCTTTTTCGGGAGTTTAAAAAACATTTTCATATTTCTCCGCATCAAATGCTCCGGACGCTCCGAATGACAACCGCGGCAAAACTGCTCAAAACCGATTTCTCCTCCTCCATCAAGGAAATTTCTCTTTTATGCGGATATGGCAATGCCCTGAATTTTTCAACCGAGTTCCGGAAATATTATAATACCTCTCCAACCGAATTCCGGAAAAATCCGGACAGCTGAATCTGCAGAACAAATCATCTTCTTGTATTCTCTGAGAGAAAATCAAGCTGCTGCTCTTTTATGGAATCGCTGTTGATCCGTCCCACAGGACTCCTCGCTTTCGAAGAAGAATCCTTTTTAAAAAAAGAAATGTTCAGGAGAAATCACGAAAGAAAAAGCATCTGGAAACAAACCAGAGTTTCCGTCAACTGTTCACAGGCGCCAATCGTATCCCCCGTTGCACCGCGAATATGCCAGATACAGATCCAGTTCCAGATGACAATGAAAACAAGAGTCGGCAAAATGAAAAAGCAGTTTCCGAGGAAATAATAACTGGCAACGACCGAAATCACCAGACCTGCCAGAGCCCCCCCCCAGGGACGACGTGAATACAGAATTTTCCCAAGACCGCTCTCACGTGCATAGCGGGAAATCAAAATATAAAAAGTCAAAGCGAAACGTCCAGCGAACACACTCAGTGCTGCCGTCATAGCGGCCGTTTTCGGCTCCATTGAGGATAAACAGGAATATTTCGCCAGCAAAATCAGAACGATTGCCGCAACGCCCATCGTTCCGATATGACTGTCATGCATAATTTCCAGTTTGCGTTCCCGTGGCCGGCTGCTCAGGAAGCCATCCGCGGTATCGGCGAGTCCGTCCAGATGAAACCCCTTGGAAATTCCCTCCATCATCAGCAGGATCAGAACCGCCGAAGCCGCGCCGAGGTACTCCGAAGCCCACAGAGCGGGGAAATAGATCAGCGCCCCCGCCAGCACCCCCACTACCGGGAAATAGTTCGAACAGCGATGCAGCTCCTTTTCCGCAGGCAGGAATCTTCCCAGCGGACAGCAGGTAATCAGCGAAAGTGCGGCCAGAAAGGAACGCATTTCACAATCCCTCCTCCGTCACACCGGCAGAAGAAAAGGTGGACATGTCGCGCATCACAGCCGATGCCGCATCCAGCAGAGGCATTGCCAGCGCTGCGCCGGTCCCTTCCCCCAGCCTCAGCTCCAGGTTCAGCAGAGCCTTTTTCCCGAGGATCTCCGCCATTCTGACATGTCCGCGTTCCACGCTGGAATGAGCCAGGATCATATAATCGGCCGATTCCGGAGAGAGCGCATGAGCAATCAGCGCTCCGGCCGTGGAAATAAACCCGTCAATAACCACCGGTTTTTTCAATTTTGCCGCTCCGAGGATCACACCGGCAATGCCGCCGATCTCGAACCCTCCGACTTTGGAAAGAATATCAATCGGATCATCCGGATTCGGCGCATTCAGTTCGATTGCATGCCTGATCACATCGGCCTTATGGACCAGTCGTTCCGGCTCCAGTCCGGCGCCGCGACCGACATATGCCATCGGATCAATCTCGCGCGAGAGCACCGTCACGATTGCGGAACTCGGAGTAGTATTGCCGATTCCCATCTCTCCGGTTGCGAAGACATCCGTTTCCTGAGCCAGACGTTCTGCGGCTTCGATTCCGATTTCAAGGGAACGGATTGCCTCCTCCCGTGTCATTGCGGGCCCCAGATACATATCTCTGGTTCCGTATGCGATTTTGCGGTTCAGGACATTCGGGATCTCCGAGGTATCGGCGTTTACGCCGATGTCGATCAATTTCACATTTGCGCCAACGCTGGAAGCCAGAACACTGATTGCTCCACCGCCCCGACTGAAATTTTTCAGCATTTGAACCGTCACACTCTGCGGCTGAGGCGAGACTCCCTGTGCAACGACACCATGGTCCCCGGCGAACAGAACCACCGTTTTCCGTTTTGTCTGCAACTCCAGAGTTCTGGTCATTCCGGCAAGATCGACAGCGATTTCAAGGATTCTGCCCAGAGCCCAGCGCGGCATTGTCAGATCATGAATATGATCCATCGCCTTGTCTCTCCAGGCGTCGTCCTGAGGAACAATCGCATTCAGACATTCATTCAAAGTAGTCATATTTCACCCTTTCAATTTCATAGGAATTCCGCAGACCGTCAAATAGACCCGGTCGGCAAAAGAAGCGATCATCTGTCCACAGCGTCCGGAACAATCCCGGAAACGGCGGGCGATCTCATTTTCCGGCACGATTCCAAGTCCGACTTCATTCAGCACCAGAACAATCGTTCCATCAAAAGCGGCGCAGGCCGCCTGGAACCGTTCACATTCCGCTCTCATCTCATCCTCGGCAAAGAGTCTGTTTTTCTGATCAGCCGCGTACATGAGGTTGCTGATCCAGAGGGTCAGGCAGTCCACCAGGACGGCACTACCGGCAGTGCATCGGCGAAGAGCGGAAACGAGATCGGTTTCCTCTTCGATGGTGGTCCAGCGGTCCGCCGCACGCCTCTCCTGATGGCGCCGGACGCGCTCCGCCATTTCGGCATCGACCACCGGACAGGTCGCGATATAAAAACGGTTCTCCGAGCCAGCCTCCCGGACAAGTTTCTCGGCAAATGCACTTTTTCCGCTCCGGCATCCGCCGGTCACCAGAATCACTTCCGCCATCAGAACAGCTCCCGGACTTTCAGGTTGAAGACCCCAAAGCGGCCGGGCAGATTTTCCGGATCGAACTCTATCACGGAAAGAGTTCCACGCGAGGGCTGCCACCGCCACATAGCCTCATAAGGCAAATCCATGATCTTCCGGATCATGGTTGTCAAAACACCTCCATGAGAAACAACAGTAATCACCGTCTGCGGCAGCGAATAAAGCATTTCCGTAAACTGAATGACACGCGCTTCAAAATCGGGAACCGCCTCGCCATCCGGGAAATGGATTTCCCGCGGATGATCGAACCAGTATTTACTGTATTCGGGATCGCCGCCGGAGATTTCATCGAAGGTCAGATTTTCCCATCGTCCAAAGTCGACTTCTCTCAGACGCGCATCGAAGATCAGCGGCGCATCGCCGCAGACCAGACGGGCACTCTGCTCCGCCCGCAGTTTCGGACTGACATAGACGACTTCACTGTTAAATTTTCTCCAGACCTCCGCCAGCGCTTTACAGTCCTCAATCCCCTTCTCGCCCAGCGGCGCATCGGTGGAGCCGACAAAATGTCCGGAATACTCCGGCGGCAGTTCTCCATGGCGAATCAAAATCAGTTTTTTAGAAGACATAATCCTACTCCCAGCAAAAAGGCGGCAAAAATCATCGCGGAAAGAAGCGCGAGATGTTCCGCCAAGCGTAAATCATTCGCAGTCAGTTCCTTGCGACCATCTCCCCAGTAAGGATACTGTTCCCGTCCATCGCTGTAATCGGTTGGTCCGCCGAGACGGATTCCGAGAGCTCCGGCAAACGCCGCCATTCCCCAGCAGGAATTCGGACTCGGATGATCCGCTCTGTGGCGCCATGCCATCTTCAGCGCGGCAAATGGGCGCAATCCCAGGAACAGAGCGGCAAGGGCCACCGCCAAAGCCGTCAGACGCGCCGGAATCCAGTGCACGGCATCATCGACCCGCGCCGCAATCTTTCCGAACTTCAGATAATGTTCACTCTTGTATCCCCAGCAGGCGTCCAGCGTATTCACCGCGCGCAGGAAGATGGTTCCGGCCGCGGCTCCGGGCACACCACCAATCAGGAATCCGAGAACGGTCCAGAAACAGGCGCTGTTCACAGCGTCGATCAGATTCTCCCCGATGCTCTCGATTCCGCCCCGGACGATTTCACTTTCGGAAAGGTTCCCGGTATTGCGGCTGACGATCATGCCAAGAGCGCATCTCGCCCCATACAAATCCTTTTTTTCCAATGAGTTGCGTATTCTCACCAAATGTTCCAGCAGACTGCGCATCGCAATGGAAATATAAAAGCACGTTCCAGCCGCCACAGCTCCCAGCACCCAGGAAAGTCCGTTCAGCAGCCATGTAACGCCATATGCCAGCCATGTCACCAGCCCTACGGCAATCAGCCAGGCAATGAATCCGGAAAGAACTCCGTTACCGAATTTGAAACGGCAGACCAGCTCCACCAGTCCGGCGAATCGTCCGAAGAGCGCCACCGGATGGAACTGACTGTGAGGATCCCCGAACAGCAGATCCAGCAGGAACGCGATTGCGAAAATCAGAATCAGCAAAGTCATCTGATGCATTTTTTCATAGCCTCGATCAAAGATTTCACCGCCTGCGGAGTCGATGCCCAGTGAATGTGGACATAACTGCCGCAGACATTTCCATTCCGATATCCGCCGCCGGAAGGCACGATTCTGTCTCTGGAATCGAATGCATCCCACAAAGGAGCTTCCGTCGGCACCGCTTCTGAATAATGAAATTCATGTCCTTTTAAAATAGCACCGGTTTTGCCGAAAATACAATCGGATTTCAAACGAACCGTCCGATATCCGAGCGATTTCAGCTTTGGACACATGATTGCATCGGAAGGAATCACGCCGCACATCTCATACCTTTGTCCATCGAAATCGGCAATGGAGCGCATGAGGTACATATATCCGCCGCACTCGGCATAGACAATTCCGCCCTCTTCCGCATATTTTTTTACAGCGGAACGCATGGACTCATTCTCCATCAGGCGCCGGGCGAACTGTTCGGGGAAACCGCCGCCGATGTAAAGTCCATGAATATTCTCAGGAAGGGACGAATCATTCAAAGGAGAAAATTCGACGAGTTCGACGCCATTTTCCTCCAGCATTCGGAGATTGTCGCAGTAATAGAAATGGAACGCCGGATCGCGTGCGATGGCAAGACGAACCGTCTTTTTTTCCGGGATGCGAAAGGATCTCTTCGGTCGTTCCATTGCGGAACGTTCCAGCAGGAGATCCAGCTGGAAATGCTCCTCTGCGGCATCGGCAAGTTTATCGAACCAGTCATCGTACTTTCCGTTTTCGAGTTCCGGAACGAGGCCGAGATGACGTTCCGGAAGCGTCCATTCCGGATTTCGCGGCAGAGCCCCGAGCAGCGGGGGCAGAGAATGTTTCTCCAGAGAATCGGCCAGCAGACGGGCATGATTCGGTCCGCCGACATTATCAGCAATCACTCCGATGATTCTCAAATCCTTCCTCCATGCGGAAAATCCCGCAACAAGCGGAGCGATACTGCCCGCCATTCCGCGCGCATTGACAACCAGAACCACGGGAATACCAAGGACAAGCGCCACTTCTGCACTGCTTCCGGAAAGAGAATCTGCGGAAACTCCATCATACAGTCCCATAACGCCTTCCACCACAGCGACTTGAGAGCAAGAAGCCGCATCCTGAAAACTGCGGCGCACCGAATCTGTCCCCATCATGCGGCAGTCAAGATTCACGGATTCAGAAGCGGAAGCGCGTCGATGAAACGTCGGATCAATATAGTCGGGACCGCACTTGAAGGGCGCAACGATGAGACCGCGGCGTTTCAAAGCCCGCATCAACGCCAGAGAAACAGTTGTCTTTCCGCTTCCCGAATTCACTCCGCCGAGCAGAAACGCGGAAAAATCAGTTGGAAAATCCGCCATACTTCTCCTGATACCCACGGAGGGTGTACATTTTTCCGTTCCGGATTACGGTTCTGGAACATCCGATAATAAGAATGGTTGTCATATCGACTTCCTCGAAAGGGAAATCGGCAATTCGACAAAGCGTAAATCTCTGCTGGGGCCGAGCCACATCATGGACCACAGCCACCGGCAGGGAATCTCCGCGAAGGCGCCGGTAAAGAGCGATCGCCTGTTCCAGCAGTTCACGTCTGCGAGTACTGCCGGGATTGTAAAGCGCGGTCACGAAATCCGCCTCCGCCGCGGCGGAAAGACGTTTCAGAATCGTATTTCGATCCGCCAGCAGATCAGAGAGACTGATCACCGCAAAATCGCACATCAGCGGAGCGCCTACCAGCGCCGCGGCCGCTGATGCCGCTGTAATTCCGGGAACGACCTCCACTTCAATTCCTTGAAATTCCTCCGCTTCAGAAAGTTCCATCAGGAGTCCCGCCATTCCGTAGATTCCCGAATCACCGGAAGAAACCACCGCCACGGATGCCCCTGCTTTCGCGGCTTCCAGTGCGGCGCGGCAGCGGTCAAGTTCCTGTCGCATTCCGCTGGCAATAATCTGTTTGTTTTCAATGAGATCCGGAATCTGTTCCAGATAACTCCGGTATCCGGCAATCGTATCGCAGTTTTCGAGGACCTCTTTTGCCCGGGGCGAAAGCATTGCCGGAGATCCGGGACCGAGTCCGACAGCATAGATTTTATGACTCATGATCCACCTTCTCCGCCAATGCGGCGGTTGCACCGTTTCCCTTGATTTTCCGAACCGCGAGGGCACCTCCGCCGGAGGCCAGAATTGCGGCTGCTTCCGAGACGGAATTGATCCCCAGATTTTCCATGGCGGCCGGAGAAGGATCCGGCACATCAATCCGGTTCAGCTCCTCTGCCGAATACCCCGTCACCGGAATGGAATGACGGAACGCCAGCTGAAGAATCGCCGGCTCATCCAGTTTCAATTCCGCTGTGGCAATGGCAGACACACTTTCCCAATCGGCTCCAATGGATTCAAGAGCCTGCAATGCAACGGCTTCCAGATCCGGAAGCGCGGCATCTCTCCGGCATCCGATTCCGAGGGCAAATTTTTTCCGTTTCAAATACAGGACCGGCACCCCATACTCCCGGGGCGCCTCACCATTTTTGAGGAGCACCACCGCGGGATTCTCTCCAGGAGCTGAGACAAGGGAATATTGCGGCGAATTGGCATAATAACGACGATAAAGATGTTCCGGCAGAACGAGATCCACTTTTTTCCCTTCCAGAACCGCAGTGGCAAGTTTGACGATTGCCTCGGGATTCACGACACGAAGAGCATGACGGGAAGCCATCTCGTCGAAGGCCATGATTCCGCGTACATCACTGGCAGTCGTCACAACCGCATCGCCGTTTGTGATGGAAGCGACATCCTGAGCAAGCCGGTTTGCTCCTCCAAGATGACCGCTCAACAGACTGACGGCATGATTGCCCTCTTCATCCGTTACAACCACAGCCGGATCGGTCGATTTGTGACGGCAAAGCTCCGCACACATCCGCACCACAATTCCCGATGACATAACCATCACGAGCCCGTCAAACTGTTCCCACGCTTTACGGAACGCCTCATGGAGTCCACCGTCAGGATAAGTTACAACCCGTTCTTTGGAAACAAGATGCGACAATTTTTCCGGCAAAATGATTTTCGAATCAAGTCCTGCCGCGATCTCGCCGGCCTTCAAAGCTCCGGCGCTCGTCAACGCGAAAACCGCACTAGTCCCGCGAAAAGCATTCTGTTTCCGATATCCATGGGCAAAATCCCGGTTATACAGGGATGACATCTCACCGTTCCGGGCGAGCACCTCTCCGATCACGATCATAGCCTGCCGCTTGACGGATGCCTCTTTTACCCGTTCCGCAATATCGGCAATGGTTCCCCGGACCACTTTTTCATTATCCCATCCGGCGCGGTAAACGACGGCTGCCGGAGTCTCGGGCGAGCGACCGGCGGCAAGCAGAGCGGAAACCACCTTTTCCATATCACCAACGCTCAGGAACAGACAGAGAGTTGTCCCGTGAGCAGCAAGTTTCGAAAGTTCTTCCGGTTCGGGCACCGGAGTCCGTCCTGCGGCCCGGGTCAGAATGGCGGTCTGCGTGATTCCGGGCATCGTGAATTCGGTTTTCAATGCGGCCGCGGCCGCGAACACACTGCTGACTCCTGGAACCACATGATAGGGAATTCCGAGTCGATCCAGCTCCCGGTACTGCTCGGAAACGGCTCCGTACATGGCAGGATCTCCGGTATGCAGACGAACCACTTTCTTTCCTTCCCGGTATGCCTCCAGCATCACTGCAAGGATCTCCTCGAACGAAAGAGAGGCGCTGTTGCATTTCCGGGCGGAAGAGTTCCCGTCCAGCAGCTTTTCATTGACTAAGGAGCCTGCATAAATAATGACATCGGCCTCATCCAGAGCCTTTTTGCCCCGGATCGTAATCAGATCCTCCGCACCGGGACCGGCTCCGACAAATGTGATTTTTCCTTCCATCTTTCCTGTTCCTTATTTCTCAAACACTGCGATCGTAATCGGATTTTCCGCTCTCCACAGATGCAGTCCGCCGGAAAACTCTCCGGACCGACTGATATTCAGACTCAACAGTTCTTTCCGATGCTCGGGAAGAATCGAAGCCAGTCTGGCACAGGTCTCAACTAGAATTCCAGTTGCCACCAGAATACCCCCCGGCTTCAATCGCTGAAATGCAACTTCCAGTTCCTCCGATCCACCCCCAAAGAAAATCCGGTCAGGATCCGGAAGTTCAGGAATCGCATCAATAATTTCATTTTCAAAGACTTGCAAAGAATCAATTCCTTGTTTCTCCGCATTTTTCCGAATCTGTTCCGCCCGAGCGGAATCCTTCTCCACGGAAAAAACAGCAAGCTCCGGACAAAGTCCAGCTCCTTCGATTCCGACAGAACCGCTTCCGGCCCCCAAATCCCACAGCACTCCGGAACGAAGACGCAGTTTGCTCAGCACAACCGCCCTCACCTCCGGATGCGTAATCATCCGGTTCTGATGTTCATACTCCTCATCAGGCAGTCCGAGAGGAATCCCCGGCGTCACTTCCGCAGGAAAAAGAGCAAGCACCGAAAGGGATGGAGCATTCATCGAAGCCATTTCCGCCAAAGTCCCGGAACAGACGAGCTCCCGTTCCGCCCCAAGATCGGAACCGATTGCCGCTGAACGGGATGCAGATTCCGGAAAGCAGGATATCAGCTGTGCGGCAATACCGGAAGCGGTCCGGCGATGATCTCCATAGACAATCACAGTCGAAGCATTCAGAATCCGGCGCCACGGAAGATTCTCCTCCACTCCATGAAGACTGAAAAGCGATGCCCCGTTCCAGGGCCTCCCCAGCGCGGCAAACAGACGCTGAAAAGCCGTCACACAGGGAAGCACTCGCAAATGTTCCTCTCCAGCCAGTTTCGCGATCGTTCCTCCAATTCCATGATACAGCGGATCGCCGGATGCCAGAACGACCACATTTTCCCGTTCGGCCCGTCTCAACAACTCCCGAATCCGTTCGACGAGCTGGACACCCAGCTCCACCCGTTCCGCCCGGTACGAAGCGGGGAGCGTGTCCAGAAGGCGCCGTCCTGCAGCAATGACATCCGCCTTCGCCAGAAGCGATTCATCGCGTCCCCAATCCCCCATGACCGTAATTTTCCAATCCTTCATACTATCCGTTCCCCCTTGTCGTTGTAAAGGAGCAGTTCCAGCGTCATAGACTCGCCTGACCAAGATGCAAGTTGTTTCTCCGCAAGCATATAAAGCTCTTCAAGAAGATTCCGGAAAGTTGTCTCATCCAGATGCGCGGCCAGCTCGCCCATCGTATCGAACGTTTCCAGAGGAAGCTCCGGGAGATGCCGGAGTCCCATCGAACGGAGACGCTCCGGACGAAGTTTCGTATTATGGGCGTGAGTGTTCTCCTCTCCACAGGCATATTTAAAGAGCTTGCCCGGCATACAGGCGACCAGGACTTTTTTGAGACCCGCCGCTTTTGCCGCACGAATCGAAAAAGCAATAAAATCAGCAATACGAACCACTTGCATAGGTTCAAGAGAGGAATTATCACGCAAAACGGCACTTTCCGTCCGATTTCCCGTCACAAGAGCAACACACTCTTTACCGGATGCCGCAATCGTCCGCATCTGCAAAGCGATCGCAGAAGTGTATGCCGCATTCGAAAACGGTTTGACAATCCCCCCGCCCCCGAGAATCGAAAGACCTCCGGAGATCCCAAGAGTCGGATTCAAAGTCTTTTCCGCAATTTTTTCCCCGTTCTCAATCGAAACCGTCAGAAGCCAGGTTCCTGAGAGAAGTCCGGCTCGAAGCAGATTCTTCACAAGCAGACGGCGCGGACCGGGATTCACCGCCCATTTTCCCACCGGAACCGCCAGACCCGGACGAGTCACCCTGCCGATACCATCCCCTCCGCGGATTATCAGAACCGCATCTCCGCATGCTTCCTGATAGTCAGCAATATCCAGCTCCGTCCGTTCCGCCGGACGGAGTTCAACAGCAATATGAGCTTTGTCCGTTGCATCGGGATCGTCTCCGGCATCCTTAATCACCATTGCCCGCAATCCATCGCAGTAGGCGACCGGAACAGAAAGCGTGGATTCATCCGGCAGAATCAGCTCCGCCGCTTCCAGAACTCTTCCGTTCCGGGCAGACCAGACAGCAAGAGCACCGGCCGTCATCGCGGCACCAGTCGTGAATCCGCTGCGGAGAGAGTCGGCCATCAGAACGCCTCCATGATCGCATGAAGCGCGGCAACCGCCAGAGGACTCCCTCCACGACGACCGGTCAATGTGATGTAAGGGACATCAATAAACTGCAACAACTCTTTGGACTCCAAAACATTAACAAATCCGACCGGCATCCCTACAATCAATGCCGGACGAACCGTTCCTTCCACAATCATCCGAATCAGTCCCGCCAATGCCAGCGGCGCATTTCCACAGAGAAAGACCGCTCCATTCAGCTCCTTCCGATGCAGTCTGACCGCCGCCAGCGCACGGGTGATCCCTTCCTTCCCCGCCAGTTCCGCAACCGCTTTCGATGCCACTTCGCAGAGAATCTTTTCCCGATCATAAGAAGGATTCCACTGTTTCAGCTTTGTGACGGAAAGTCCCGATTTTATCATATTTGAATCAGTGTAAATCAATGCGCCGGAACGTAATGCATCTCTTCCAGCGGCAATCGGATTCCCATGAAACTGCAACAGATCCAGAATGGAAAAATCGGCGGTCGTATGAACCAGCCGCCTTGCGACATGCCACTCGGCATCCGAAAAACGTGCGCGCCGCTCCGGGGAAACCTCGGCATCAATCCGACGGAAACTCTCCGCTTCTATCGCACTCCCCGGAAGATCCCAGGAGATCCGGTCAAAATATTCCTTCGGAACTTCTCTCATTTTCCACCTCGTTTCAGTCCCATTCGTGCATAAACGGCATTCAGATCAATCCGCGAACGGACATGATCCGCCAGACGGTTCAACGCCTCTTCCGTTCCATAATGCGCCGTCACATCCGAAAGCTCCTCCATCCCGCGATCCCGTCGAATCCGGTTCAGGAACTGCCGGCGGAAACGGTCATCATCAAAAATTCCGTGCAGATACGTCGTGAAAATCCGATCCACTCCAAATCCGACCGGCGAAGAATCCGCCTTTTCCATCAGCACATAACCATCTGTCTTACAAGTCGTTACACCATTATGAATCTCATATCCCCTGACAGGCGTCCCATCCGCAAGAATCCGGGCTTTCGCCTGACAGAGCGTTTTCTCTTTCCGCATCACCGTTTCCAGCGGAAGAAGTCCGAGACATGCCACAGAATCCTCCAAAGACTCTACATGATCCGGATCAAGCAACACCTCTCCCGCAAGCTGAAGCCCTCCGCAGACACCAACAAACCATGCGCCCCGTCCAACAGCGGAATGAATCTTTTCCGCAAGTCCCGAAGAACGCAGAAACGCCATATCATCCGCAACGCTCTTGCTCCCCGGAAGAATCACCAGATCCGGGTCCCCGAACTCCTCCGCGGAATGGATCTTCCGGATCGTCACATCCGGTTCCAGCTCCAGCGGCGTGAAATCCGTAAAGTTGGCAATGTGTCCGAGGCCGATCAGAACCACATCCAGCGTCTTTTCCAGCTTCGGCGCGGGGCGGATCAGCGAAAAGTTCACGGAATCCTCCTCCGGAAGCCCGATGTCCCGCATATAATCCACAACCCCAAGGACCGGATGCCCAGTCATCTGCCTCACATACTCGTGCGCCGATGCCAGAAGAGTCGGATCCCCCCGGAATTTGTTGACAAGAAAGCCATACAGAAGACGGCGCTCCGCCGGATCAAGAGTTGCATAAGTACCTATAAACGAAGCATATACGCCTCCACGATCAATATCCCCCGCCAGGATCACCGGAGCTTCCGCATAACGAGCCATCCTCATATTGACCAGATCACCGGACTTCAGATTGATCTCCCCCGGACTTCCAGCCCCCTCCAGAATAACCGCATCATACTTTTCCGACAACTCATCGTAACACTGGCAGACCTCCCCCCAAAGCTCTTTCTTATGCGCATAATATTCGCGAACCTTCATGCAGCCGATCGGTTTTCCGCGCACAATCACCTGACTGCCCGTATCACTCGAAGGCTTCAGAAGAATCGGATTCATCCGGACATCCGGATCCAGACGCGCCGCCTCCGCCTGCACCGCCTGCGCACGCCCCATCTCCCCTCCATCGGCAGTCACATACGAATTCAGCGCCATGTTCTGCGCTTTGAACGGTGCTATCCGGAAACCATCCTGAAGCAGAATCCGGCAGAACGCCGAAACCAGAATGCTTTTCCCCGCATTCGATGCCGTCCCCTGAATCATCAGCGCCGGCTTCTTCACCTTTCGCGCAATGTGCGGCACTCCCGGGCTCAGAAGATCCGACAGCGCGGAAATCAACTTCCCATTCTCCTCCCGCGTTCGAACCGCCACACGGAAAAAAGTATCGTCAAGCCCGTCGTAGTTCCCGCAGGAACGAACCGCAATCCGATATTTCTTCAGCAGGCTCTCCCGGACATCTTTCGCCTTCACCAGAATAAAATTCGCCATCGAAGGATAAGCCGTCACTCCCGGCAGCACATTCAGCGCCGAAAACAGCTCCTCACGCAACTCCGAAATCCCCTTCCGGCAACGCTCCGCATACGAATCCTCCAGAGAAAACAGAAACTCCGCTACCGAAAGCGCTGCGGAACCAAGCATCCATTCCGGTTGAATCCGCCGCAATTTTGAAATCAACTCCTCCGATCCGATGCAGAACCCGATCCGAATCCCCGGAAGAGCATAGAATTTCGTCATGGACCGGAGCAGAACCACATTCGGCGGCAAATCCCTGGAGACCAGGGAAAAGCCCTCCGGCAAAAACTCCATAAATGATTCATCCACAACAAAATAAGTCTCCGGATTCCGGCGAATGATTCCGGTAAGGATCGATGCTGGCCATGCGCTCCCGCTCGGATTGTTCGGATTTCCAAGGATCACCAGATCTCCCGGACGAATCATCTGTTCCAGTGCCTCCGGATCCGCCGTCATATCCTCCCTCAAAGCGAAGGGGAGCACCTGCAATCCGCATGTCTCGCAAGCGGCACGGTATTCCAGATATCCCGGAGCAATCACCACCGCACGCCTCGCTTCAAAAAGACGCGGCAGAAGATACAACAACTGATTCGATCCGTTCCCGAACAGAATATTTCCCGGTCTGATCCCGAGTTTCTCCGCCGCAAGACGGCAAAGCCGTTCACAATACGGTTCCGGATAGTATTCCGAGGTGTCAAACGCTCGGAAATATGCATTGAAAACTCCTTCCGGCGGACCGAACGGATTCAAGTTCACACTGAAATCCAGAATCTCCTCCGGAGAACAACCTGCCATTTCAGCAAGTTCGTTCCGATTTCCACCATGTCTCATGATCTCGTTTTCCCCAGCAGCATCGAAAGGTACTCCTCCGGACGCGCAGCAATCTCCTCCGGATCCTTCGAAAAAAACTCATTTTCCAATCCGATGTTCGCTCCGTACACCATCGAACATCCCCGTTCCCGCAGAAGAGCCGCATAATGGTTCCGTTCCCGGTAGGTCTTGAGAAATACCACTGTCCCCTCCGGTTTCAGAATCGCCTCAAGCTCCGCGGAATCAGGGGCCAGATAACTCGGCACAATCCGCAGAACATCGTTATCTCCCACCAGCGGCTCCGCAGAGGCGGCGGCAAGCGCGCACCAGGAATTCACTCCGGGGATAATCTCAAACTGCAATGCCGGTTCCATCCGCCGCAGAGCACGCAGAAGATAACCACAGGTACTGTAAGTCATCGGATCGCCGATCGTTGTAAAAGCGCAGTCGTTTCCCGCGTTAAGTTCCTCCAGAATCCGGCGGGCATGTTCATCAATGCGGGCAAGACGTTCCCCGAAATCGCGCGCCATCGTAAACTCCAGCTCCACCTTCCGTGCCGAAATCCCCGGCAGAGAGTCGATGATCGCTCCCGAAACACTCCGCGAACTCTGCCGAGAAGCAACCGTATAAATCACCGCCACATTCCGCAGGACATCCGCGGCCTTCAGTGTCACAAGACCGGGATCGCCGGGACCAAGCCCGACCCCAAAGAATTTACCTTGTTTCATTCTTCAATCCCTCCGCAAAAAAATCTGCGATTTCCTGATACTCGCAAAGGCCTTTCAACTCCTCATCCGTGGAAAAACCGGATGCAGCCAGCCGCGATTTCCATGAATCTTCCTCCGCCCCCGCAAGATCATTCACCGCGTGGTCGCCGGCAACAATCATCAGCGGACGGAGAGTCACATGGCGAATGCCCGCATCTTTCATCCGGCGAATCGCATTCTCCAGTGTCAGACTGCCTTCCACACAGGCAACAAAAACTCCGCTGATCCGTTTCTGCAACTCGCGTTCCAAAGCCGTATATGCAAAATCGGTTCTTCCATCCTCGTGACCATGTCCCATGAAAAGAAGTCCGCATCCCGCTTCAAAACGTTCCGGAAGAGTCCGCGCCAGCGCAGAAACAAATCGCCGAAGCGTTTCCGGATTCGCCAGCGGAGGCAGAGGATAGACAATCTTCATTTTCCGTTCCCAGCCGCTCAGAAGACACTCGATTCCCGCAAACTCCTCCCCCATCGCAAGAAAAGCCGGAAATGCCAGTACTTTCTGAACGCCTTCCGCTGAAAAACGTTCCAACGCCTCTTCCACATTCGGCACGTTTCGTCCGGAATCACGCAGTTTCCGGATCACACGGGAAGAACAATACGCAGTCAAAAAGGGCAGTCCCGGATACGCAGCGCAAATCCGAGATTCCAACAGCCGGTATGCCTTTTCCGCACGTGTCACCGCAGTACCAAATACAATCAGAAGCAAAGCCGTTTTTTCCGTACTCATTTCCCATCTCCTCCACTCTTGCAGGACGCAACCGGAATGAAGCACGGAATATGATCCGGCCCGTCGATAATTTCAGCTTTGATCTCGAACACCTTTTCCAGCACCTCCGGACGCATAAGCTCCGCTGGTGTTCCACAACAGAAAATCCGCGCATCCTTCACCGCCGCAAGACGATGCGAACAGCGGGCAGCCAGATTCAAATCGTGCAGAACCATGATAATCGTCAAATTCAATTTCCGGTTCAGCATCCGGATCAGTTCCAGAATCTCAAACTGACAGCAGACATCCAGAAAAGTCGTCGGCTCATCCAGCAGCAGCACCTCCGGCTCCTGCGCCAGAGTCATCGCGATCCATGCCCGCTGACGTTCCCCACCCGAAAGCGTCGAAAGAAAACGGTTCCGCAGCGCATCCAGCCGCGTCATGGACAGAATCTTTTCCACAACCTCGCAGTCGTATGCACTCAGTCCGCCGATCCCCTTCCGATGCGGAAAACGACCGTAACGCACCAGCTGCTCCACCGTCAAATCCTCCGGAGCCGAGTGGCTCTGCGGCAGAAGCGCCATCTCCTTCGCCAGCGCCGCAGTATTCATCGAATGCACCGATTTTCCGTCCAGAAGCACACAGCCGCTCTGCGGACGCAGAATCCGCCCGATCGTTTTCAGAAGAGTCGATTTGCCGCATCCGTTCGGACCGATCAGCGTCAGGATCTCTCCCTTTTCCACCGTAAGCGAAATATCATCCAGAACCCGCTTCCCGGAATATCCGGCGCAAAGATGGCGAATCTCAAGTTTCATGGCGCCGCCTCCTCAGCAGATACAAAAAGAACGGAGGACCAAGAAGCGACATAATCACTCCGACCGGCAGTTCCATCGGATCCATCACCATCCTTCCGACCGTGTCGCAGACAATCACCATGCCTCCCCCGAACAGCGCGCACCCCGGAATCAGAAAACGGTAGTCCGATCCCAGAATCAGACGCACCATATGCGGCGCAATCAACCCCACAAATCCCAGCATGCCGACCACACTCACCGCAGATGCTGCAAGCAGCGCACTCACCGCCAGAAGCAGAAACCGCAAACGCTCCACCCGAACTCCGAGTCCCGTCGCAATCTCATCTCCCAGCGTCAGAATATTCAGCTTGTGCGCCAGAACCATCGCCGCAAGGAATCCGCCGAACAGATACCATTTCACCAGATGCAACTGATCCCAGGAACGCGCCGAAAGGCTCCCCACAGTAAAATCCAGAATCCCCGCCACCTTCTCCGCATTCAGAATCAGCACCGTGCTGCTCACCGCCCCCAGCATGCTTGCCACCGCCACTCCGGAAAGAATCAGACGCACCGGATTCACGCCCCGTCGCCAGGCTAGAAGATAAACACAAAGCGCCGTCGCCAGCGCCCCGCAGAACGCCGCCGGAATCAGCATTCCGCTGAACTGCGGCAGAACCAGCATAATCAGGATTCCGGCAAGCCCCCCTCCTGCGGAAACCCCGATGATCCCAGGCGCAGCAAGCGGATTCCGCATTACGCCCTGAAGAATCGCACCCGAAATCGCCAGTGCCGCGCCGACCAGTCCCCCAAGAAGCACCCGCGGCAGACGAATATTGTAAAGAATCTGATAGTTCACATCCTCCGGCGACGCATGCCAGAGAGTCGAAAGAATCCCCCCAAACGAAAGCTCCAGAGAACCACAGCGCATTCCTCCCAGAAACGCCGCAAAAACAAACAACAGCAGAAAAATCAGAATCACACTCTGATACGACTTGCTGGTCCGGAGCCGGGAAAATCTCATTTCAGAACTCCTCCCCCGGATGCATCTGCTCCGCAAGACGCCGGAACGCTTCCGGGAAACGGGTTCCAGGAAGATACAGATACAGTTCAAGAGGCAGAAAATGCACTCGGTCACGTTTTACGGCACTCAGTTGCTTCCATGCGGGCTGTTCCATCAGTTCTTTTGCCACCTTTCTCTGAATTTTCTGAGTCGGTCCCATCGTTATTATAAAGATGATTTCCGGATCTTCAAGCAGCAATCGCTCAAAACTGAAAGGAATTCTGGTATTTCCCGGTTCCGTGATGATGTTTTTCCCTCCCAGCATCGTCAGCATGTGGGCGGCATTTACCCCGTTTCTCTCCAGCGCAAAACCGCGGGAGGCCGCAAACAGGACGGCAAACCGGAGAGATGGCAGACGTTTTGCCTTGCGGCAGATCGAATCGACCTCCTTCTCAATCGTCTCAGCTCGGCGATTCTGCTTCAACGTCGTACCGTTCAAACGGCAGAAAAAGTCGAGGATCTCCAGAAAGTCGGAATAATTCTTGTAATCCAGATAGACCGATTCGATTCCGGAACGCTCCAGAATCCCCCGCATGGCGCGGTGCTTCTCATGCTTCACCGTAAACAACACAAGCGAGGGACGCAGGGAAAGCAGCTTCTCCGCATTCGGAGCAGTCACCTGCCCGATGACGGGAAGATCCCTTGCCTCCGGAGGCAGTGTCTCCTTCGCCTTCACAAAGGGGATCCCGACCGCACTTCCTCCCGCACAGTACCAGAGCTGCGCCAGAGAGGTATAGGCGATCACGGTACGCGCAGGATGTTTCGAAAGAGTGACCACTCGTCCGTCGCTCTGTCTGTACACAATCGTCTTCTCCGTTTCGAAAACGATCTCTCCGGCGGAAAGAAGAACAGTACTGCAAAAAAGAATCAATATCCGAAAAAATTTCATGTCCATGCCTCCGCCACAGCCTCCATCAGATCCGTTGCCATCGGCCGATGAGAAAATTCTGCAAGTTCCGTCATTCGGAACCAGCCGTTCCGCTGCGGGAAAAGATATCCGGCGTTCACCCACTTTGCAAGAGCTTTTTCCAGATTCTCCCGAATGTGGTCAGAGAACTCCGGAACAATCCCGGCGATCCTGTCCGGATTGAGAGCGAGCCGGTTGTAGAGCTCCCCGGACAATTCTCCGTTGACCGGAAAATCCGCAGGAAGGATTCCCACGGAAGCCAGAGGTTTCCGTCCACTCTTCACTAGTTTACTATACTCGTCAAAATCAGCGGTCTGCACCAGACGGCAGCCGCCAAGCCGGCCGACAGCCTTCATCCCGAACGGCAGACAAACATTCTTATAAGAAGATATACTGTTATTCAAATTCCGTTCCCGCGCCTCCAGAGCGTAATGCATGGGCGAAAGACGGTGAGAACCACAATCCCGCATCCGCTCCACCATCTCCTGAAACATCCCGAACGCAATATCCTGAGAGGGAAGAGGCGGCAGAAATCCGCCGGCAAGACTCTTCTCCAGCGGCAGATTTTTCCGCGACTTCAAATGGTAGAAATCCACTCCGGACACGTTCGTCTCCTCCAGCAGGATCTTCAAATCACCGGACCACTCCTCCCGTGTTTGTCCCGGCAGACCATACAACAGATCAATCACAACGGAAGCGGCATTCCGTTCGGAAATTCTGTTCAGAAGCGTGGGAATCTCATCCCCTGGCGTCACCCTGCCGAGAAGCCGACGCAGTTCCGGACGGAACGTCTGGACTCCAATGGAAAATCGATTGACTCCGCATCCGGCATACACATCCACCTTCTCCGGAGAAAACCCGTCCACACGCCCTTCTACGGTAATCTCGCAGTCGTTCGTCAAACGGTAACGGGAATGCAGAACATTCATTATGGACGAAAAATCCTCCGGTGTCAGCTCCGTCGGTGTTCCCCCGCCGAAATAAACCGCATTCACGGGGAAACGCCCCAGGGTATCCGCTCCATTCTCCAGTTCACGGCAGAGCAGACGGGAGTAGAGGTGAAAGGTCTCACCATCCGCCACCTCCAGAAAAAACGGACAGAATGGACACCTGGAACGGCAAAAGGGAATATGAATATAAAGCGTTCTGCAGCTCGGCTGATCCCCAGCCACCGCATTCTCAAATGCAGAAAAAGGATCTTTCACGATCTCCACAGGATATCCCATCACCCCGCGGGGAACTGATGTTCTTTCCAGTACAGTCATGGGATGGAACTCACCGCATCGGATTATAGAGGTCGGTTCCGGGACGAGCTGGATCCGGTGCCACTCCACCGCCGACAAAACCGACATGATACTGCACAGCAGATTCATCCGGATTCGAATCAATCATCCGTTCCGAGGAAGCGTGCCCGTCCACCCAGGCCACTCCCGCTGTTTTGAAATGACGGAAATACGTCGTTCCCGAATCCTTGTACTTCCAGGACCCGCTTCCAACCTCCTGCGGCTGAATCTTGCAGTAAAGATACGGAGATATCTTCGCCGGCTTGTACAAGGTCGATCCCATTTTGGATCGGGCACAGTCGGAAAAAGCCACCGTATCGGATGTGTGCCTCATCTGAGAACGCTTAAAGGTATGACGGGTCTTATCCTTGCTGTCGGGATATCCTCCGAGCCAGATCGCATTGTAACCGTAACCGGTTGCTTCGGAAACACTCGTGAAATCGGTCAGTCTCTCCGAGGGGCAGAAGATCACTCTCGGAGCATTTCCCAGATACGATCCCAGCATCGCATTCTTTGTCAGGTCATACGTCTTATCGGAATTTTTATAGCCGATCCAGTAGTCGGCATTCACGTCGGATGTTCCGTTCGCGGCGTTGCTGTACATCACGAACAGCTCGTCATAATCATTAGCATACATTTGATTCGCCGTACTGATCTGCTTCAGATTTGCTATGCAGTTGATGGCCATACTCTTTTCTCTTGCGCTGTTCAACGCAGGCAGAAGCATCCCGGCGAGAATCGCGATGATGGCTATGACCACCAGGAGTTCTATAAGTGTGAATTTTTCACGGCGGATTTTCCCGAAGGGAAACGACTCTTGAGGCAGACGATGCAGCATGACCAGCTCCTTTGTGTTACGCGCACCAGACCGGGGAAGCGCTGATTACCCGGCATTTCATCGGCTATGAAAGGATCTGGCTTGCCGTTTCCGGCTTCACAGTTGCGCGACAGCTTCCGATTTTCACGGAATTCACTTATCATAGTCGGCGGAAAGTCATACTATATCCCCGAAAAAGGAAAAGTCAATCGCCTTCTCTCCGGAAAGAAAAAAGAACCCTCGGATTCTTCCTGAAAAAGCTCCGTCTTTTCTGTCGGGGAATCTCAAAACCCCCATCCCTCTACGCCTCAGGAGAAGCGATCTCCTTTTTGCGGCGAAGTTCGTAAATCTTCGGAATCAGATACTTAATCACTGCGGCGGCGGGAACGGCAAGAATCATTCCCGTGATTCCCGCGACCAGTCCGCCGATCAGCACCACAATAATCGTCTCAATGGTGCTCAACCCGATCGCCCCTCCGACAAACGACGGATACAGGATCAGCTGCTCCAGAATTCCGTTAATCAGCACATAGGCCGCCGACACTCCGATCAGCGTCACCAACAGATGCGATTCACAGAACCCGATGCAGACCCCGAACGTCAGTACAAAACTGGCAACCGGTCCAAGGAAGGGCAGCAGAATCGTCAGCCCCGCCAGAATCGCCAGCGGAACCGCGTAGGGAACCGAAAACAGAGAAAACAGCACCAGATACATCACGCTTTCAATCAGAATAATGGAGATGTACCCCCTCACCCAGCGATTGAACATATTGCTGATCGTATTGATGATTCCGGCGGCCTCTTCCCGGGTTTCCCTGGAAGTTTCCGGGAGCCATGCCGTATTGAAAAGACCGTGAACGCACCATTCGCCGACATTCGATTTGCCGTCGGCATCGCTGAACAGCGCCATCTTCTGAAGGAAAAACAGAAAGAAAAACACAAACAGCAGAATATCAAACGCAAATGTCCCGAGATGAGACGCCAGCGAGAACAAAGACGCCAGAAGCCCCTTCCCTTTGGAAAACGCAAACATCGCCAGTTGCGATCGGTTCTCCCGAATGTAATCCCGAATCTGCGGACGCAGTTTCTCCAGCAGATGCCTCAAAGTCAGCTCTCCGGAAGATTCCGTCTGTGTTCCTCCCTCCTCCACCACCAGCAGATCCTGCCGATTATCCCCCGGAACCTGATGAGCGGAAACGGATTCCCCACTTTCCGGAACTCTCCCGCTCTTTTCCCCGGAAGATGAAGTTCCGCTCTCTTTGGCAATCCACGTTGCCACTCTCGATTCCGCCTGTTTCAGAGCCGGACTCTCCGCGGCCCATGCATTCATGGATTTGCCTGCATCAATCGCCGCCGGAATCAGAATGGATGCCATCAGCACAAAAAGCAGGCTCACAACGACAATACAGGAAAGAAACGCCGCAATGCAGGCATTCAGCACCAGGCGCTCCTGCTGAATCTCCTTCTGCTTCTCCGGAGAGAGAGGAGAACGCTTCCGCATCAGCCGGTCCCGCAAACGGAGAAAGGGCGAAGCCAGCAGAAGACAGAATGCGGAAAACCGTTTGACAATCCAGGTCTGAAAAACCCTCTTTTCAAAAAACTTTTCCAGAGGCAGAAGAAAATAGGCTGCTATGATGCCGAAGACCAGAGACTTCAAAAACGTCGCCGCAAACACAAACAGCAGAATCACCACCAGAGCAACCGCGATTCCCGCTCCGGAACCAATCACTTTTTTCCGGATTCCAGAATCCATGTGTCATCCGTCCTTTCCGTTTCAATACCGGGAGAGCCCCCGGATTCTTTCAAAGTTTCGGCACTGCGCGCGTCACCGCAAGGATCTGCGGCAAAAGCTGTTTTTTCCGGCTGAGAACGCCGGGCAGCATGAACAATCCGTCCGGACGTTTCCGGTATGGAAGATTCCGGACAATCGCAGGTGATCCGACAATCAGGAGCTCGGAATTGCCCCGGACCGGATCTGTCACCAGCAGTCCGATAAAATCAAGCGATTCCTCCCGCATGATCCGCTCCATCTCTTTCTGAAGCTCGGCATGACGGCGGTGCAGAAGTTCCAGATTATTCTCCTCCACCTGCGACAAGGCAAATCTGTAAGCATTTTCCGTATAATTTTTGCGGTCCGCATCAATCACTTCCGGCGAGGATTTCACCGCGAGCGGCGAATCTATCTGCATCAGACCATTCATCAGCTCGCCGGCGGTAGTACCGGAAATTTTTTCCAGCCAGGCACCGGTATCCCGATCAAGCCGGGTCGTGGTCGGCGACTGAAACAGAAGTGTATCCGTGACAATTCCGCACAGCAGGACTCCGGCGATCTCCCGCGTCGGGCGCAGCCCCGCGGAACGATACATTCCCGCCACCAGCGTACAGGTGCTTCCGACTACATCCGCTGTGAATTTGATCGGTTCGGAAGTCGGCTTCATCCCGATCCTGTGATGATCCACCACTTCAATGACCGGGATCTCCTCGAGTCCGGGAATTCCCTGCGTGATTTCATTATGATCCACCAGAATCATTGCAAATGGCGGCGGAGCGGTAAACGAGGCTTTCGAAACGATTCCGCGCAGTCTGCCGTCATGATCGCAGACAGGAAACACATCATCCGGCGACGCCAGAATCTGCGGACGGATCTCCCGTACCATATCATCCTCCGCCAGCACCGCGACCTTCCGGTTCAACGATGCATTCGCCACCGGAGAACTGAATTTCAAGCGGCGGATCACAGTTGCGGAATCGCAAGCGGTCCGCAGAATCGTCACCTTCTTGAACTCCGCCAGCTCGACCACGGAGGACTCCACCGGACAATTTCCAGTAATAATCAGAAGGCGGATCGGTCTCTGGAGCACTCGCAGGTGAATCTCCGGGCGGTCCCCGACAATAATAACCGGCTCATTCGCATGAGCGGAATTCAGATGCCGGTCGAAGAATTCCGAACTCATCGCCGCCACGAACACATCGAAATTGCGGAGTTTTCCATCGGGCGTTCCCGCAAGACTCTCCGCCTGAAGCACATTCTGAATCATCGCAACGGAAGAGTAGATCGACCTTCCGGTAAGACTCTTCCCCGCATCGGAATCCGCTCCGATATTCAGCAGATCGGAAAGCAGGGAAAACGGACTCAGAATTCCCAGATACTTCCGGTGCGCATCCACCACGGGAAGCGCAGGAGCATTCGACTCCTTCAGCATTCGGACCGCGTCAAACAGCGAAACATCTGCAGGAACCGCCCTGCAGTTCTCCTCCATGATGTTTCCGACACGGACATAGACATCGTTCCGGCACTGCGGCATCTCCAGCTTGAAATGCCGGAACACCCATGCGGCCCGCTCCGGCATCAGACCGGGACAGATCGGCGTCACATTGTCATCCCCGAGCGCATGTTTCAGCGCTGCAAGCGCATACGCCGCCATGACGCTGTCCACATCCGGGTTCCGGTGCCCCGAGATGAGCACCGGGCGGGAACTCTCCTGAATCCGGTTCTGCTGCATGTTCACCGATCATGCCTTCGGCAGATTGAAGGCTTCGACGATCTCATCAACCTGTTCCTGGGTGATCGGTTTGAGCGTACCGATCCGTCCCGCAAGAAGAATGCACTTCGCCGTGAATTCGGAGACTTCGAGACGGTCGAACGCCTCAATCAGCGTCTTGCCGCAGGATATGACACCGCAGTTTTCCACCATCAGCACCGGAGTTGCCGGAGTGATCCGGTCGATCACCTTCAACGGATCGTTGAAGTACTCGGCTGAGGAAACCAGCGGAATGTCGCGGAGCTGAATATAGCTTTCCGGAATCGTGCGGCTGTCCATCCGGGTTCCGGTGGAGGCGAACGCCATCGCGTTTGGCGGACGTGTCATGATGATCGCATTGACCCATCCGCAGCGGCGGTAGATCTCGCGGCAGAAGGCGGAACCGGAAGACGGAATCTTGCCGGCTTCCCGTTTGCCGTTGACAATGCGCACCATATCGGCGGCATTCATATCCATCGGATCGAAATTGGTCGGCGTTACGATGAAATCATCATCCGCGAGTCTGGCGGAAAGGAACGCATTTCCTGTAAACAGAAGTTTCTGGCGATAGGCACGCGCGCGCAGATTAATAATTGTATCGCGCATCTCGCACTCATACGGAGAGGCGCTGATCGGTTCGAACTCCGGCCAGACGGTCCGCTTCGGCTCTCCCTGCGGATGCAGAAGATCGCCGAGTCCGCTGGCATTGATCTGAATGCGCGCCACATAATCCAGGGATTCAAAACGGGTGAAGGCTTCCGCGATCGTAGCCCCGCACATGACGGCGCCGTGATTTTCCATCATAACGGAATCGGCGCCCTTCTCGAATTCCGCAGCGATGATCTCGCCCAGAGATCTGCTTCCGGGAATGTCATAGCGGGAGAACGCGACTTTTCCGCAGGCTTCGCGGCAGCCGGGAACCAGCGACGGATCGGGGCATCTGCCGACAAGACTGAATGCCACCAGAGCCGGAGAATGAGCATGAAGCACCGCGCGGACATCTTTGCGGAGAGTGTAAACTGCGGTATGGAACGGCAGTTCGCAGCTCGGACGGTGTTTTCCGATGATCTCGCCTTCCGGAGTCACTTTGACGATATCATCCGGTTTAAGAGATCCCTTGTCGATTCCGCCGGGAGTGATCCAGATGTTTCCGTCATCGTCCTTGATGGAGAGGTTTCCGCCGGATGTGGTTGTCATTCCATAGTCGTAGAGACGCTGGAGGGTGGCCACGAGAATATTGCGCGGATGCGTGTAATTGCAGCTCATTTTCATGCTCCTTCTTCTATAATTGAGTTGACAAAGGGAATATACAGTATTCCGCGGAATTATGCAAGCACTTCGGGAAAACAAAGAAGGGAAATTGCATTCTCTTCCCGAAACTCCTCCGGCCAGCCGGATTCCCGTTGTGGAACGCTCTGAAGAAAATCAAAGGCATTCCCCGCCGATGCAGCTTCACATGGAACTTGTTCCCGGCAATCGGGTTATCGTGGAAAAGAGCTTCCACGGAGGGGAGTCCGGTCCCGAAATCGTTTTTGCTGTGAAAAATACACACTGAAATCCACCCCTTCGAATTCGGAAACAAACCGTTCCTTTGTGTGAAAAATGCAAAAATTTTAGCCTTGAATCGCTGTGAAAAGACAAATTTGGCGAGTCTGCATTTGACTTTTGTAATACAAACTGATATATTAGTTGTGAAATGAATCACGAAAGTACAGAAAATCATTTTCACAAAAGCTAATTTCAAAGAGACATGTGAAATCAGCGGAAGGGGAATCTTTTTCTGTGCTTTTTCATGCGCGGAAAAGACGCTGGTCTTTTATGCGGGACATCGACTGGATGGAACATTTACCCTAACAGGAGGAATAAGAATGGATGCATCTGTAAGAGCGCGCGAAGCGGAAAAAGCAGTTTCGCGCATGGAGGACGCGGAAGCCGTTCTCCGCGAGTACAACTACGACAAAGCAAAGCTCGTACCGATCCTGCAGGCAGTGCAGGCCCGTTACAACTGGCTCTCCAAAGAGCTTCTCAGCTATATTGCCTGTGCGCTGGGACTTCCTCCGGCAAGAGTATACGGAGTTGCAACCTTCTACGCGCATTTCTCCCTCAAGCCGAAAGGAAAGAACATCATCCGCCTCTGCGACGGAACCGCCTGTCATGTGAAAGGTTCCACCGCAATCCTCGACGCTCTCTATGAGAAACTCAATATCAAACCCGATCGCGACAGCACCGACGATATGATGTTCACGGTCGAAACCGTCAGCTGCCTCGGCGCATGCGGACTTGCTCCCGTCATGCTTGTCAACGACGACGTTCACGGACAGGTCAAACCTTCCGATATTCCGAAAATCATCGATGATCTCCTCGCCAAACAGGGATCCAAAACCGCAAATGAGGTGGCATAATGGCTAAACTTACAGTGGCGGATGTCAAACAGCGCATCAGTGATTACGCCGCAAAACACGATAAAGTCGCTCGCAGAATCATCGTCTGCGGCGGTACCGGATGCGTCGCAAACGGATCTCTCAAACTCCGCGACGCTCTCGTCGAAGAACTCAAAAAAGCCGGACAGCCTGTCGAAGTCGATCTCGAGCACGAATCCGCAGATCAGGTTCAGAACGCCTGTACCTATGTCTCCAAGAGCGGCTGCCAGGGCTTCTGCCAGATGGGTCCCCTCGTCCGAATCCTTCCCGATGACATCATCTACACCAAAGTCCAGGCTTCCGACGCCTGTGAAATCGTACAGGAAACCATCCTGAAGCACAATGTCATCGACCGTCTTCTCTATCTGAACCCGAGCGATGGCAAACGCTACAAAGGCGAACACGAAATTCCCTTCTACAGCAGACAGCACCGTCTTGTTCTTGCCAACTGCACCATTGAACCGGACAGCATCGGTGAATATTTCTACAAACGCGGCTATGAGGGCGCGATCAAGGCTTATACACAGATGACACCCGAAGAGGTCTGCACCGTCATGGAAGCCTCCGGACTCCGGGGACGCGGAGGCGGCGGATTCCCCACCGGCAGAAAGTGGAGATTCACTCTTGCCTCGCCCGGACCGAAAAAATACGTCATCTGCAACGGCGACGAAGGCGACCCGGGAGCATTCATGGACCGTTCCGTTCTGGAAGGCAATCCGCATGCCGTCATCGAAGGCATGATGATCGCCGCCCGTGCGATCGGCGCCGATGAAGGCTATGTATATGTCCGTGCCGAATATCCTCTTGCCGTCGTCCGCATGCGCAAAGCGGTGAAGGATGCTGAAGAGGCGGGAATTCTCGGCGACGATATTTTCGGTTCCGGCTGTTCCTTCCGCATCACGGTGATGGAAGGCGCTGGAGCGTTTGTCTGCGGTGAGGAAACCGCTCTGATGGCCTCGATCGAAGGCAAACGCGGTATGCCGATGCCGAAACCGCCGTTCCCGGCGCAGAAAGGTCTCTGGGGCAAACCGACCGTCATCAACAACGTGGAAACCCTGGGCACGGTTCCCTACATTCTCCGCGAAGGAGCGGCGAAATTCCGTGAGCTCGGTACACCGACCTCCCCCGGAACCAAGACCTTTGCTCTTACCGGACACGTGGCGAACACCGGACTGATCGAAGTGCCATTCGGAGCGACTCTGAATGAGATCGTCAATGAGATCGGCGGCGGAGTCACCGGTACCGACGGAAAAGTCTCGATTGACAACTTCAAATCCGTTCAGATCGGCGGTCCTTCCGGCGGATGCCTGACGAAAGAGATGCTGAATCTGCCCCTCGACTTTGACTCACTCAAGAGCGTCGGAGCGATGGTTGGATCCGGCGGACTGGTGGTCATGAACACCGGAACCTGTATGGTTTCCGTGGCGAAATTCTTCATGCACTTCACACAGAATGAATCCTGCGGAAAATGCGTGCCCTGCCGCGAAGGCACCAAGCAGATGCTGGCGCTTCTCGACGACATCACCAAGGGCAGAGCCGATGAGCACACGCTCGATCTGCTCGAACAGACGGCGAAAGCGGTTCAGATGGGTTCTCTCTGCGGACTTGGCAAGACAGCGCCGAATCCGGTTCTTTCCACTCTGAAACACTTCCGGGAAGAGTATCTGATCCACGTCAGAGAGAAACGCTGTCCGGCGGGACAGTGCAAAGCGCTCGCGTTCCCCGAGATTATCGCATCGAAATGCAAAGGCTGCTCCGCCTGTGCGAAGAAATGCCCGGTCGGTGCGATCTCCGGCGAAATCAGAAAACCGTTCCACATCGATCCGGCGAAATGCATCAAATGCGGCGCATGCAAAGCGGCGTGCAAGTTCTCCGCGATCTCCGGCATCTAACACTTGTTAAGGATACGTTAAAATGACAACACCAGAAGTGAAAACTCTTACAGTCAACGGCGTTCAGGTTGAAATTCAAGGGGAGCGCAATCTCCTCGAAGTGATCCGGAAAACCGGAATCGAACTGCCGACATTCTGTTATCATTCGGAACTCAGCGTTTACGGCGCATGCAGACTCTGTCTTGTCGAAGTGGAAAAGCGCGGCATCATGGCGGCCTGTTCCACTCCGCCGGAAAACGGAATGGTCATCAAGACCGATACGAAACAGCTTCGCGACATCCGCAAGATCAACATTGAGCTGCTGCTTGCGAATCACAATCGGGAATGCCCCTCCTGCGTGCGCAGTGCCAGCTGCACGCTTCAGACTCTTGCACGCCGTCTCGGTGTCGATACCATCCGCTACAAACAGCGTCAGGAGCTGGAGCCGATCGACAAGAGCTCTCCGTCTCTGGAGCGCGACCCGAACAAGTGCGTGCTCTGCGGCGACTGCGTCCGAGTCTGCACCGAAGTGCAGGGAATCGGCGCGATCGGCTTCTCCTTCCGCGGATCCAAAGCGAAAGTGGCGCCGGCGTTCGATAAGAATCTGGCGGAGGTCGAGTGTGTCAACTGCGGTCAGTGTGCCGCTGTCTGTCCGACCGGAGCAATCATTCCGCGTCAGAATCGCGAAGAGGTCTGGAACGCAATTCACGATCCCTCGAAAATCGTCGTGGCCCAGGTCGCGCCGGCAGTTCGTTTTGCGCTCGCCGAGTTCTTCAATCAGGAAGCCGGACAGAATGCCGCAGGCAAACTGGTTGCCGCTCTCAAGAAGATGGGATTCGATTATGTCTATGACACCACCTTCAGTGCGGATATGACCATCTGGGAAGAAGCGGAAGAGTTCCTGCGCAGAGTCAAAGCGGGCGGACCGTTCCCGATGTTCACCTCCTGCTGCCCGGGCTGGGTCAAGTATGCGGAAATTAACTTCCCGTCTCTTGCCAAGAACCTCTCCTCCTGCCGCTCTCCGCAGCAGATGTTCGGTGCGACCATGAAGGAAGCCCTGCCCGAAATGCTCGGCAAGAAACGCGAGGATATCGTCGTTGTCTCCATTATGCCCTGCACGGCAAAGAAATATGAAGCCAGCCTTGACAAATTCAAAGTCGATGGCAACCCGGATGTCGATTATGTTCTTACGACAACGGAAATCGGCCGCATGATCGACTCCTTCGGAATCAAGTTCGCCGAACTGGAACAGGAAGCATTCGATATGCCGTTCGGATTCGGAACCGGTGCCGGTGTGATTTTCGGAACTTCCGGCGGCGTGATGGAAGCGGCTCTCCGCTATGCGGTCGGCAAGATCGAAGGAAAGGTCCCGATGCACGGACTCGAATTCCATGCGGTCCGCGGAAGTCAGCGCTTCAAAGAGACCTCCATCAAAGCGGGGGATGCGGAACTGAAGATCGCGGTGGTCAACACGCTCGGAGCGGCAAAAGAACTCGCTCAGCAGGCTGCGGACGGAACCTCGCCGTACCACTTCATCGAAGTGATGGCGTGTCCCGGCGGATGCATCTGCGGCGGCGGACAGCCCATTCTCAATGATCGTGTCAAACGCACCAGCCGAATGGAAGCCGTCTACAAATGCGACAAGAACATGCAGTTCAAAAATTCTCTTGAGAACCACATGCTCAAAGAGTGCTATGAAAAATACCTCGGCGGGCAGCCGAACTCGGAAAAGGCTCATCACCTTCTTCACACCAAGTACGAAAATCTCAACGGAATTTTCGATGCGGTCGAAGTGGTCGAATCCGGAAAGGACTCCCGGAAGATTGCCGTCTCCGTCTGTGTCACTCCGGGCAAGGATGAAAAGAAGAGCGCGGAAATGCTCTCTCAGATCCTGGAATATGCGGATCAGAAAGGGCTGGCGGACAAGCTCGTCGTGGAAACGGCATTTGCTCCGTCATGCACAAAGCGCCAGGCGGGTGAAGTCCTCGTCGGCGGCAGATTCTTCGATGGAACTGATCTGAACGCTGTCAAGAAGGGCATTGAAGAAGCCGTCGCAAAATAAGAGTTTCATCTTCACAAACTCTTTCAGGGAAAGCATTTTGCTTTCCCTTTTTTTATCTGGACTTCTCAATCAAAAAAAATTTGGAAGAGGACTTGAAAAAAAAAAGGGGGATATATATTAGCATATATCGCAGGTATTTCCAGCGCCTATTCCCCCCCCTCAGGCCGGATTTACCTGCGATTTTTATTTTCCGGCACTCTCATCTCCGATACAGCCGTAAAAAACTTTAAGACAATCCTTTGCAGCCTTTACATTATGCACCCGGATCAATGCATAGCCGCGGATTGCAGAGGCTATTACGGAACCGCAAGTTCCGTAATCACGATTTGCCGGAACAGCTTCTCCGGTCAGTTTTCCGATGAACGATTTTCTGGACGGAGCGGAAAGCAGAGGATATCCCAGACGCAAAAGAATCTCCGCGGAACCGATCAGCTCCTGTGAAAGCTCCGGCGTTTTCGCAAATCCGATTCCCGGATCGACAATGATCCGATCCTTGCTGATTCCGGCGGCAAGAACACGATCCAGAATCGAACGGATCTCCTCCGCCACGGTTTCGACTCCGTGTTCATAGATCAGATTATCTCCGGTTTGCATCAGCTCCGGAATGGAACGGGAATGCATCACAATGACTCCCGCACGGGTTTTCACCGCCACGGGAAGCAGTTCGGGATCAAAGGAAAAACCGCTGACATCGTTAATGATATCGCCGCCAAGCCGGATCGCTTCTTCCGCGACCTTCGCTTTCCGGGTATCAATGCTGATAAACACATCGGAACACATCCTGCGGACACATTCAACCGCAGGCAGAACACGCTCCAGTTCCTCCTCAAGCGGCACCTCCTGCGCACCAGGACGGGTCGATTCCCCCCCGATATCAATGATATCTGCGCCATCCCGCAGCAGAGTTTCGATCCGCTCTTCCAGAGGCAGCGGCGAGCCGCCATCACTGAACGAATCCGGCGTAACATTCAGAATGCCCATCAGTTTAGGAAAGGAACCGAGTGTCCATTCCCGGTCACGGAATTTTACGGTACTCATCTGACTTCTCCAAAAAAAAAGACGCCGGCCTCAAGACCGGCGTCTATCAGGATTTATTTCACGTCTTCCGGGGTATCCGTGGTGGATGCGGATCCCTCTTCTGCGGTTTCGGCCGACGCCTCCGCCGAAGCGGAAGTCTCCTCCGCAGGAGCCTGATTTTCCGGCACACCGGATTCGACAGCAACTTCAGCTTCCTGCTGCTTCTGGCCCTCGACTTCAATCAGACATGCCACCCCCGTGATGCGGTCGCCCTTGCGGAGTTCCATGATCTTGACGCCTCTGGAGGCGCGTCCGACAATACGGATCTCATCGACCGAAATCCGGACGACCTGTCCGCGTTCCGTCGTAATAATCAGCTCATCTCCGTGACGGACCTTGACCGCGGCAACGACCTCTTCGCCATCGCGCAGGTTCAAGTTTTTAACTCCCTTCGCACCGCGCCGGGTCAGACGGTAATCTTCCACATAACTGCGTTTTCCCATACCGCCGGACGTCACAATGAGAATCTGGGGCTTTCCGGTATCCTCAAGGCTTTCGCCGTTGTCTTCCTCATCGACATCGAGTTCCTCGGTCTCCTCCGCCGCGGCATCAGCGGCATCAGCGGCCTCATTGCCGGCGGAAAACGCCTGATCTCCGGCCTCATCTCCATCCACAGGCGGCAGAACCGTGTCATCATCTGAGGGAACGACTTCCATACTGACGATCCAGTCTCCTTCGATCTTGAAGCGCAATCCGGTCACGCCGCGGGCGGTTCTGCCCATCGCACGGACATCACTGCTCTTGAATCGGCACGCCATGCCCTTTGCAGTCGAAAGGATGATCTCATCCGTCGGACCGACAAGCTCGGCACCGATCAGGTCATCCCCTTCGTCGATGGAGAGCGCACGGATTCCGATCTTGCGGAGATGGCGGAACTGACTCAGCGGAGTCTTCTTGATGACGCCGCACTTGGTCGCCATGGCAATGCAGAGCTCCTCGTTCTCCTCGAACATGGACTTCTTGATGGTCAGCATGGCGCGGATCTGCTCATTGGGTTCGAGCTTGATCAGATTGACGATCGCCTTGCCTTTGCCGGTACGGGCGCCTTCCGGAATTTCGTAGACGTTCAGCCAGTGCATGACTCCTTTGTTCGTGAAGAAGAGAATGATATCGTGACTGTCGGCATTGAAGAGATGCTCGACATGATCCTCATCCTTGGTCTCCATTCCGATGATGCCGACTCCACCGCGATGCTGCGTCTGATAGGTATCGGCAGGCACGCGCTTGATATAGCCCGTATTGGAAACGGTAATCACACAGGAGTGCCGGGGAATCAGGTCGGCGACGTCGATATCGCCCTCGTCGAAAGCGATGTCGGTCCGACGCGGATCGGCATATTTGCCCTTGACCTCAAGCAGTTCCGTCTTGATCACGCCGAGCCGGAGCTCGCGGGACGCCAGAAGACTCCGCAGATAATCGGCAAATTTGCAACGCTCGCTGTATTCGTTTTCAAGATCCTCGATCGCCAGTCCGGTAAGCTGATAGAGACGCATATCCAGAATCGCCGTCACCTGAATCTTCGAGAAATTATAACGGGCCATCAGCGTTTCCTGCGCTTCAACGCGGGTGCGGGACGCACGGATGATTTTCACAACGTCATCCAGATTGCGGACCGCAAGAAGCAATCCTTCCAGAATATGAATGCGCGCCTCGGTCTTGGCAAGATCAAAACGGGTACGGCGCGTCACAACCTCCAGCCGGTGGTCGATGTAACGCTGGAGAATCTGAAGCAGATTCAATGTGCGCGGACGGTTCATGTCAACCACCAGCATATTGCATCCGAATGCATTCTCCATCTGCGTATGCGCAAAGAGCTGGTTCAGAACCACGGTGGACATCGCACCGCGCTTGATGTCGATCACAATGCGGATACCGGTTCTGCGGCTGGTTTCATCGCGCAGGCCGGAAATACCGGTGATCTTCTTGTCACGGACAAGATCGGCAATCCGCTTGACCAGCATCTCCTTGTTGACCGCATAGGGGATCTCGGTTACGATGATCTGCTCGCCGCCGCTCTTGGTCTCCACGATCTCCGCCTTGGCACGGACCTTGATAACGCCGTGACCGGTGGTGTAAAGATCGCGGATCGGATTGATTCCGTAAATGATTCCGCCGGTGGGGAAATCCGGGCCGGGGATGTATTTCATGAGTTCGGCAACCGTGGCGGTCGGATGATCAAGCAGATAAAGAGTGCCGTCAACCACTTCACCGAGGTTGTGCGGCGGAATGTTCGTCGCCATACCGACACCGATTCCCATGCTGCCGTTGACCAGAAGATTCGGGAACTTGGCAGGAAGGACTTCCGGTTCCGTTTCGCTTTCGTCAAAGTTCGGGATCATGTTGACGGTATCCTTGTCGAGATCGGCAAGGAGCTCTTCGGCAACACGTTCCATACGGCACTCGGTATAACGGGAAGCCGCCGCGGGGTCGCCGTCGATCGTACCGAAATTTCCCTGACCTTCGATCAGAGGGGTCCGCATGGAGAACGGCTGGGCAAGACGCACAAGAGCATCATAAACCGCAGCATCGCCGTGCGGATGGTATTTTCCCATGACTTCACCGACGACTCGCGCCGATTTGACCGTGGCATGTCCTTTCGTCAGTCCGAGCTGTTTCATGCCGTAGAGAATCCGGCGGTTGACAGGCTTCAGACCGTCCCGCACATCGGGAATCGCACGTCCCACGTTCACACTCAACGAATATTGAAGATATGCCGTGTGCATAATATCTTCAATATGCACCGGATAATCGTTCATTGTCACCTGGTTCAAGTCAGTTGTTTCACTCATAAAAGAAGTCCCCATTGTTAGTATTCCGTACTATACACCCGGAAATGAAATAACGCAACTTTTCCCGTAGGGAAAAAGCATCAAAAAGCCCCCCTTTTTCCTGCGTGGAACATTCGTCCGCCAATCCATGCGGACAGAGAGAGGAAGAGCGGACGGAAAATCCGGCTTTTCCGCCGGAAACACGACCGGAAAGTCAGTGGAGCAGCCACTCCTCAGAACGCATTGTCCATAGTCGGGAAGCTGCGATCCTTGACTTCGGAGACGTATGCCTTGAACGCCTTCTCGATTTCGGTCGTCAGATTCGCATACCGTTTCGCATGTTTCGGCAGGAAATCCGTGAACAGGCCGAGCAGATCGTTTACAACCTGCACCTGTCCATCCGTAAACGGACCGGCTCCGATTCCAATTGTCGGAATGGCAAGCGATTCGGAAATCTCTTTGGAGAGCGCCGCAGGAATACACTCCAGGACAATCGCGAACGCTCCGGCATCCTGCATTGCCTTTGCATCGGCGATCAAGGCCTCGGCGGCGGATTCGGTTCTTCCCGCGATCTTGTATCCGCCCTGCACCAGGACCTGCTGCGGACGCAGTCCGATGTGTCCCATAACAGGGACCCCGGCGGCGGTCAGGCGCGCCACGGTCGGCGCCATAAAGCGGTCGCCTTCGATCTTGACGGCGTCACAGTGCGCCTCCTGAAGGTAGCGGGCCGCATTGACAAGCGCCTGCTCCGGAGACACATGATACGTCATAAACGGCATATCCCCGACCACGAACGTATTCGGAGCGCCGCGCGTCACGGCTCCGCAGTGGTGAAGACTCTGTTCCAGGGTCACTTCCAGCGTGGTCTTGTAGCCGAGGACCGCCATTCCGAGAGAATCGCCGACAAGAATCAGATCCATGCCGCAGAGTTCCGCAAGTTTTGCCGTCGGCGCATCGTATGCGGTCAGCATTACGATAGGCTCCTGTTCCTTCTTCATTTTCCGCAGAGTGGAAACCGTGATTTTTTTCTTCTCAGCCATGACAGCACCTCCTGAAAATGCTCAAATCAAAGAGCGATTGGCTTCGCGTCGGACGAAAGCGATTTTCTGACGCGGTTGTAGTAATTGACCATCTGTTCCGTTGTCTCCCGGTCGAATTCGAGATTGCCGAGGAATGTATTCAAATCGTTCCGGCACCCTTTTACCAGTCTCCGTCCGGAACGCGCACGCACCTCCGCCAGATCAATCCAGAACACTTCCAGACGGGAATCCTTGTTGATCGTCCAGAGCATATTCTGCGGAAGCGCCGCACCATGAACATATCCGGCATTGTGAAGCTCTGCCAGATACTGAATATTCTGTTTGCAGTAGGCTTTTTTCGCGGGATCCTTCGAAAGCGGACCGTCATGACAGAAGTCGATTCCGTTCTGGGAATTCTTCACATATTCGGTCACGATAAAACAGCTTCTGAGCTTCGTCCACGACCGTTTTTCTCCGACCGCCAGCACGCGCGGAACCGGAATTCCCAGCTTCATCGCCGTCCGATACCCCATAAACTCGCGTGCCGTAAAGGAATAACGGAAAAAGAATCGCCAGAAACGTTTGTTCACATAGTCCTTCCAGACAATTTCCTCTCCGTCGAATTTGCGGGGAAGCGCACAGCGGTACACAGTCTTGTGACGGGTCCGCCAGATGACCTCCGAATTCGTCTCATCCAGCGGATGCTTCCGCAGATAACGGAACGCCCCCTTGAACGCCGGAGCAACCCAGCGGCTCGAAAAAACTCTGCTGAGAGAAACCGAATCCATATACGTCACCTGCCCTTCCTCACATTTGAACTACGATAATATACACGATGAATCCTGAAGCGCAAGCACCCCTTCACGACCGGGAATTTCTCCCTGTTTCAGCCTTCCGTGCGGAAGCGTGGAACAATCCGCAGGCAGCAGATCGCCCGGAGCACAGAATTCGATGCCGCGCGCGGCGGCCTTTCGCAGAAAGTCATCGAACATCGCCGCACAGATCCGGCCCTCGACCTCGGCATGAATCGTGAGAACATTCATGACGCCCGGATGGATCAGATCCAGAAGACGGTCATTATAATTTTCGTTGGTAATGCCGTTCCGCCCATAGACCTCGTCATAGGTTGGCAGATTCAGCGGGATCTGCGGCTGTGTCAGCACTCTGCCGTCGACCACGGGCAGAAAGATCGAATCTCCGCGGCAGTCGCTGTTGTAGCGGAACGGCAGCGCCTCCTTGCACAGAATGAGCTGTTCGGTACAGCGCCATCCCGGAGAAGCGGAACAAGTCGGGGGCTCGCCCGTGATCCGGAGAAGCTCATCAAACGCACGCTTCACATGAGCGAATCCCTGTTCCGGCGTCATGCGGTCGGATTTCGCCTGCCAGTAACGGTGATCCCAGGCGTGAACACCGATTTCATGTCCGGCTTTCGCCGCAGCGCGGATCGCGCCTTCGCAGCGTTTTCCGATGCGCGGTCCGGGCCATGCGGTTCCCATGAAAAGGATGTCCCAGCCGTAGAGACTTGCTGCCTTTGTCCGGAGCATCTTCCAGAGAAACGCCGGCTTGAAAAGACGCCATAGATTCCGCCCCATGTTGTCGGGTCCCACGGAAAAGAAAAACGCGCCCCGGATTCCGTGCGAATCCAGAGTGCGCAGCAGAGTCGGGACCCCGTCCCGGGTCCCGCTCAAAGTATCAACGTCTATTCGGAGTCCGACCTTCATTTCGTGCCGAACTCTCCGGAATCCACCGCCTGTTTCAGGAAGAAGTCAAGGGTCTTCGCCACCGATTCCTCCAGTTTGACCACCGGCTTCCATCCGCAGTATTTCCATGCGTTCCGGATGCTCGGTTTGCGGTGCTGGACATCCTGATAGCCTTCGCCGTAGAACTCGCCGGACTCAATGACCTTGTAGCCGGCAAACGGCGGGAATTTTTTCCGCAGAGGATGCTGTTCGAACTGGCGCACAAGAATCTCGGCAAGCTCTTTGATGCTTGCCTCGTTCTCCGGACAGCCGATGTTGATGATTCTGCCGTCGCAGAGTCCATCCTTGTTTTCAATGATGCGGAAGAGACATTCGATTCCGTCGGTGACGTGCGTGAAGCAGCGTTTCTGCTCGCCGCCGTCGATCAGCAGAATCGGGTTGCCCTGCACCAGATTCAGGATCAGCTGCGTGATGGCGCGGGAACTGCCAATCCGGGCGGATGTGAGACTGTCGAGCTTGGGACCCATCCAGTTGAACGGACGGAACAGTGTGAATTTGAGTCCTTTCTGTCCGTATGCCCAGATTACGCGGTCAAGCATCTGCTTGGAGCAGGAATAGATCCAGCGCTGCATGCGGATCGGACCGAGAACCAGCTTGGAGTTGTCCTCGTCGAACGACTCCTCGTTGCACATCGCGTACACTTCGGAGGTGGACGGGAAAATAATGCGCTTGTTATACTTCACACAATAGCGGACAATCCGGAGGTTTTCCTCGAAATCGAGCTCAAATACCTTCAGCGGATTTCTTGTGTATTCAATCGGGGTGGCAATCGCGACAAGCGGCAGAACCACGTCGCATTTCTTGACATAGTATTCGATCCATTCGCGATGGATGGTGATATCGCCTTCCGTAAAGTGGAAGTCCTTGTTGTTCAGCAGATCCGTGATGTAGTTGGAACGCAGGTCCATGCCGTAAATCTCGTATTCTCCGCTGGCGAGGAGGCGTTCGCTGATCGCGCTGCCGATAAATCCGTTCACGCCGAGAATCAGAATGCTCTTTTTCCGTTTCGGACGAAGCGCGGAAAGATCGGAAACAAAGCGCATCTTCTCCACGATACGGTTCTCATTCACGAGCTGTTCGCCGGAGGAAAAGAGACCGTTCACAGTCTGCGCAAAGTTGATCCGCACCGCGCCGGAACCGCATGCGACGGTCAGGGGCGCAACGGAAAGGATCGTTCCAGGCTTTGCGGTCTTCGCCTTTGCGGGAGTTTTGACTTCGGAAACATCCCAGATCAGATATTTTTTGTCGCCGAGATAGCTGAACGCGCCGGGATACGGCATCGTCACGCCGCGGACAAGATTGCGGACCTCGGAAGCGGATTTCGACCAGTCGATTGCGCCGTCAGCAGGTTTGCGCCGATGGAAATAAGTAGCCTCTTTCTCATTCTGTTTTTTTCCTTTGACCCGACCTTTTGCCTTTGCCAGTTTCGGCAGTTCGGCGTTGAGGAGGTCTGCGGCGGCTTTCGCGGCTTTGAGATGGACATCCTTTGCGGTGTCGTTCGCGCCGATGGAGATTTTCTTCTGAGCGACAATGTCACCGGCATCCACCTTTTCCGCCATCAGATGCAGCGTCACGCCCGTCTCCTTTTCGCCGTTGATGACAGCCCAGTTGATGGGTGCGCATCCGCGGTATTTCGGCAGAAGCGAACCATGCAGATTCAGCGCGCCTTTCGAGGGAATCGCCAGAATTTCCTTGCCGATGATCTCCCGGTAATAGAAGGAGAACAGATAATCCGGCTTCATCTTTTTGATTCTGGAGACCCAGAGCGGATGATTCGGATTCTCAGGAGCATAAACCGGGATGCCCTTCTCCGCGGCGAGCTGCGCGACGGAACGGAACCAGAGATTCTCGTTCGGATCATCCTTGTGCGTAAAGACCGCTGCGATCTCGAATCCGTTTTTGAGCAGCGCCTCAATGCCTTCGCATCCGATATTGTTGTACGCGAATACGACAGCTCTCATGTTACCCCATCCTTTCTTTTATAATCTGAAAAATGAATCTGAAATTAACCGTTTTTCCGCCCGACGACCGACTCAATGAAGAACTGGGGTCTTCCGCGCGAATTCATATGAATTTTCCCGATATACTCGCCGAGAATCCCCATCGCCACGAACTGTCCGCCCATGAAAATGAAGACCAGCGAAAAGAGAGTGAACACTCCATGCTGACTCCATTCATCTCCGTGAATGCGCGTCATAATGAAGATGAAAATACCGAACAGAATACCGAGCACTGCAACAATCGTTCCGATGTAGGTCAGCATCCGGAGCGGGAAAATCGAAGTGCCGGTCAGCAGATCGTACTGAAGGGCAATCAGCTTCCAGAAATTGTATTTGGATTCTCCGGCGGAGCGGTCGGCATGCTTCACATTGAGTTCCGTAACGCGCCGGGCATAGGACATCGCCAGCATCGGAATGAACTTTCCGTGTTCAGGGCACTGAAGAATCGCATTGACCACGGTCCGGCTGTAACCGCGGAGCATGCAGCCGTAATCGGTCATGGTCTTTCCGTTGCAGAGACTGCGGACCATCCGGTTCACGAGCTTGGAGGCCAGACGGCGGAAAACCGTATCTTTCCGTTTTTCCCGGATCGTTCCCACCACGTCATATCCTTCGCGCAGTTTGGCGACGAGACGCGGCACCTCCTCCGGCGGGTTCTGCAGATCGGCATCCAGCGTAATCACATATTTGCCGAGAGAAGTCTGGAGTCCGGCGGTCACAGCGGCGTGCTGACCGAAATTCGTCGTCAGGAATACTCCCACGATCTTTCCATCGTGTTCAGATGCGGCTTTCCGGATGATCTCCGCGGAAGCATCCGAACTTCCGTCATCCACCAGAATGATCTCATACGGACAATTCAGCGAGTTGCAAGCAGCCAGACATCTGCGGATCAATTCCTGCAGATTCGCCTCCTCGTTGAAAACGGGTATCACAAGGGAAACTTCGATTGTTTTCTGCTGTTCCATTCGGAATCCTCATTTTATTTCAGTGTCGGTCTTTCTAATATAGCATGAATTCACCCCTGTTTCAACGTAATACGCGCCGAAAGGAGAAAATCTTTCCCATGTCTCCCTCCTTCCGGAGAACCCCTCCTCTGCGGAAATCTTCTTTTTCCATCTCCGCATCGCGGGAATTCTTTCCGCTATTCCACCGGAAAAATTTTGTTTCCCCCATTTGACAAATCCATTTTGAAGCGATATAGTTAGCTTCATAATAATGAGGAAGCCAACTATTAACCAAACTTTTCTTTTCAAGGTTTTTTATGGAAATTCCCTTCAATCTGCTGATATTGAAAGTCTTTCATGCGCAGAAGAACCGAGAGCGTCCGCTGATGGCGGAAATCGGTCTTTCTCCGGGACAGCCGAAAGTGCTGGCTTTTCTGTCGATTCACGGGAAATGTCTTCAAAAAGAGCTTGCTGCCGCCTGCGACATTGAACCGACAACCATTTCCAAGATGCTCAACAGTCTGGAGGAAAACGGTCTGATCTGCCGATCCGCTCTGGCCGGAGACAAGCGCGCCGCAGTGATCGGACTGACGAACAAGGGATATGCTCTTGTTGAACAGGAAATTCTGCCCCGCTACCACAGTGTCAACACCGTCTCGCTGACCGATTTCACGCCGGACGAAAAACGGCGCTTTGAAGAATATCTCCGTCACATGTACGCCAATCTGACCGGAACCCCGCTGGATTTTTAGGAGGAACCCATGAATCGATCCGAAGCCGAACAGAAACAATTCACCCGCATGACCGAAACGCCGATTCCGCGTCTGATCACCACACTTGCAATCCCGACCATCTTTACGATGCTGATCGGAGCGTTCTACAATATGGCGGATACCTTTTTTGTCGCGCGGCTCGGAACCAGCGCGGCCGGAGCCGTGGGCATTGTCTTTGCGATCATGGCGATCATTCAGGCGATCGGTTTCATGATCGGGATCGGAACGGGGAGTCATGTGTCACGATTCCTCGGCAGACAGGATCGTCCGGCGGCCGACAAATTTGCCTCGACCGGTTTTTTTCTCTCTCTCGGTTTCGGTGCGCTGCTGACCACCTTCGGTCTACTCTTCACCGAGCCGCTGATGGTTCTGCTGGGAGCCACCCCGACCATTCTCCCGTATGCCCGTGATTACGCCGGATACATCTTCATGGGAGCGGTGGTCATGTGCGGTTCCATCGTCATGAACAACATTCTGCGTTCGGAAGGAAAGGCGGTTCTTTCGACCATCGGACTCGGCTTCGGCGGAATTCTGAATGTGGCATTGGATCCGATTTTTATTTTCCAGTTCAAACTCGGCATTTCCGGGGCGGCGATTGCAACGCTGATCAGCCAGTGTATCAGTTTCGGCATTCTTCTGTTCTGCTTCTGTTCGGGGAAAAGCATCACGCGCCTTGCGTGGGGGAATATCTCGCGGAAGTTTTCCGATTACGCGGATATTCTGAAACTAGGCTTTTCCTCCTTCTGCCGGCAGGGACTTGCGAGCATTTCCACGGTTGCGCTGAACGTTTCCGCCGCGGCATACGGGGATTCCGCTGTTGCCGCGATGTCGATTGTGGGCAGGATATTCTTCTTCCTGCTGGCGATGCTGATCGGGTTCGGACAGGGCTTCCAGCCGGTCGTCGGCTACAATTACGGAGCGAAGCGTTTTGAACGGGTCAAGGAATCGTTCCGTTTCTGCGTCAAAACGGGAACGGTGTTTCTCACCTGTGTGGGAGTCCTTGGTTTTCTGTTTGCGCCGCAGCTGATTACGCTGTTCAAGGTCAATGATCCGGCAGTGGTCTCCATCGGCGCGATGGCGTTCCGGGCGCAGTGCATCGCCCTGCCGCTCCAGGCGACGATCGTGCTTTCCAACATGCTCTTCCAGTCGATCGGCAAGGCGCTTCAGGCGACTTTGATTTCCGCCACACGCCAGGGAATCTATTTTATTCCGCTGATCCTGATCCTGCCGCGATATTTCGGACTGACCGGCATCGAATTCACACAGAGCATTTCCGATGTCTTCGCCTTTCTCAGTGCGCTTCCGTTCCTGTTCTTCTTTTTCCGCTCGCTGAACAGGAGCCTGAGCGAATCCGAATCCGAAGAAGCCTCTTCCCCCTGCCGGGAAATGGCGGCTTGATTCGCCGCCGCTTCAGACAAGCAGAGTCAGAAGGCAATCCCATAAGGAATCCGCGCTGATCGTCTCCCCTCGAAACCGGAGCAGACGCACCCAGTCGCTCTCCCGGGAAACGGTAATCAGGCGCGCACGCTCCGCCAGCTCCTGGAAAAAGGAGGGATCGCGCGGATGCAGAGCCGCATCGCAGAGAAAATAATCCAGGTCGATATCCAGAATCAGCGGATCGGGGATCTCCGGGATCTGACGCGCAAGGAATCCGCGTTCCAGCACCTGCGCGGCGGCGGAACGGGCGGCGGCGGATCCCTCCAGAATCTCCTGGGATGACGGCCAAAGCGGATCACAGCTTATCGTAATACGCGGATCCGCCGGCATTGTGAAATTTTCATGTGAAAGGATTCTCGAAGATGCCAGGACTCCGGATTTGAGCGCCCAGTCGATGTGTTCATCGTGATGGAGCAGCTCCAGATTTCTGCGGACAGACTCTTCGGAAGAGGCGTCGAAATCCCCTTTTACCGCGGATCTCGTAAACGCCGGCAGCACATCCGTGTGATGATCCAGCGTGACAGCGTGAAACCGGAGTCCGGTCTCCCGCGCCAGAGCGCACCAGGGCAGAAGCACATGGTGATGCTGTTCCACCAGTACGGTTTTTCCGCTCCGCCGCAGGATCATGCTTTCTCTTCCGGGATGGATCAGCGGTATTCCGGCCAGGTGCTCATGCGGACACTGCGCCAGAGGAGTCCGTTTGTATCGATCTTCTTGCGCTCCTTCGTAGACATTTCAATCGGGACGTGAGTAAAGGAATCGCTCCAGTGCCCGACGACCATATCCGTGCAGCCCATCATCGCCGCATGGACAGCGTTCTGAGCCAGCAGGAAGCAGAAGACCGCATCGGTTCCGTTGGCGGGAACGCCGCGGATGGAATAGGTCGGATCGAAATATTTGATCTGAGCTTCGATTCCCGTCTTTTTCGAATACTCGCGAATCTTATCCTTGAGGAACATGCCGATATTGTGATGGAGAATGTTGCCGGATTTATCGGTTTCGCGTTCGCCGTCGATCAGATCCTGTCCGGCGCCCTCGGCAACGATCACGACAGCGTGATGGCGCGCCTGGAGCCGTTTGAACAGACTCGGCAGAAATGCGTTTTCGCCTTCCTCCAGCGTGAATTTCTCCTCCGGGATCAGGCAGTAGTTGACGTGCGTGTTCGCAAGGGCGGCGTATGCCGCAATGAATCCGGAATCGCGCCCCATCACATGAATCAGTCCGACTCCGTTCAGAGCGCCCTTTGCCTCGTTGTGCGCCACAGTGATGACGGGAACCGTGGAATAGACGGCGGTTTCAAATCCGAACGTGCGATCCATATAGCAGATATCGTTGTCGATCGTCTTCGGGATCCCGATGATGCTGATGTTGAGTTCGCGTTTCTGCGCTTCCAGAGCGAGATCATGAGCAGCGCGGAGGGTACCGTCGCCGCCGATGCAGAAGAGCATGTTGATATCCATGCGGACCAGGGTTTCCAGCATAAGCGTCGTATCCTGCGAACCGCGCGAGGAGGCAAGAATCGTGCCGCCCTGCTCGTGAATATCATCCACGACGTTCGGATCAAGCACAATCGGCCGATATCCCAGCTTCGGGTTCAGTCCCGCGTAGCCGTAGGGAATGCCGTAGACGACCGGTACGCCATAGTGTTTCATCAGAGTGAGGGTAATGCCTTTGATGACGTTGTTGAGTCCGGGACAGAGTCCGCCTGCGGTCAGGATGGCCGCCTTGCTCCACGCAGGATCGTGAAAAATCCGTTTTCGCGGACCGGCCTTTTCGAAGGCATAGATTTTGCCGCCGTTCATCTGATAGTCGGCACGCAGACGGGTAAATTCGCGATCCAGCAGGATTTCCGCGTCGGGCGGGACAAAGCAGGTGTCGGAATCGAGAGGGGTTTCGAAATTACACGGACCGAGTTTTTTTACGGGGAACACGTCCGGAGCGATGAAATCGTCTTTCATGGTTGGCGCCTCTGGCTTGATATTGGTAGTACGGTTTGTTTTTCAGATTGACGCTGTATTCCAGCACTTCGGGATCGTCCTCTTCGAGCATGAGAATGCGAGCGACGTCGCGGCGCGTCATGAATCGCCACTCTCCCGGCTTCAGCATTCCGCGCTTGAGATTTCCGATGGCGACACGTTCCAGACGTTTGGTATCGTTTCCGAACGCGGCGACCATGCGTCGGATCTCCCGTTTTTTTCCCTCGGCGAGAACGAGCATATATTTTCGTTCTCCGATCTGGAACACCTCTTCGGCGCTGAGGGATTCGCCGTCGTCTTCGATGCCGTCCACCATCTGCTGGAGCTGTTCATCGGTAAACGGATGTTCCACGGAAAGAGCGTAGGTCTTCAGGATCTCGTTGCGGGGATGCATCAGACGATCCGCGAACTTTCCGTCGTTTGTAAAAATGATAAGTCCTTCGCTGTCCTTGTCGAGGCGGCCTGCGGAGAAGAGACGCACGTTTTTCCGCAGCTGAATGAGATCCACAGCTTTTTTCTTCGCGTGAATATCCTCATTCGTGCAAACGTATCCGCGCGGTTTGTTCAGCATGATGTAGACGTGTTCCGGCATCTCCTCCAGTTCGGATCCGTTGATGCGGATCCGATCCTTCGGGCCGACGATCGTCGCCGGGTTGGTCTCGACTTTTCCATTGACCGTGACCGCACCCTGCTTGATCAGTTCCGCCGCCTTGCGCCGGGAAGCCGCGCCGCCGGTGGAGAGACGTTTTGTCAGGTTCATTTCTTCGCTGTTTTTCGATTCCATCGCAAGACCGCCTGTTCAGTTTCGGACGCCGGAGACGGCATTACACGTTGACCGCATCCATCTTGACATTTTCAAAGGAAGCGAGCCGCTCCTTCACGGGACGGAAAACCGTTTCGAGGAAATCGTCCACCTGCTGGGGAGCGCGTCCGACGAACGACGCCGGAGCCAGGATCTCGTGGAACTTCGGAGCCACCTTTGCGAACAGCGGATCGGCGGCAAGACGGTCGAGCAGATCGTTTTTCGCACCTTCCGCCTTGACGCGTTTTCCGGCTTCCATCGAGTGTTCGCGGATCGCCTCGTGGAGTTCCTGACGGTTGCCGCCTGCGCGGACCGCCGCCATCAGAATGTTTTCCGTTGCCATGAACGGAAGCTCCTGCATGACGTGATTCTCAATGACTTTCGGCCAGACCTGCATTCCGTTCGCCACATTTGCCACCAGGGAAAGAATGATATCGGCAGTGAGGAACGCCTCGGGCAGAGAGATGCGCCGGTTGGCGGAGTCATCGAGAGTCCGCTCAAACCACTGGACCGAATGGGTCTGCGCCGCATTGAGCGGAAGATTCATCAGATAGCGCGAAAGAGAGCAGATGCGTTCCGAACGCATCGGATTGCGCTTGTAGGCCATTGCACTGGAACCGACCTGGTTCTTCTCGAACGGCTCCTCGATCTCCTTCAGATTGGCAAGAAGACGGACATCGCCGGCAAATTTGTACGCGGACTGCGCAATGCCGGAAAGTGCGGAAAGAACAAAGTAATCAATTTTGCGCGTGTAGGTCTGACCGCTGACCGCGATTGTTTTGTCGAATCCCATTTTACGGGCGACGAGTTTGTCGAGCTGGCGGATCTTCTCATGATCCCCGTTGAAAAGCTCCATGAAACTTGCCTGTGTTCCGGTCGTACCCTTGACTCCGCGCATCGGCAGGTTCTCAAGCTCGCGCTCCACCCGTTCGATATCGAAAATGAAATCCTGGAGATACAGAGTGAAACGTTTGCCGACGGTTGTCAACTGGGCGGGCTGATAGTGAGTGAACCCGAGAGTCGGCATATTCTTGTACTTTTCCGCGTTTGCCGCGAGAATTTCCGCCACCTTGAGGAGTTTTCCAAGAATGATCTTAAGGCCGTCGCGCATCTGAATGAGTTCCGTATTGTCGGTAACAAAGCAGCTTGTCGCGCCGAGATGGATGATCGGCATTGCGGCCGGGCACTGCGCACCGAACACATGAATGTGACTCATGACATCATGACGCAGCTGAGCCTCTTTTTTTGCCACCGCCTCGAAGTCGATGTCATCAAGATGCTGCTTCATCTGATCGATCTGTTCCTGCGTGATGTTGAGTCCGAGCTCCTTTTCGGATTCCGCAAGAGCAACCCAGAGTCTTCTCCATGTGGAGTGCTTGCGCTGAAGGGACCAGTTGAAACTCATTTCCGCGCTGGCATAGCGATCGGTCAGCGGGCTCTTATAGGTACTGTTGTTGCCGTTCATTGAATCTTCTCCTCGGATTTCTGATGTTTTATCAAGCGTGTAATATATCACGCGGAGAGGAAAATTTCAATGCGTTTCCGCAGGGGTTCTCTCCCTTCCGGCGGAGGGAAACGCGGGAAATATCCTGATCAGGAAGCCTTCTCATCCGGAACGGTCAGCAGCTTTTCCGGAACCATCCGGATCACCGGGACCGGACGCACTTCCGCCGATGCGGATTCGCGTTCCGCCCGCGCACAGGTCAGTTCCAGCTCATATCCATAGGCGGCAGCAAATCTCTTGAGCTCGCCGATCTCTTCTTCCGAGTACATCATACACTTACCTCCATCTTTCGGTTTGGAGAAAAAGATAGCACCCGAATATTGCCGCAGGATTACAGCTATATTTCCTTTTTGTAAAAAAAATATCCCATCCATGCGGATGGGATACACAAAACAAATCAGGCAAGAAAAAACTTGATTCAGAATGCTGTCCGGACCGGCTTGCCGCGGGCCATAACGACATCCACTCTGGAAACGGTCGCAATGCCGAAAACATTCTTCAGCGACTCCAGCACCTTCGCCTGAAGCGCCTCGATCATCTCCTGCATATTACGGGAGGATGGTCCGAGCTGACAGATCAGATTCAGTTCAATAACAAGATTTTTCTTCCGCTCCACAAGCGCCACTCTGCGAATGGCAATTCCATCGAAATCCGCATCCAGAGACTTCACCAAATCCGAAATGGAACGAGCCGAAATGAAAATGGATCCGTTTGCAGCAGGAAGCACAATCCCCCTCAAGGCTCTGTGATGGGTAAGCACCAGCCAGATCAGCATACAGCAAAGCAGAAGGAGCGCCAGAGTCAGCACACCGGTCACATACCCTTCATGCCATGGCGAAGGCTCCGCCGGGGAAAACCATGAAAGAATACTGCCCCAAATCTCTTTACAGCTTTGGCTGAACTGCTCCATGTCAGATTCCATCCTGCTGAGCGTCTTCCAGATCCACCACGAACACGTTGACGCGCGTGACCGACATGCCGGTCAGTTTTACGATCTCCGCGGCAACGGACTCCTTGACCGCTTCCGCGACTTCCGGAATCAGCACGCCGTATTCCAGAACAACACGGACCTCCACGGCAACGGAGTTATCGTTCATTTCAACCGAAATGGCACGATCCTGAATCTTCTTGCTGCCGACAATCTCCGCGAGATTATCCACCAGACTGCTTCCGGCAAGACGGATCACGCCCTCAATCTCCAGTGTTGCTTTTCTCACAATCGAAGCAATCACGGATTCATGGACCTTCACCATTCCCACCGAATTTTCCTGTGATTTCACAGATTTGACTTTCTTCACCGCTGCCATGTCGACCTCTTATTCTTCGCTTTCATCCGCCGGTTCTTCGATCTCCCGGACGATGATGTTGATTTTCACGACTTTCAGTCCCGTCAACTTTGTAATTTCCTTTGCCACGGCCTCCTGAACAGCAGCCGCGACCCTCGGAAGCTGAACCCCGTACAGCAGATTGATGGAAACCTCCACCGAAACAGAGGATTCCCCCATGTCAACAATGATCGAACGATCGTGCATCTTCTTGCTGCCGACCATTTCCGCTATGTTGTCCACAAAACTGCTTCCGGAAATTTTGGAAACACCTTCCACGGAACACGCGATCCGCCGGACAATCGTGGCAATCACATTCTCATGAATCTTCACCGCGCCCGGCACGCCGGATCCTTCGTGTCCCCCGTTGTTGAAATCCTTTTCCATGACCTGTCTCCGGTTTTCCGTTACGATCGTTTCCGATCATTCACTTCTTTTCCATTGTCTTTTCAAAACTGCCGCTCTTCATGACCCGTTCAATGAAGCCGGTATCATAATGGCCCTCGTTGAACTCTTTCGTTCCGGTGATGAAAAGCTCAAACGGAATCGTCGTCGCAACGCCTTCAATGACATACTCTTCGAGAGCACGGCGCATTCTGGCAACCGCCTCCGCACGGGTATCCCCATGCACAATCAGCTTGCCGATCATGCTGTCGTAATACGGCGGAATCCGATACCCCGTATAAGCGTGGGAATCCACGCGCACTCCGAAGCCGCCCGGGGCAGAATAGAAATTGATCTTGCCAGGACACGGCGCAAAATTGCGGTACGGATCCTCGGCGTTGATCCGGCATTCAATCGCATGTCCCTTCTGCGAAACCTGTTTCTGCGTGTACTGGAGCTTGAGACCGGCGGCGATCCGGATCTGTTCCTTGATGATGTCGATACCCGTCACCAGCTCGGAAACCGGATGCTCCACCTGAACACGGGTGTTCATTTCCATGAAATAGAACTGCTCCTTGGGACCGAGCAGGAATTCGATGGTGCCCGCACTGACATATTTCACGGCCTTGGCAGCCTTGATTGCCGCCTCTCCCAGCTTTTTGCGAAGAGCCGGAGAGATCGACGGGGACGGAGATTCCTCGATCAGCTTCTGATGACGTCTCTGCATACTGCAGTCGCGCTCGCCGAGCTGGATCACATTGCCGAATGTATCCGCGAGAATCTGCACTTCGATGTGTTTCGGATTCTCAATGAATTTTTCAATATAGACATCGCCGTTTCCGAAGGCCTTTTCCGCCTCGGTCTTGGCGGAATGGAAGCCCTGAATCAGACTGGCGTCGTTATGAGCGATACGCATTCCCCGTCCGCCGCCGCCCGCGGAAGCCTTGATAATCACCGGATACTCCAGTTTTCTGGCGATGACCAGCGCTTCCTCTTCGGTTTCAATGACTCCGCCGGAACCGGGAGTGATGGGAACTCCGGCCTTGCGCATGGTTTCACGGGCACAGGCTTTGTCGCCCATGGCGCGCATCTGTTCCGGAGTGGGACCGATAAACGTGATATTGCAGCTTTTGCAGATTTCAGCGAAATGGACATTCTCGGCGAGGAATCCGTAGCCCGGATGGATCGCATCGACATCGCAGATTTCGGCAACGCTGATGAGCCGGTCAATCAGCAGATAACTCTCATTGGACTGCGCAGGTCCGATACAGACGGCCTGATCGGCGAATTTCACCGGCAGACTGTCCTCGTCGGCCTTGGAGTAAACGAGAACGGATTTAATGCCGAGCTCCTTGCACGCCCGGATAATCCGGAGTGCAATTTCGCCGCGGTTTGCGATAAGCACCTTGTTAAACATAAAAAAACTCCGGTTTAGAGAAGACGGTATCGGGATTATTCAAGAGTAAACAGAGGCTGTCCGAACTCGACCGGCTGTCCGTTTTCCACAAGGACCTCTTTGATGACGCCGGACTTCTCCGCCTTGATTTCATTCATGACCTTCATGGCCTCGATGATACAGACCGTCGTATCGGGTTCCACCTTCATTCCGGGTTTGACAAACGCCTCCATGCCGGGCGCGGAAGAGCGATAGAAGGTTCCGACAATCGGGGAATCAATCGTCTGTCCCGGTTTTGCCGGTTCCGCAGGAGCCGCAGGTGCAGGTGCCGAAACAGGAGCCACAGGGGCGGGTGCCGCAGATACTGCCGCAGGTGCCGCAACAACAGGAGAAAGGGTCTGCGCAATGATCGGATTGGCATTCTGACCGCTACGCTTGATGCAGAGGTGCATGTCTTCCGCTTCGATCTTGAACTCGGTCAGATCATTCTCCGACATCAGCTTCACAATGGTTTTGATTTCTTCGATTTTCATCTTTTTTCAGCCTCTCGCTTTCGAATTCTTCCGCATGGGGCTCGCCTTTTCTCCGGCGGCACGCTCAGCGCGGATTCTCTTTGTTGCATCCGATTCGGCGGACCAGTGCGCGGAACGCCCATTCGTATCCGTCCGCACCAAGCCCCACGACTTGTCCCACGCAGACAGGAGCCGTAATGGAGTGGTTCCTGAACTCCTCCCGCGTGTGAATATTGCTTATATGAACTTCGATCGCCGGAAGCTTCACCGCTTCCAGCGCATCGCGGACAGCGACACTGGTGTGCGTGTACGCCGCCGGGTTGATTACAATTCCATCGGTTCCGTTGAAAAGAGTCTCGCCGATTCTGTCGACCAGCGCGCCCTCGCTGTTGCTCTGAAAAAATTCAACCTCCACCTTCAGTTCTTCCGCCACCTCACGAAGACGCGACTCTATCTCCGCCAATGTGCGGGTACCATACACTTCGGTCTTGCGGCGACCGAGCAGATGAAGATTCGGACCGTTGATCACTAATAGTTTCATAACAAATAATATACCCGTTCTTTTCGATAAACGCAAATTTTTTTTGTATTTCAGGCAAACCTTCTTTGAAAAACCTCTCTTTCCGCTGTATTTTTTCCGCATTTTTCAGGAAATTTTCCAGGCAGATGCCGGAACAACCTTCGGAAGCAGGATCGCTGCATGACTAAAAATTTTCAAAAAATCTGCCGGCTTGCCGGTGCCGCCATTGCGGATTACCGCATGATCCGGGAAGATGACCGGATCCTCATCGGGGTCTCCGGAGGAAAGGACAGCATGCTCCTCCTGCATCTTCTGCACTATTTTCAGGTAAAAGCGCCGATTCGTTTTCAACTGACGGCGGCAACCTTCGATCCCGGATTCGAGGGGTTCGACGCCGAAGGAACCGCCGAAGTCTGCCGCACCTTGAAAATAGAACATCATATCATCCGACTTCAGGTCCGGGAGGTCATTGAACGGACAGGAACAACTCATAAACCATGTGTTGTCTGTTCCCGTCTGCGCCGGGGAAAACTCTACGGGCTCGCCAGGGAACTGGGGTGCGGGAAACTTGCTCTCGGACAACATCTGGATGACATTGCTGTCTCTTTTCTGATCAGCTGCTGCCGCGGCGGAGGACTCACCACCATGGGGCCGAATGTTCCTTCGGAAGATGGTTCCATCCGTGTGATCCGCCCCCTCGCCTACGTCGAGGAAAAACTTGCAGCAGAGGCTGCGAATGAACTCGGAATCCTTCCGCGGGGCGAATGCATCTACAAAAAACAGCTTGAGGAACACGGCGACCGCGCCTATTTTAAACGCAAACTCCGGGAAATGGAACAGGAAATTCCCGATCTTCTCCAGAACATGCGCCATTCCCTTGCGGATCTCCGGCCGGGATATCTTCTTGACCGCCGTTTTCTGAATCTGCCCTGAATTCAGGGAGTCTATCTCCCGGAAAAAAGAAAAACCGGCACGAACGTGTTATTTTCGTGCCGGAGTGTCAAATATTCAGATGCGGAAATCCTCTTCAGAACCGGGAATCAGAACTTATTTGAAACACTTGCTGATCTCCAGTTTCTGGCGTTTGGCGTCCTCGACAATCATTTTTGCAACGGCCTCGGCTCCCTTGTCACGGAAATGCGTGTTGTCCTTCGAGCCCTTCGGATAACCGGAAAATTCACCGGGTTTCACATGCGTGAAAAAGGCTATGGAAGCATCGGGGCCAGCTTTGGTCAGCCAGTCCATGGTCAGTTTGTTGGCGTCAATAAGAGGGGTTCCAGTCTCTTTGGCGACCTCCCGCGTCACCTGCGGATATTTGCCGAGGGACTGCCAGAGCTTTCCCTGCTTGTTGAAAATTCTTCTGGCAACCGAAGTCAGGAGAACAGGATTGGCTTTTTTCGCACGGACTTCGGCGATGAACCGTTTCAGATTGTTCCGATAATCCGTCTCCGCCGCCGCATACACTGCGGGCTTGTCTTTTTTCTGATCGTTGTGCCCGAACTGAATCATCACGTAGTCTCCCTGCTTGAGATCGTTCAGAATCCGATCCCAGCGCTTTTCATCGCGGAAACTCTTGGTACTGCGTCCGCCCGCCGCACGATTCTCCACACGAACCCCCTTCTCCGTATAATGGTTCAGAACCTGTGCCCATCCGGTCATGGGAGCACGCGCCTTCGAATAGTTTGCCGCAGTGGAATCCCCCGCAACAAAAATAGTTGTCTGCGCAGAGCAGCATACGGCAATTCCCGCGGTCAACAGCATTCCGAGCACTGTTTTCATCTTGCAATCCTTTCGTTGATTAGTTTGATTGAATGAACTTTAACAATATATTGCCATCGTTGGCACTTTCAAGAGAATGCGGGAAAAAATATTCCGCAGAACCTCAAATCTCTCATTCCACTTCCGGAGCATACAGCATCTGCTCCGGGGATACGGCAAGGACAGCGTTCCGGACCTGATAGCGATAGTTCCATCTTTGTTTGAGATGCAGACGGACTTTCTCACCTTTTTTCCATTCGAAAGGCCGGTTGGCTCCGTGCGTATTCTCCGGCAGAAGGGCAAGCCAGTGCCATCCGGAGCGGCGGCGCCCATACAGAACCCCTTTCCGGAAATTCACGCCATCCAGACTCACATTCACGGCATAGGGAGGCTCCTTCACGAACAGGAAAAGATAATATCTTCCATCCACGGGAAGCTGGAATTCAATCGTGCACTCCCCATTTTTCTGTTCAGAAATGCGATCGGCATAGATAAGATTCTTCCGAACGGACTTGGCCAGAACAGCATCCCTCGAATTGTCGAACGTGACAAATACCGGACGGGAAAGCCCCGATTCACTCCGGACCAGAAAGACCGCCTTGTGATTTCCGGCAATTCGGAGCTTTTCCGGGTGAATGGAAACCGTCAGAACGATCTTCTCTCCCGGCGCCAGCGTTCCTTCCGCCGGGGTGACGGACAGAAAATCCGAAGAGAAATTCTTTCGGATCCGGAATCGTCCCCGGAACGTCGAATCGGCAGACAGAACAACCTTTCCGGAGAGATTGTTCCGCTCAAAATGCAGCTCGCTCCGATCCGTGTAAAATCCGAGCGGACGGTACGGCAGTGGAAACGCACGGGAAATGCCGATATCCGCTTTTTCCACCGTCTGAAAATTCGGCAGAAGCGCGGCGCCCCCTCTGCCGGGAGAGGATTCCCGAAGCAGAAAATTCCCGTTTTCCCGATTCAAAAACAACGGCTTCCGAAACAGATTGCCAACCGCCGCCTCTTTGCCCGTCTTTGCAAGGAGCTGTTCCATTCGTTCCGATGCTCCGGGCAGAGAACTCCAAAAAAGATTCCGCTCAAAGAAGAGCCGGTCCCGGAAAGCATCCTTTGAAACGATCTCTCTGCCCACGGCAAAAAGATTGTTGCAGAAAACAGCCTTCAAACTCTGCCGGTCCGACCCGTTGAAAGGAGTGATCCCGCAGAAATCCCCCGCGGCGGTGTTCCCGATTCCGTAAACGCGACCATAGCCGCGAACGGAATGATTGTTTTTGAAGGCGGCATTGATCTGTCCGAACTGATCGCCCGGATTCACAAAAAGATTGTTGAACAGATAGGAGGGACCAAGCAGACAGGGAGCCGTGCTGACTCCGCAAAATGTGGCTTCGAATTTATTGTCATACAGTCGAGTGTTCATCTGTCCGCCGTCGAGTTCGATTCCGTCGTCGTTGGAAAGAGCAAAATAATTGCCCCGTATCTCGGCATCCCGGCGGGGGCCGCCATCGGGGAAACCGTTCGCTCCGCCTTCGACGGCATCGTTCCAGCGGGTGAGATTATTTCCGACAAAATCGTTGTACCGGAGTACAAGTCCCGCGACCTTGTCCACCATAACCGCATTCGGCCCCGCCGGATGGGAGTAGAACCAGGGATTCGTCGAAGCCGCCGGATCATGAATATAACAGCGTTCCACCAGAACGTCTTTCGTATTCTTCAGATAGATTCCGCTGTGATAGTTCAGAGCCTTCCGCTGTTCATCATAATACTTTCCGTCCAGTTCCGGGCGATGCGTCCCAACGAGGGAATACCCGGAAATATCGCAGTTCAGGATCTGCAGATCGGAACCGCCCGAAACGAATATGCCGTTCCGGGTGGACTCCCCCTGAATCGTCAAACCTTCCAGAACAACATACCGGACATTGTCCAGGCGGACAACCTCATTTTCCCCCGGCGCCCCTTTCAGGACGAATCCTTTTTCCGCCGTGTACCGGACATAACCGTCCGGACGTCCACCGGAACGGATCACCAGATGACCTTTGAAATTTTCATGATTCAGAACAATGGTCCTTGCGATCGGAACTTTTGAATTTTTCGTGGTAAAGGCGGATTGCAGAGTCTCTTTTCTTCCGTTGTCGTTCAGTTCGAGTTTCAGTTCATAGGCGCAGTTTTCCCGGAGCCGGACAACGCTGGAACGGGCGGCTTTCTCCTGCGGAACATACACCAGGTCCAGCGCGGAAAGCCAGAGACTGCTGCCGGCCTCCCGATAGAAAACCTTCCCTTCGAAATTTCCGGAAGAATCCGCTCCGCAGCGATTCAAATACACACTGCAGTTCTCATAGCCGGGAACAAGTTCCAGACGTTTTTTCTCCTCCAGACGAATGTTCCGGAAACGCACCTTTTCTCCGATATTCTCCTGAAGCAGGACAGTCCGGAGCAGGAACTGGACAGCATCCGCATCTCCGGTTTCAAATTCGATCTGCATCCTCCCATCCGGCACCTGATTCAGCGGAGAAGTCAGTCTGGCGCTTTCCTTTCCCCCCTTGAAGAGCTTCACGGAAAGATAAGCGATCCCCGGTCTGGCAGCGGAAACATCCGCGGAAAAACAATAAGCGCTATTCTTCGGGAGCTTCTTCTGAAGCAGATAAGCCCCGTGGTTCCGCATCGTTCCCACGATCCGGATCTCGACTTCCGAAGCGGCACTCGAACGCACCTCCGTTTCCTTCCGGTTCGCATTGCGCCACTCTTCCGAGGGAAGAAGTTCCATGCCAAGGCCGTTCAAAACACAATTCAGCAGAAGCGCTGCAAACAACCATCCGTATTTCATCCTGAAAACCTCCTCTTTCGCATCAGGGCCACTGGGTGACATCATGCCAGAAGAACTCCGCATCCTGAGCAAGCGAGGAGGAGTTCTTTATGACATTGACAATATTGGCATTGGAACGCCATTCCACATGGAGATCCAGAAATGCAAGATTACTGCCCAGATTGTGCCGGCGGGCGAAATAGTGTCCGCTGTTGGTGCGGGTCCGGATATTGGCGGAAACACCGGTCTCAAAATCGACCACGGAAACATCTCCCATCAGAAACCGTTTGGAAGGATGAGAGACCTGGTAATACGCTTTCGAGTAACGACCTTTCTCCTGAGCGGAAATGGTGATGCCATCGCCCTCATACAGATGGCTGGTAATGCATTCATTGGTGACATAACTGTTGTTCGGAGCGCCCGAGTCATACGTTCCGAATTCCTGATCGCCGTCACGTCTGCCGGAAGGACAGAGAGCAACTTTATCCATCGGCAGATCAGGTTTGTAGCGGTATGTCACATATCTTCCTTTAAAATAAGGAACATAGGTCTGATTGGCATTCTCCTTCTCGATCGGACCGAAAACAAAGCGGGACATCGGTGCAACGGCATCAGGCCCGTTGTTTCGCATGCTGTTGTTGTCCTCCCCGTACATGTTTGCCGCATACGCCAGCTGCTTCAAGTTCCCGGTGCAGGCAATGGCATTCGCCTTTTCCCTTGCCTTGTTCAGAGCCGGCAGCAGAAGTCCTGCCAGAATTGCAATCACTGCGATCACAACGAGAAGTTCTATCAATGTAAATTTTTTCCTCATTTATTCTCTCCTATGCCGTTCTTGGTTCAGCATTTATTCTCTCCTATGCCGTTCTTGGTTCAGCGTTTTTGATTTCAAGGAAAATGCGGACCGCGTCCGCGAGACGTTCCAGCGATTTTTCCAGCGGCTTTTCCTGTTCCAGAATAATCTGGCGGATTCCGCTCTGGATCAGCCCCATCAGTTCCGGAGAATCCAGATTGTATTCGCCGGACATGTTGTTCATTTCGGTCAGGAACAGCAGATCGCGGCTGTCGGTCAGATCAATCGTCTTCCGAGCGGAGGATCTGAGAATCGGAATACCATACTTCTCTTCGGCAATGAAATCCTGCACCTCTTCCGAAAGCATGAAGGAAAGGAAGCGGAGGATCATTTCCGAATCGACGCACTCCTTCCGGACGCAGATCAGGTCGGTAGCCTGCGCCATGACATTTTTTCCGCCCGGCATAAAGGGCAGCGGCGCAACCCCCCAGTCATCGAACTTGCGGTGTTTCAGATAACAGAGCGTCTCCCGTTCCGACATCAGAAAAGCAGTCTTTCCGGAAACAAAGGAATCCAAATACGGAATATACAGTTCCTCTTTTTCCAGAACATTATACAGTTCGCGGACCGCACGGATTCCGGCGATCGTTTCCGGACTGTCGATCTGCACCGGATTTTCCGGATTCCGTTCCAGCAGAACGCCTCCGCACCGGAGCACAAAATTGATCCAGAAAAACGGTCCAGTATTGAAGTTCATGATCCGCCCCGGCGGCATTCCCTGCTTCAACTGATGCAGAGCCGCGAGAAAATCGGTCCACTGCCAGTCGGACCGCGGCTCCGGACAGCCGGCTTTTTTCAGCACGCTCCGATTGTAGAACATCACGCGAGGAGAAAAAATAAAGGGCACAGCAAACATGCTCCCATCCGGATTCCTGAAATACCGGAACGGAAAGTCAAAAAACAGCGAAGAATCCGGAAAAAGCTCGTTGAAGTAGGGCGCAAGATCCAGATACTCATTTCGATGCTCCTGAACATACAGAGTTGTCCGCAGTTCAAACATGCCGTAATTGAATTTCCGGCAGAGACGGAAATCCGGGAGTTTTTCTGCAAGAAGTTTCCGAAAACCCGGTATCCAGAGCAGCTCCGTCTCCGGTTTGAAAACAAAGAGATGGTTCGGCATCAGACGCTCCGCCCAGTCCTCGCGCACCACCGTTCCCTGACGGCTGATGGAACGCAGAATTCCCGCACTCGAAAGAGTATTGACCGCGTGCTGAACCATTGCAAAAGAGGCATCCACCTCTCCGGTCAGCTTCCGTGCGGCAGGAATCGCCTCCCCGGTAGGATACTCTCCGCTCTCGATCTTGTCGAGAATATAATCGCATACCTGTGAAATCTTGTCCTTCATAATTCGTTCCGCGTTGTTTTTTTCCGAGATACATTATACGACATTTTCCTGATTATGTCAAGAGCAAAACAGTAAAAAAATCCTTTTTCCTTTTCCGTTCTCGCTGAAACCAGGAAAAAAGGAGGTTGCGATAAAGAGAAATCTTCTTCTGACATAATCATATTTAAGAAAGTGCTTCCGAAAAGCGGCAGCTCCTCAACACAGGAAAGGCCCCGGAAGAGGTTTCCGGAAGATGCGATTTTTCATATCATCACCTTGACTTTTCCCTAAGTTGTAATATTTTAAACACTTGACGCGTGTTCCCGCAATCGGCGGGAATATGATTTGTTGGAAACATATCGTAAACAAACCAAAAGAAAACAAGAAAACATGAGCACAACAGAAGCAAGCGCACCGAAAGAGATCAAAAGCTACGTCGATCTCTCCACAGACAACATCTCCATGGATGACCTTCTCGCGAATGAGCAGAAGAGTGAATTCGTAGAGAATTCGATCGTCTCCGGAAAAATCGTCGAAAAGAGAAACGACGGCGTTCTCGTTGACATCGGCTACAAAGCGGAAGGATTCATTCCCGCCGCGGAATTCAGAAACTGGGCCGATGCGAAAGTCGGTGACGAAATCGACGTCTTCCTGGAAGAAATCGAAAACGAAAACAGCATGCCCGGCATCAGCCTCCAGAAGGCGAACTTCATCAAGTCCTGGAACAAGATCACCAGCGAATACGGCGAAGGCAGTGTCATCACCGGTCTGATGAAGCACCGTGTCAAAGGCGGTATCATTATCGATCTCAACGGCGTCGAAGCGTTCCTTCCCGGCTCCCAGATCGATATCGGCCCTGTCAAGAACATGGACGATTTCATCGGCAAGGAATACGAATTCAAGATCCTCAAGATCAATCAGGATCGCCGGAACATCGTTGTTTCCCGCCGCGAACTCCTCGAAGAGTCCCGCAAGGATCGCCGCACACAGCTTCTCAAAGATATGGAAGTCAATCAGATCCGCAAAGGTATCGTCAAGAACATCACCGACTTCGGTGCGTTCATCGACCTTGGCGGCATAGACGGACTTCTCCACATTACCGACATGTCCTGGGGCCGCATCTCCCATCCGAACGAAATGCTGGAACTCGGACAGGAGATCGAGGTCATGATCCTCGACATCGACTATGAGAAAGAGCGCGTCTCCCTCGGACTCAAGCAGAAGAGCAAGAATCCGTGGGATGAAGTCGAAGCCAAATATCCGGCAGGCTCCACGGTCAAGGGCAGAATCGTCAACATCATGCCCTACGGTGCGTTTGTCGAGATTGAGGAAGGTGTTGAAGGACTCATTCACGTTTCTGAAATGTCCTGGACGAAGCGCGTCACGAAGGCCGGCGATATCGTCAGTGTCGGCGAAGAGGTTGAGGCGGTCGTTCTCGACATCGACAAGGAAGGCAAGAAGATCTCCCTCGGACTCCGTCAGAAGACCCGCAATCCGTGGGAAGTTCTGGCTGAGAAATATCCGGCCGGCAGCCGCATCAAAGGCAAAGTCCGCAACATGACCAGCTACGGTGCGTTCGTCGAAATCGAAAACGACATCGACGGAATGATCCACGTCTCCGACATGTCCTGGACACGCAAGATCAACAACCCGAACGAAATGCTCAAGGTCGGCGATGAAGTCGAAGCCGTCATTCTTGACATCGACCCGCAGCAGCAGAGAATCTCCCTCGGTCTCAAGCAGATCGAAGAGGATCCCTGGGCAAACATCAATGATCTCTACAAGATCGGCGATGTTGTTTCCGGAAAAATCACGAAGATCACCGCTTTCGGTGCGTTTGTCGAACTCTCCCACAAGATCGACGGTCTGGTTCACATCTCCCAGATCAGCAAGGATCGCGTGGAGAAGGTCAAAGACAAACTCTCCCTCGGACAGGAAATCGAAGCCAGAGTCATCAAGATCGACCGCGATGAGCGCCGTATCGGCCTCTCCATCAAGGCGCTTGAGGAAGGCTTCTCCGAAGATGATCTCAAGGCGGCCGGCGAAGAAGTTGCTGCCGCTCTGAAACCGGGCGAAGCGCTCGGCGACATGGGTCAGCTCATCGGTGACAGCCTCGACAGCCTCGATGTTGTCCGCGAAAGCAAAAAAGACTGAAATAAACCACGTCCGCATTGGAAGGAATTTACGTCATGTCTGAAAACTTTGCAGATTTGCAGTTAAGTTTCGACTTTGCGGATACGGAAAATACCAATCTCCACGGGGGACGGCAGATCGCCGCTCCCGTGGATGATTCTTTACTGGAAGACGATGAGGAAGATACCTCCTCCCCTGTTACCGACGATGCCGATGATCTGAATCCATCCCCGGCATTTGATGAATTTCCGGAACCGGAACTTCCAGAATCGGAACTTCCGGAATCTTCCTCCGAACTTGCGGATCCTCTTTCCGCAGAAACTCCTGTGATTCCGGATTCGGAATCAGCCACCTCCATCGAACAGCTCTCCACTTTCCCGGAAGCTCTTCCGCAGGAACCTGCCGAAGAACCCGCCCCGCCGAAGGTGGAACCGCAACCGATCCTTCCGGAACAGCTCCAGGAAGCTCTTCCGCAGATTTCGCAGATTCCGCAAATCCCGCAGGAACCGGTCGTACAGAAATTTGTCTATTCGGAATTCTCCCGGAAGGAGCCTGTGGAAGAAGCGCATCCGGCACCGGAGCCGGTTCAGGTACGGGTATCATCCCGTCCGGTGCCCCGTCAGCCTCTGGTATTTCAAAGGGAACTGCAGCGGGCGGCGCTGGCATGGCTTGCGTCGGGTTTTCCGACGGCAGCGGCAACTCGTGTTCCGACCCGTCTGATCAAATTCCGAGCCGATGCAGCGGCATTCTGGTCCACACCCGGCAAGAACCGTCTGCTCCAGCCGGAACGAACGGTGCTGGTGGAGGCGCGCGCAACGCGAAGTTCCTGCTGGCCGGAATGCTCAGGCAGTGAAGAGATCGTTCCTCAGCTTCGACTCGAACAGGAGCGCAGACAGGCGATCGAAGCGGAGATCCGGATTCGGGAACCGCACCTGCGAGATTCCGATGTTCTCTTTCCGGAGATCGAATACTGGAATTATTCCGGCACGAAAAATCCGGAATACAAACTCTGTCTGCGCAAGATCCGAGATTACGAACGGGCGCTCTATCGGGGAAGCCGGTTCGAACGCATCCGCAGGGCCAATGTCGCAAACGAACTCTACCTTGCGGTTCCGGAAGGACTGATTCATCCAAACGAACTGGCGGAAGGATGGGGACTGCTCTATGTCTCCCGCAACTTGTCCGTCACGGTTGCCAAGCGGGCTCTACCGCGGGAGTGCCCGCAGGAGAATATGCTGCATCTTTCGCAGAACATTGCGGCTTCGTCGCTGAATGACGTGCTGTTTGCCCACGGGGTTTATCTTTCCTCCAGCGGCAAAATCTCGTTCCGCCGTCCGCCCCGCCGCCGCAGACTGGAACATTTTCTCTGAACAATCGGCGCAGGACCGGGATCCGTTCCGTCATGCCGCAAACACCGGGAGGGAAATCATGTACGAACTGATTCAGGTTACGGAGAATACATTCTGCATTGAAAGTCCGTCAAAAATCGGCATCTTCCGCGAATCGGAGCACGAAGTCTGGCTCATCGACAGCGGAAACGACAAGGATGCCGCAAAAAAAATCCTCAAACATCTGGATCAGAACCAGTGGCATCTGAAAGCGCTTCTTCTGACGCATTCCAATGCCGATCATTCGGGAGGCGCCTGCTATCTTAAAGAACGCACATCCTGTCCGGTTTATGCCTCAGACAAGGAATGCGATTTCATCCGCCATCCCGCTCTGGAGCCATCCTTTCTTTACGGAGGCTTTCCGTGCAAAGTTTTAAGAAACAAGTTTCTAATGGCACCTGCCTGTGAAGCGGAACCGCTCTCTGCGGCTCATCTTCCGTCCGGAATGGAGATTCTGGATCTGCCGGGCCATTTCTTCGGCATGACCGGTTTTCGAACACCGGACGGGGTCTGGTTCCTAGCCGACTGCATGGGCGGAGAACACATTCTGGACAAGTACCACATTTTTTTCCTCTATGATGTTGCCGAATTTCTGAACACTCTGGAACAGATCGAAGGACTTGCCGGCCGCTTCTTTATTCCATCCCATGCGCCGATTCTGGAAACGCCTGTTCCGCTGGCCCGGAAAAATCGCGAAAAGGTGCTGGAAATTCTGAATCTTCTCACGGAGCTCTGCCGGACTCCGCTCCCGTTTGAAGAGCTTCTGAAGCGGGTGTTCGATCACTATGCGCTGCGACTGGATTTTAATCAGTATGTACTGGTCGGAAGCACGATCCGTTCCTGTCTCTCGTATCTCTGCGACACGGGAAGACTCTCCGCGATCTTCGAGGAAAACCGTCTGCTCTGGCAGACGGTCCAGTAAGCAATGGAACTCAGAACAGCAGCCGGCCATCCCGAATGGCACCTTCCTCTCCGCAGACAAAGGAGAGCGACGGAATTTCGTGTCCGAAAGCAAGTCCATTCAAAACCGGTCCGTTGACAAATCCGGCGAACTCGCAAAACAGCTCTCTGCGAACCGCCTCCTCTCCGCAGTCGGTAAACTGGGCGAAGATCAGTCCGGAAACCCGTCCGAGAATTCCCGCATGACGGAGCTGGGTCAGATGACGGTCAATCTTCCGCACCGGCTCGCCGACATCCTCCACAATCAGAATGCTTCCGGAAAAATCCGGCAGATATTCCGATCCGCAGAGCGCGGCAAGCAGAGTCAGATTTGCCGTCACGATCCGCCCCCCGCAATCCCCCTCCTGAAGCACTTCCAGCGGAATGGACTCCGAAAACACCTTCTTCCCCAGGAATGCCACAGCCAGCGCCCGCTGAAAGGAAAGAAAAGTCGCCGGATCCTTCATGGACTCGGAAAGATTCGCCGCCATCTGTCCCGCAACCGGCACGCCTGCCCGTTTCGCAAGCATGGCAAGATGAATCGCCGTAATGTCGCTGAAACCAATCAGCGGAAGAGGTCGCCGGCGGAGAGAGTCCCAGTCGATCCGGTCCAGAATGCGCGGAGAACCGTACCCCCCGCGAAGACATTGGATCACATCGATGGAGGGATCGCGAATCAGCCGGTTCAGATCCTCCGCCCGATCATCATCGGATGCGGAAAGATATGGCAGCGCTGCTCCGGAAAAAAGATGCTCCCCTTCAACCAGCTCGATGCCTCGCTCCCGCAGCCAGGCTCCGGAGGAAGCGAAACGGGAACGATCCGCGGAACTCGCAGGCGCCGCAACGCCAATTCTTTTTACCTGTCTTGGAAATGGATTCTTCATAATGCCGTTATTATAATGCGAAAAAAAAAATAAACAAGCAGGAATTTTTCTTTCTTCGGTGCTATTTTACCGGGATCGGAAAGAGTGGAAGATCCGGAGATCAAATAAAAACAGAAGGCGGAACCATGACAGCAGAGGAGCTGAAAAAACAGATTTGCAAAATGCTGGAAAACTGCGGCAATGCGGATCAGGAATCCGGATGGATCGTCTCCAGGGCAACTGCCATTCCCGTAATGGAGATTCTGTTCAGCCGCCGTCCGCTGGAGGAAGGGGAAATCGCGCGGGCGCAGGCAATGGCGCAACGCAGGCAGAACGGCGAGCCGCTCCAATACATTCTCGGAGATGAATATTTCGGGGATCTGCTCCTGAAAGTCGGCAGAGGATGCCTGATTCCGCGCCCGGAAACGTGGGGAATCGTCGAATTTCTGACGGCTCGGATCCCGGAAGGCGGAACCTGCTGTGAACTGGGAGTGGGATCCGGAGCGGTCGCAATCGCAATCGCCCGCGAGCGAAGCGACGTCTCCGTCTTCGGCAGCGAACTCTCCGCCGACGCGCTCTACTGGGCAAAACGCAATCTTGCGGCATACGATCTTCCGAATGTCGAATTCCGTCCGGGCTCCCTCTTCGAACCGTTTCCCGGAATGAAATTCAATGCGGTAGCGGCCAATCTGCCTTACATCCCGTTCCGGGAAAAACAGAATCTGCAAAAAGAGGTCCGCGATTTCGAACCGGAAATCGCCCTGTTCGCGGAAGACGAGGGAATGGCTCTGATCAAGAGTGCCCTACGAGATCTGCGGGATCATCTGCTCCCCGAAGGAATTGCTGTCTTTGAAATGGGAGAGGAACAGACCGGTCCTCTTGCCGCATATGCGGAGAGGCTTCCGTTTCTGAAAAATCCGGAAATCCGAAAGGACTGCTTCGGCGTAAACCGCTTTCTCACCGTGTATTTTCAAGGCTGAAAGGTCCGAAAAGCGCAAAAAATGCGGACCGTATCTTGAGAAAATGCCTTTTCGGGTGTAAATTACCGGGATTATCAATCTTGAGCTTTGGACAGATTCGGTCCGAAAAACACAACGCTAAACATAACACGGGATTTCTTGCATGAGAAAAATCATCGCCTCCGGAACGCTTGCCTCACTTGCTCTGATTCTGCTGCTCCTCCTCTCCGCCTGCGGGGACAACTCGAAAAATCTGACCGTGGCAGAAGTAAAAATCGCCGACGGAGCCGAGCAGTGCGCACTGCCGGGCGAATCTTTTTCCAGACAACTCCGCGTAGAACTGCTCGGCAGGGAAAAGGGGTTGAATCTCAGACCGGATTCCAAGCTCCTGCCAGTTTCCGGACAGGAGATTCTCTTCACTCCGGTTGACGGATCCCGGCTTACCGTCGAACCGAACGTTGCAAAAACCGATGTCTCCGGAACCGTTTCCGTCACAGTGAAAGCTGGAACGGAGACCGGAGATAATTATCTCAAAATCACACCGGTCGGAGCAGAAGATAAAAGCAAAACGATCCGCTTCATCGTCGGTGCCAGACTCGACGGCGCCGAACAGGAGGGACTCGCAGGAGAATATCTGCCGAAACCGCTCTCCATCACACTTGTGCGTCCGGATGGAAAACCGGCGGAAAATGTCCCTGTCTATTTCTCGGTCCTTTCCAGTCCGGAACGGAAAAATACGGCTAAAGTGAATACACACTCGGCTCTCACGAATCGGAACGGTGTGGCATCCACACAGGTCCGGCTCGGGAAAACAACCGGAGAGTACAGGATCGGTGTCGAGGTGGCTGACCCGAAAAGCGGATACTTCCTGCGGACAAGTCAGTTCCGCGTTCTCGGAGTGGATCTGACAACCGTCATCATCACGGTGATCGGAGGACTGGCATTCTTCATCTTCGGTATGAAAATGATGGGCGACGGACTCCTGAAGATCGCCGGAGAAAATATGAAACGGGTGCTTCAGTTCTTCTCCCGCAACGGATTTGTCGCCATTCTTGCAGGAACCGCGGTCACGGCAGTGATTCAGTCGTCCAGTGCAACCACCGTGATGGTGGTCGGCTTCATCAATGCCGGTCTTCTGACGCTGAAACAGGCGGTCGGAATCATCTTCGGAGCCAACATCGGAACAACCGTCACGGCGCAGATCATCTCGTTCAACCTGAGCGGACTCGCCCTCCCCGCAGTCGCAATCGGATTCATGATGATGGCTCTCTCCAAACGGCGCGTCGTTCAGGGATGGGGTGAAACGGTGCTCGGATTCGGTATGCTCTTTTTCGGTATGGAAATGATGAGCACGGAGCTGAAAACGCTGGGCAACTTCCCGACGTTCGTCAACTTCTTCCGATTCTTCGACTGCGCACCGGTCACACCGCAGGGATATATGCCGATCGCAGCGGTTCTCGGAGCCATCGCCATCGGCATGGTGGCAACCTTCATCATCCAGTCGAGTTCCGCCGCAATGGGTATCGTTCTGGCGCTTGCCGCGGGCGGACTGATCAACTTTTACACGGCAGTACCGCTGCTGCTCGGAACCAATATCGGAACGACCATCACAATGTTCCTCGCCTCCCTCGCCGCAAACCGCGTGGCGAAACAGGCGGCTCTCGCGCATTTCATGTTCAATTTGATCGGAACGATTCTGATGGTGATTCTCTTCTACGTTCCGTATGGACCGGATAAAATCCCGGTGTTTCTCTATTTCATCAATTATATGACGCCGGGCGACGTTTTCGCGGCAATTCCTCAGAACGTGGAACGCCACATCGCCATGGCGCATACGATGTTCAACGTGCTTGCGGTGACAGTAATCTTCCCGGTCATGGGACTCTTTACCCTGATGTGCGAAAAACTGCTGCCGATCCGCGATACGGCTTCGACCAGCACAAAATCGCTCGAACCGCACCTGCTGGCAACTCCGACGATTGCACTGGAACAGGTCGTCGTCGAAATCCGGCGGATGGTGCAGGATTCCTGGGCCATGATCGATCAGGCGGTCAACCGCTATTTCATTGAGGCAACCGTCGATCCCGAAGGCTTCAAGGAACTCAAGGAGCGCGAAAAGAAAGTCGATGCAATGCAGGCGGATGTCACCAATTATCTGGTGCAGATCACTCGCCAGAATCTGACCCAGCACCAGTCAGACCTGATTCCCCTGCTCATGCACTGCACTAATGACGCGGAACGCATCGCGGATCATACGGAAACAATCATGAAACTGACAAAACGTCTTGCAAAGGCAAACGTGAAGCTCTCCGATGTCGCCCGTCAGGATCTCAACACTCTCTGGGAACTGCTGGACTTCCAGGCGAAAAACGTTGCTCTTGCTCTCGGAAGCACCAATCATGAGAGTGTCGAATCCGCTCTCGCAAGCGAACGCCGCATCAACAAGCTCGCGAAAAAGTACGAGAAGGACTACACAAAACGGAAAGATTCCCCCGCTCTCCAGGCTATGATGAACGAAACCGACAATGAAATTCCTTACACAGGAAACGATGCGGAAATCTCCAACATCGCCATGGAAAACGAACGGGAAATCAATCAGCTGACACGACAGTACGAAATGGAACATGTCTCGCGTAGAAACGCCGGAAAATGTTCCGTCGAAAGCAGCGTCATCTTTATTGAACTTCTCTGGGAACTGGAACACATCGGCGACCACCTCGCGAACATCGCGGTCCGCACTCCCGAAATCCAGAAACATTACGTTTCCCTGAACAAATAATCTGTATTCAATCAATGCAAACGGAGAAAACCGCTTGGAAAGGCGGTTCTCTCCTCTGCACAAAACAGCCTGCCGGTAAAATCTCCAAGGACGGAAAAATGCGCCAGCATTTTTCTCGGGTCAAGGACTGTGTCCTTGTCGCGGTCCAGCGGCGAGACGCTGGTCGTGCATAGCACGAAACGCTTTTTATAAAAAATGCGAGAGGAGCAAACCGCTTTGAAAAGCGGTTCTTCTCCCCTCGCGCTCCCCTCTTTCCCTAAACTTCTGACGCCTTTGCATAAAACTTCGTTTCCTGCAAAGGCTCCTGTTTTTTCTTTCATTTATGAATAAATTTCACTATACATAAACACTTTATAATTAATATATTATAATTTTATTTGCATAAAATAGAAAATTTGCATATTGTTATTTTTTTCTTTTGTTGTATAATGAAAGAGAGAAAACAAACAAAGGAGAAGATTCGAACAATGATCGGGTTTTATGACTATGCGGTAATAGCAGTTTTTGTGGTATTCATGGCAGGGATCGGTGTGTATTTCCGGAATGTCTGCAAGAATACGAGCGACTTTCTGCGCGGAGGAGGTTCCATGAGCTGGTATCTCTCCGGGGCGTCGAATTTCATGGTAACGTTCAGCGCGTGGACTTTTGTCGGATGCGCGGGAAAAATTTATAAGACGGGAACTCTGCTGATCATGCTGTTTGCCTTTAATGCGGTGGCATATCTGCTGATTGCGCTTTTCTTTGCTCATCGCTTCCGGCGGATGCGCGTCATCACGCCGATTGATGCAGTCCGGCGCAGATTCGGGAAAGGATCAGAACAGGTTTATGCGTGGTACAACACGATCATCAGTTTTATTTTCGGGGGACTCGGACTCTATACGCTGTCGATTTTTCTTGCGCCGATTCTGGGCATGAGCGTGAACGGCTCCATCTGGGTCATGGGACTGCTTATCACGTTTCTGGCGGTAACGGGGGGGAGCTGGGCGGTGGCGGCTTCGGATTTTGTACAGGCGCTGATTGTCATGTCCATCACGATCGTCGCGGCGGTTCTGGTGCTGCGGATGCCGGAGGTGGGAGGACTGAGCGGATTCTTCGAGAAGATCCCAAGCTATCATTTCAACTGGAGTGAAACGCTCTCTCCGCAGATTGTCATATGTTGGCTGGTCGCAATCTTCTTCAATCAGATTTTCAGCGCAATCAATCTGACGGCGGGCGCCAGCCGTTTTCTGTTTGTGAAAAGCGACCGGGACGCGCGAAAATCGGCTCTGCTGGTGGCCTTCGGCTTTATTGTCGGCCCGCTGTTCTGGTTCATTCCGCCGATGGCGGCATCGTTTGTGATTCCCGACATCACCGCGGAATTTCCGTATCTGCGGAATCCGGAAGAAGCATCCTATGTAGCAATCTGCATGAGGGTGTTCCCGGCGGGATTGACCGGACTGCTCGCATGCGGAATCTTTGCCGCAACGATGTCTTCGGTCAACACCTCACTGAACCAGATCAGCGGAATCACGGGACGGAACATCTATCTGGCGCTGATCCGGCCGCAGGCGGATGACCGGGAACTGCTGCTCTTCGCCCGAATCGCCACCGTGGTGCTGGGAGTGCTGATGATTCTGCTCGGAATCTGGTTTTCCGAGGTGTCGAAACTGCCGCTCTTTGAACTGACCCTGCTGCTCGCGGGATTGATCTCCATTCCGCTGACCATGCCGCTGGTGCTGGGAATTTTCGTGCGGAAAACGCCTCAATGGGCAGCGTGGAGCACGATTGTCGTCGGCCTTCTGGTGGCGTATCTGGTCAAGTACCAGCTGCCGATTCAGGAGATTGCAACCTTCCTGGGAATTCCGCGCAAACTGACGGAACAGGAAGCAGGAGATCTGCAGTTTTCCCTGATGATCTTTCTGGTGGCAGGCATCTCCTGCATCTGGTTTCTCGGGTCGCGCTTCTTCGCCGGAAAGATCAGCTCTGAGAGAAAGAAGGAGGTCGATGCCTTCTTTCAGGATATGAATACACCCGTCACGGAAGACTCCGATGAACATGAAAATACCGATTCCATGCAGTTCCGGATGCTCGGAATGCTCTGTCTGGCATACGGCGCGCTCACTCTGCTGGGAGTGTTCATTCCGAACGGAGCGGCGGGAAGAATCAGTTTTCTGTTCATCGGCGGAGTTGCCCTGATTACAGGCGGCCTGCTTTATTTCAATTACAGGAGAAGGATCGGAGATGAAAAATAACATCACCATTCTGGAAATCGCGCGGGAGGCGGGAGTATCGCCTGCCACGGTCTCGCGCGTCAACAACAACCATCCGAAGATCAGCCCGGAGACGGTCCGGAAAGTCCGGGAGGCCTCCGAGCGCCTCGGATTCGAACTGAGACCGTTCCATCTGCGCCAGAATCATACAACCATCCGCCGTCGGAAATACCGGCAGATGCAGATTGCTCTTCTCTCCCGTCTTCCGGTCACGGTTCTGAACGCGCCGATCTACTCCCGCGTCATCCGCGGCGTGGAGGAGGAGCTGAGCGAACACGACTACAACATGATCCTCCGCAACTTCAAATGCGGACAGCCCTTTTCCAAACTTCCGCCACGCATCGACGGCGCAATTCTCTTTGCCCTCTCCGGCGAGGATCCCCGATTCATCCGCGCCCTGCGCGAGATTCCCTGCGTCCGAATCATGGGACTGCCGCGTGAAAACGATTTCTTTGATCACATCACCTACAATGACGATGCTGTCGGACGGCGTGCCGCGGAATATCTCTGGAATCGCGGTCATCGCGTCTTCCTCTGCATCCGTTCCACCTTTCCCCGGCGCGAAGAGAGTTTCTGCCGGACCGTTCTGGAAAAGGGAGGCCGTCTGGAAACGCTTCAGGGAAAGGAACTGATCGTCGAAACCGGCGAAACTCAGCTGGCAAATGTCCGGGAGCTCGGAACTCTTCTGGAAGAAATGAAAACCTTCCCTGTTCTGCCGACCGCCATTTTCGCTCCGGTCGATATCATCATGCTCGGACTCTACCAGACTCTGCCGCACTACGGACTTGTTCCCGGTAAAGATGTCGAAATCATCGGAGTCAACAATGAACTGGCGTTTTTGAAGAACTTGAATCCCCGGCCTGCTTCCGTCGATATCCAGCCGGAACGCATCGGCAGAGAGGCCGTGCGCAGACTCCTCTGGAGAATCGACAACCGGAACGAACCTCTGACAAAACTCGAACTCGATCCCGAAATCATTCAGGAGAACTGAACATGAAACAGACTCAATTTACACTGATAGAACTCCTCATCGTCATTGCCATCATCGCCATCCTCGCCGGGATGCTGCTCCCTGCTCTGAACGGAGCCCGCGCAAAGGCCATGACCATCAAATGCGCCGGAAACCAGAAACAGCTTGCCATGGGACTGAATCAATACGGAATGGATCACGAGGATTACTTCCCCCACATTGCCAATCCGGAACCGACAGGCGAACCCATGCTGGTCTGGGATGACCTCATCAATGACTATGCACCGAGTCCCAGGCTTTCCGCATCTGAAAAAGCGGCTAGATTCGTCGAGATCAAGGGCTCGGCAAATCTTTATCTCTGCCCCGCGGACCGTGCCGGCGCCTCTTCCTATGGAGCCAATCTTTACCGCCGGACCTACGCTCTGACACGCGGCACCTCCAATTCTGCCGATTACAACAAATATCCCGGCATCTACGGTTCCGGCGCAGCGATCCGGAGCGGAATGATTAAGTTCCCGACCAGGACTTTCACCCTCGTTGAGATGGCGCACAATACAAACACACTGGGATACACCTCCAACGCATCCATCCAGAATGCCGCAAAACAATGGGCCGGCGATCCCGCTCTGCACGGTCCGTTCCGTTACAATTACGCGTTCACCGATGGACACGTCGAACTCAAAAACAGTCAGGAAGGCGATCCCACCGGAACCCGGCAGTATGAAAATAAGAGTCCGTGGAACGCGCGCCGCACAAAAATACAGTAAAAAAGGAGATTAATTCAATGAAAAATACACTCCTCGCCGCCGGAATCCTCCTGTTCGCAGCCGGGTGCTCTGTCGCAGACATCCAGCCAGTCAAAACATCCGGAAGCAGCACTCCTCCGGCAAAACAGACTGACAATGCACCATCCCGGAAAACCGGAGCTCAGGATCGCGTTCTGCAAAAACTCTCCATGGGCAATCGCGGGACCTCCACGCAGAAAAAGGCGGACTTCGACCGCTTCAAACAGGAGCTTCTGAACCGGATCGCCAAAACGCCGGAAATCCGGAAACTCTATTTCTGGCTGCACGGACCTGCCAGCGCCGATGAGCTTCTTCATGGAATTCTAACGACTCGTCAATACGGGAAATTCACCGATACCAGAGCCGTCATCGGACTTCCCGGTCAGGTGCAGTGGTTCCGCTTCCCCGATGACGGGTACGATCTCCTCGTCCGCGATCTCTCCACCATGCAGTGGACCAACAAGCTCGCCGAAAAATACAAGCAGACCGGCGATGTCAAATATCTCGACGCATGGATCGGCTACTGGGCCGACTTCGCCGAACACTGGCCGAAACAGTATGCCGCCATCCGCAAGGCCAAAGAATATCGGACTCGTCTTCCGCAGAACTCCATTCAATGGTGCGATATTCCTCTCTACCTCGGCTGGCGCATCCAGGCGTTCCTCCAGGGACTCAACGCGATCAGCCGCCGAAGCGAAGCCGCCGGACTGATCGACAGCACGAAATTCGCAGAAATTCTTCTCCATATCACCGAATACGAAGCAGGCACAGCGGAACGTCAGCTGGCGACAAAAGAGTGGCTCCCGAATCAGCGCCAGCACTGCGCCATCCAGCTCTTCCTGCTGGGCAGCGCCCTCCCGGAATTCCGCGACGCTCCGCGCTGGCGGGAAACCGGACTCCGCAACGTCCTCAACAGCGGAATTCTCCCCGACGGCAGCGATATGGAACAGAGCTTCAATTACAACGCCGATCTCCCCGCAAAAATTCAGGAGATGATGACGGCTCTCCGCCAGCTTCCCCCGGAAGAACAACTCCCCCTCCGGAAACGTCTGGAGGAAATCTACCGCAACCGCTGCTACTTCCTCCACTCCCTTGCCAAGCCGAACGGCGCGCTGCCGATCGCCGGAAAAAACAACACCTGGCGCGATTACGGCAAAGCACGTCAATCCATGCCAGGACTCTCCAGCAGCTCGGAGTTCTTCAAAGGCTCCAATGAGGCTCGCTCCGCCGGACTGATCTCGGATTTTTCCATTCTCCCGCTTTCCAGACAGATCCGCGATTTTGTCTACGAAGGACGCGGCACCCCTCCGGCGTTTCAGAGCATCACATTCCCGTTCGGCGGCTGGAGCGTCCTGCGCAACGGATGGGATAAAAATGCTCTCTACGCATTTCTCAAAAGCTCCCGTCCCGGAAACGGCCACTGGCGCGAAGGGGTAAACGGAATCGAACTTGATGCTCTCGGTCAGGCCATTATCGTAAACTCCGGCGGAGAAATGTATCATCCCGATCCGAAAATGAACGAATACTGGAACTCCACCGCCGCGCACAACTCGATCAGCGTGGACGGATTCGGACAGAAAGTCAAACTCGATGCAAAAATTCCAAGAGTCTGGGAAACGCCCCTCCCCAACCGCTTCCTGACCGGACGTGAATTTGATTTCATCGAAGGCAAGTATCAGGGAAAATATGCCGGATGGAATTTCAACCGGGATGGTGCCAATGTCACAGTCTTTGACCGGAAACCCTATGATACCGTCATTGACGATGTCACCCACAATCGTGCCGTGATCCTCATCAAATCCGCAGGAATTTTCCTCATCCGCGATACAGTGAACTCCCTCCGGGAACACCGCTTCACGCAGAGCTGGCTGTTCGCGCCCGAATTCAAACCGGAGTTTCTGCGGATTCATTCCGACAGCGTCGTCACAACCCGTCCGGGCGATTCCGTCAACGCCGCATTCTACTTTTACGGAATCGACGCTTTGCAATTTTCCACCCACTGCGGTATATTCCGAAAAGACCGGATTCTCGGATGGGTCGCGAAACTGACGGACCGGAAAGCATGGATCTTCACTCCCGCCGTTCAGCTTTTCACCGAATGGAACAGCCGGGGAAGCAAAACGCTTTATACGGTTATTGTCCCGTTCCGCGGCGAGAATCCCGTCGTATCGCGGAAACGCCTTCCGGACGGCTTCGAACTGACGCTGAAAAACGGAAACACGATCCGTCTTTCCGGCGGACGACTTGTCAGCGCCGGATATGAACTCACGGATCAGGGCGAATCCGGCCGGGGAATCGTTATCCCCATGAAAATTCCAAAACAGTTTCAATGGAAAACAACAGAGAAAGGAGTCGTGCCTTCCTATGAATAAAAGTCTCATCGCCGGATGCGCCGTATTCGCTGCGGCGCTCCTTTCCGCAGGAACCATCCCGTCGGATGTCACAGACCGAATGAAGGAGCTGAATCCTGTATTCGACCGTTACGATGCCGATCCCGCCTATGTCATGCCGGTCGGGTCGGGCGATCTCAAAGCGATGGCGGGATTCGGAAACGGAATCGAACTTCAGCTTGGGAAACACGATTTCTTCGGTCATGAAGCCGTCAAATATCACTACTCCCCCCTGCCGCTCTCTCCGGGCAGGATCCGGCTCTTTCCTGAACTCGGAGCGGATTCGCTGACACGGTTCCGGCAGGAACTGGATCTGTATCATGGATGTCTCCGATTTGAACTCGGAACCGCAGAAGGAACCGTGAAAGTCGTCATCCGCGGCATCATGGGAAAGAACACGCTTTTGATTGAGGTCGAAGACGGCAGAAAAACTCCAGCCAAAGCCTCCATTCTCTATTTCAATCACCGGACTCCGCAGATTCTGAATCTTGTCGAAGGACGCATTCTCTGCCGGGAAACCAATCTTCTGCAAAGCAATCGGCGCCCTCTCCCCGATGGGAAAAAGCCCTCGCCGACCGATCTGATTTACGGACGGAGCCTCCATCTTGCAATCGCTCTGGATCAGGGCAAACTCCTCCCGGCGGAACGCGATTCCCATTCGATTTCCGCGAAATCCGCCGCTCCGTTGCGGAACTACCGCTTCTTTGTGACGGCGGAAACGGTCACCTTCGGAAACACCATCGACATTGCCGCTGTTCAGACCGCAGTCATGAAAACACCGGAAATCATCCGGCAGCAGGAAAACTGGTGGCGGGAGTTCTGGTCGCGTTCCTTCATCGTCCTCCGCGGCGATCCGGATGCGGACTACCTGAATAAACTCTGGTTCGTCAATCTGTACAGTCTGGCCGGTGTGCATGGAGGAGTCTATCCGCCGCGCTTCAGCGGAGGACTCGGAAGCGTTCGCGATGACAATATCTCCTGGGGACACGGCTACTGGTTCCAGAACCAGCGCGAAATCTCCTGGCCCCTCGGTACGGCCAACCATCCGGAAATCTGGCGCAGACAGATCAACTTCTATGACTCCTATTTTGATTACCGCCAGCAGGATACAGCCAAATTCGGTAAAGTCGGCATCTACTTTCCGGAATGGCTCCCGACCCGCGTTCTGGAAAAAACACAGAAACATGTGACCACTCCCGTCACCCGTGAACTTCTGGAAAAACAATACGATCAGCGCCTCGAATCCCGGAAAGGCGGCTACACCACGCACATTCACTCTGCCGCCGCGGAATGGATCTGTCTGTTGGACGACTACTTCCGCTACACCGGCGATCCGCAGTTCGCAAGCGAGATCTTCTCCCCCTGGCTCCATGAAATCACGCTCTTTCTGGTCACGTTCCTGAAAAAGGGTCCCGATGGACTGTATCACATGGAACCCTCGGATTCGATCGAGCAGTTCCGCAAGGTCCGCGATCCTGCTCCGGATCTTGCCGGAGTCCGACGGGTCTTTGAAGCCGCTCTGAAACACGGCCCCGGATTCGGATTCGAAGCGGTTCTGCTGGAAACGGTCCGGGAGCGGTATCAGCATCTGCCGGAACTGCCCTTTGGCTTCCAGGTCAAGCCCAAAAAACAGCAGGGAGTCATTGTTCCTGCGGATGTCTACGCCCCCCTGCGCGAATTTCTGGATGACAAAGGCTCCTACAATCAGGAGAATCCGGAACTTTATGCCATCTATCCGTTCGCCGTGATCGACGCATACAGTCCCGCCGCGGAATATGAACGCATGGTCCGGACCTTCCGCATGAGGAACTATCCGAACCGCGCCGGCTGGTCGCAATGCGGTGTGCAGGCGGCACGTCTGCACCTGCCCGACACCGTAAAAATTGTACTGGAACATGCGAAACGCCAGCAACATTATCCTTACGGCGGCTGGAACAGTCCCGGGAAAGGACTCACCGGAAGCCGTTTCGGAGTTTCCGATGCGCCCTATCTGGACTCACCGGGCGTAAACACCACCGCTCTTCAGGAGATGCTTCTTCAGAGCCATTCCGAAAAAACGGATCTTCTGCCTGCCGTTCCGGAAAACTGGAGCGGAAAATTCCGTCTGCGCTCACGAGATGGACATCTGTATGACGTTGAATTCGGAACCGGAAAAAAGATCCAGTCCGTCCGGAAGACGAAACTCTCCGCGAAACAATAAAGGAACTTCTCCAACGGGATTTCCGTTTGAAACGGAAATCCCATCTCCTCCCCTTCCTCTCAGGGCGAACCGTTCCTCACTCGGGAAGTCCAATCCGGGGGGAAAACACAATCTCCTGCGGTGTGTACTGTTCCTGGAACAAACTCTGCACAGCAAATACCCCAATGGACTCATACTGAAAACTCATGCAGGGGACCGGAGACATAAACTTATTATTGTAATCATAAGGAAACAGTGTGGCAATCGCGACGTTTTCCGGCAGACCGAGATTCCGGTTCAAAGACTGCGCAAAGTTCAGCACCAGCGAATCATGAAGCCCGAAGATCAGGGCATCGAACCGGGTCTCCTCATAAAAACGACGCAGACGCTCGACAAACAGCATCGGAGCCTCCCCGATCCCCCCGATGTCGCACATCAGCGGAGAACTCTCCTGCGCAAGCTCTCCAACCCCTTGCAGATAACCGGATTTCGATGGATTGAATTCATTTTCCAGAAAACTGGTCGCCAGAGCAATCCGCCGACATCCCTGTTCCGCAAACCGTGCAACCAGCTTCCGAACCCCCGACGCGACATCCGCCTTGCAGGAGATCCACTGATCGACATAACGCTTCAATTCCGAATGCTGATAGGTCAGATGATGAATATGAGCGATTCGGAATCTCCGACGGAGAAACAACGGAAAAATCGGAGCATACCAGTTGCTGTAGAATACAATCCGGCTGCCGTCCGGAAGACGATCCAGAATTGTCTGGTCAAAATTCTCAATTTTATTATCCGTGGTCAGGGGAAGTGTAATAACATGCGCCTTTCGGAGACACGCCTCCTGAAGACAGCCGCTGAGAATTTCCCGAATAATCGTCCGTGTCTGATAATCCGATTTCAGAAAATAATCGGAACAGGGAAGCAGAAGAAAGATATTCCGATTCTCCTCCGCATTCCGCCGGACAGGAAACGTCCCTTTTCCCGGAATACGGTCCACAATCCCCTCCTTTTCCAGCAGATCCAGCGCGCTGCGCAACGTCTTTCTCGTAACGCCGAGACGAAGCGCCAATTCGGGCTCCACGGGCAGGCGATTGCAGTTCGCATACTGCCCGAAACAGATCTCCCTCCTCAGAATTCCGGCGATTTCCATCCGTTTGACTGGCGGTCTCATGGGGTATCAGCATCCTTCCGTATCTTTTCCAGATAGTATACAACATGTCCCCTTAAATTCAAGTTCATTAATAAAAAATGTTCCATTAAAAATAAGTTTTTGCATCAATAAAGGATGTATACGGTCCCTTAAAAAACAAATTTTCGAGCATATTTTCAGATTTTAAACAGTCAAAAAAGTGTTTTTTTACATTTTTTATAAAAAAGACCTCTTGTCTTTAAGGGTACAATAGTGTATAATTAAAAACAACAACTAAAAAGAATTTTCGTCAAAAAGGATAGAGGACAATGCAGACAGTATGGCGATACCGTCCCCCCTTTCATGTCAAAGAGGGAATCATTTACGATGCCGAAAATCGAACGGTCAAACTCTGGGGAGTCAACTACTATGTGCCGTTCAACCATAATTTCTTCAACATCAAAGAACTCGGACTCGATCACAGAAAAATCATCGACGAGGATCTCCGCCATTTTCAAATTCTCGGCATCGACCTGATCCGGATGCATCTCTATGAACGGGAAATCACAGATCGACTGGGAAACATCGTTGAAAACGAAAATCTCGAAATTCTGGATTATCTGATCGAAGAGTGTTCGAAAAAAGGGATCTATCTGATGCTCTCGCCGACCGTCTGGTGGAACACGGTCGCCAATCAGATCCGGCAGGAGGAACTTTATGCCTACTGGCACATCGGTGCCCAGGAAGCATTCGGGTTCACCAACTTTTTCTCCTGCGACGCAATGCTCTGGGACCAGGATGCCATCGACTGTCAGGCCCGTTATCTGCGCGGACTCTTCTCACGGAAAAGCACTGTCAGTGGAAAACGCATGAACGAGTATTCCAACATCATCGTATTCGAACTGTTCAACGAACCTCGCTATCCTGAAAAGTGGCAGCTGGAAAAGGATCTGGAACTGACCCCGGAATGGATGTCCGCCGCCACCTATTCCCGGGGAGCGGAACGGAAAAAACTGGTCCGTCTCTGGGAGGAGTTCCGCGGAGCGCATCCGGAAGAACCCGATTTCGACCGTTGCTTCTCCAAATTCCGCGCCCATATCCTGAATCACTATTTCGAATCTCTCTGGCCGATCATCACGGATTCCTTTGGGGATAATGTCATTCGCGCCCAATTCATCAGTTATTCCGGACTGCCGGACGAGGATTTGAGACCCGTCTTCGAAAAAGCGCCGATCGAAGCAGCCACCATCGGAACCTACCTGAATGCCTCGGGACTCTTCGATGCGGTCAACACCGACAGCGCCAACCATCTGGAACTGGCCACCCGCTGGTTCGACCGGTTCAAAAAGGCGCCGCAGTCCCGTCTTGCCCGCATCTCCTACGAATTCGACGCAACCGGTTCCACTACCGGCTATCCTCTTGCCGCCATCGCCGCCATGTATGCGCAGACCGGAATCCAGATGGCGTCCTATTTCACCTATACGCCGTCGGGAATCGCCCCCTGGAATCCGGGCTGGCTCGTGCATTTTCTGAATATGGAACATACCCCCGCCCGTGCCGCCGCATTCGCCGCCGCAGGAGAGATCTTCCGCTCCAACGAAAAAGAGTGCGCCGTGGAATGCGGCCCCGAAGAATGGAACGGAAAAAATTTCAAAATCCGCAGAGAGAACGATCTCGTCATCTTCCGTTCGCCCGAGTGCTTCATCCATTCCGGGAACTGCGACGAAGTCCTTGACAATCCGTCCGCGCTGAACAAAATCCTCGGACGCGGCAAATCCCGCTATGCGGAATCCTCCGGCAGCGGCTGCTACGTTCTCCGGAAACTCTCGGATACGGAATGGGAACTGGAACTCTTCCCCGACCACAAGTTTCTGATGGATCCGACCCGCGGACGCACCTACCGTTCCATGGCGAACCGATATGTGAACTGCCTGAAGGAACCGCCGGTCTCACGGACGATGGATCGGATGGTGGATTTCTCGTTCACTCTCCATCCCATTCAGAATTGCTGGAGAATCGACGGGGAAACGATCCGAGTGGATGGCGGAACCATCCGCATCTTTCCCGGAAGATACAGGCTAACGGTAAACAAAACCCCCAGCGTGCAAAAGTCGGAACAATGCCGCTGACACAGAAGACTTTCAAAAAAGGAACAGCATTTCAAATGAAGGAAAAACTCTCTTTTTCGCTGATAGAGCTCCTGGTTGTCATCGCCGTGATCTCTATCCTTGTCTCGCTCCTGCTTCCCGCGCTGAACAAGGCGCGGGAAAAAGGACGGCAGGTCCGCTGTCTCTCCAATCAGAAAACAATCGGACAGAGCTGTGTCCTCTATGCGGAGGATTTCAACCAGATGATCTGGCCGAACTACACCGATGAAACCGATATGCAGAACAATCTCCGGCGAACTCACTGGAAAACACTCGCTCTGCATTATCAGAACAAATATCTGCCAACTCCGCAGTACTTCTACTGCGAATCCCACAAACACTTTTCCAGCGGCAAATATGCGGAAGACATCAAAATGGACTGGAACAGGAATACGATGAATTCCCTGAAAAGCAACATCGGCTCCAGCTGGCAGCTCCGCGGGACAGGAACCTCGGAAGCCTCAAGCGTCCTTCTCCCGAAAATGAAGTCCTCCGACATACTCTGTTCCGAATATTCCATTCATTACTGGTATATTGCTCCGCTCACGCCACCGCATCTGGGATCATTCAACCTCCTTTACGGAGACGGTCATGCCGGTTCTGTTTCCAAAGCGTATATTCAGGCAAATCAAAACAAATATAATTTTTTATAAGATTCTCAGGAGAAACTTTTTGATGAAACTTTCGATTTTTTACTCTCTTCTCTGTATGCTGCTTCTGTTGCATGGAGGACTCACCGCCTCGGAAACCGCCCGCAGCTGGTATATCCCGACAGCAAAGAACACGCCGTCTAAGCCGCAACTGGTCATCCGCAATGGAAATCTGGTCGTCCAGACCGGAACAGAAAAATCGGTTCTTTCCCCCCAGTTTTCCATCAATCCTTCCGGCTCTTTTTCCAGACCCTACCGAATGCGTCTCCGCTGTTCCTATCGGACAGAACAATACAAGGGTCAGGGCATCGGACTCAATTTTGTACAGTTCGACCGAAACGGCAAACGCATGGGAACACTCTCTCCCGTCATCCGCGTGACCGGGGATCGCAACTGCTACCTCTTCAACGACAGCAGAAACTGGAAGGAAATTGACATTCTCGTCGATTTCGGCAACACCCTTCCGAAAACACTCGCACTGGAATGGTCGTTCTTCGTCCCGAAAGCTGTTCTGGAAATGCGCAATCTGAAAGTGGATCTGATCGAACAGGAAAACCATCGGATCACCGGCGGCGAGATCAGAATCAATTCCAACACTCTGCGCCATGTCTTCTTTGCCGATGAAGGAACTTTGAACATTCAAGTTGCCTTCCCGGAGAAAAAACCGCACACGACGCTCCGCCTCCTGAACGCAAACAGGAAAGAACTCTCCTCGGAAACCATCTCAGACAATACCCGGAAAACAATATCCGGGCGAGGCTATTACATCGGTCTTGTGGAAGCTCGCTATCCAAATGGGAAACGGATCTCAACGGAATTCGCCGTGGCAGTACTGGGAAAAAGCATCGACCGTTCCCTTCTTCTCCGTTCCCGATACGGCCTGATGGTCGTAAACGGCACCTTTGACTTCGCCCGGAAACTCGGAGCCCGCTGGGACTGGCGCTTCTTTGCCATGGACAACTGCAAAGTCGATGCAAAGGGAAATCTGCTGCCTCCGAAAAAAAACAACTCCTTTCATTCCTTCGACAAGACCCGGATTCCCATCTATGCAGGCGGCGACAACATGCCGGTTCCGAAATCACTTGTCAAACAGGAAGACCGGAACAAAAAAGGATTTTATCCGCCGGAAAACTGGAATCTTTACCGTAAAGCCGTGGAGGCATGGGCCAAGGCTCATCCCGATATGAACGGTAAATATCTCTGCGTGGTCAACGAACCGAACTACCGCTGGTACGGAACTCCGCAGGAACTGGCGGAAGTTCATCGGATCTTCGCAGAGGCAGTCCGGAAGATTCATCCCGATACCAAAGTCATGGGACCGGCATGCAGCCGCATCGAAATGGATTTCATGAAACAGATGGGGCAATACGGACTCTTTGACTCCATGGATGGCATCGTCATGCACTGCTATGTGGACGGGACCCGTCCCGAGGATGAGTTCTGGTCCGCCCAGAAAACCTTTTTCGACTATCTGAAAAAAATCGGAAAACGGGACATGCCCCTGCATTACACCGAATTCGGATGGACCACATGGGAAGGAACCTGGCAGACTCCCGTGGATGAAGTCACACAGGCTCGCTATCTGACCAGATCCATGGCACTGCTCTCCTCCGAACGGATCGACAGCGTCATCTATTTCTGCGACTTCTACAACACAAGAAACCGCGGAGAAAGCGGATTTTCCATTCTCCGCAGAGAAAATGACCATCTGGCGCCCAAACCTTCTGTTGCGGCATACATGACTCTCACAAGGAATCTGACCGGAGTCATCGGCTGCACCCGTCTCATTTCTCTGACTCCGGAAATTTTCCTCGTCACAGGGAAGCGGGACCGCGATTATGTTCAGCTTCTCTGGCACGCCACCGGAAAAGAAAAAATCTCCCTGCCGTTTCCGTTCACATCCGCGGAAGACTATCTGGGCGAGAAGAAAAAACTCTCCGCCGACGGCTGGATCACGGTTTCAGAATCCCCTCTCTATCTTTTCTCCGACTCCTCCGCTCTCTACGACGCAAAAGAACAACCGTGCGTGAATCTGGTTTCGGGATCGGAACTGGCTCTTTCGGGAACACCGGTTTTCCTCCCCCGGCAATTCCGTCGCGAGCAGGGGAAAATCCATCTGCCCTACCATGCGAAACCGGGAGCCTATTCCCTGATCCTGCGGAACAACGGCAAACTCCAAATTCTTCCGGTTCAAGTAGAAAACGCGGTAAATATCGTCGAAGCCGTCCCCATCTGGACCGGAAAGGCGAATCCCCGGCTCCGCATCCGGCTGGAATCCCGATTCGACACGGAAAAGACAGGAACCCTCTCCTGTGCGGGAATCACGAAGAAAATTCAGCTGAAAAAAGGAACAAATGAACTTGTTCTGGATCTGGGAAAACTCCGGAAGCTCTCCGGAAGCCTCGTCTGCTCCGTGCGGAATCCCGGAAAACCGGGCGAGGAGTTCCGGACGGAAAAGACCGTCAGCCAGACCTTCTACTCCATGCCGATGCTGCCGAAACAGGGAATCCGTGCCGTACTTCCGCTTCCCGCATCCGAGTGGACCTCTCCCAAAGAAAAGAAGTCTCTGCTGAAGGCAACCGATTGCCGTCCCGAACTGAGAATCGCACGCGATCGGAACGGCATTCACGTCTTCGCGGAAATCACCGACGACGAATTTGCCCAGCCTTATCAGCAGGAACGGATGTGGCTGGGAGACTCCCTCCAGCTTGCATTCGATGTGGACGCATCCAAAGAGTGGGACGCAAACAATCAGGGATTCGGATTCAAAGGGCATCGCTGTTTTGAATTTACAGTGGGACTCACCGGCAGCGGTGTTCAAACCTACTGTCACTATGCCTACGATCCTGTGCTAAAACCGGGTATGGTGGAAAATGTAAAAGCCTCCGTCACCCGAAAAGGGAATGTCACGACTTACAAAGTGTTCTTCCCCTGGAAGGCGGTCGGACTGCAGGAAGCGCCGCGTACCGGAAGCCGTTTCGGGTTCGCCGCGGCAGTCAACGATCTGGACTCCGGTTCCCGGAAAGCCCTCTGTCTCTTCCAGGGAATCGTCGAGAGCAAGGATCCCGTCCGCTACGGGTCTCTCTACCTGACCGAATGAAATAATATCAAATCCCACACAGAATGGAGGTGTGATTAGTTGCAGTTTGCTCAAAAAATATTACATGTATACAACAAGTTCGAACAGATATGCGCTTCTCATTGATCATTAAAATAAGGAGAATTGATCCATGTATCGCCTTTTCAGAGAACCTGTCCATAAGAAAAGAGTGTTCTCCCTGATAGAACTTCTGATCGTAGTTGCGATTCTGGCGATCCTGATAGCGCTTCTGCTTCCCGCGCTGAACAAGGCGCGGGAAAAGGCATTCGCCATCCAATGCGTCAACAACATGAAAAACATCGGAACGGCTTTGCAGCTCTATGCGAACGATACGGAATACTGCATGCCGCTCATGGTCCGGAAGGATTTCACCTGGGTTCACGAGGTGGCGGCACGTCTTTCCAGAAAAAAAGATAAAAACGGGGAATACATGATTCCCTGTCCGTCCTGGCCCCTTTATCCCTCCAACTCCTACGGACTGAACACCTTCTTTTCCGGTGAATGGGACACGGCAAACGTCTGCAAGAAGATCTCCCGCATCCGCCGGCCCTCCAAAGCGCAGATTCTAGTGGAGAACAACACCGATCCCCGTTACAACTGGCCTTCGAATGTGGGATATCTGGTCTGGATCTCCTTCCGCCACAACATGCGCTCCAATGTCTACCATTTTGACGGTCATGTTGCGTCCATCATCTGTGATCAGGAAAAGCTGACCGATGTCAATTTTGGCAATCTCCGGCAGGGCCTGTAACGGAAAAAAACAATTCTAAAATTCAGTTACATAAGAAAGGATAGTTTTATGATACGTTTTATTACAGTTTCGATTCTTCTGTCGGCGATTCTTCCCTTATTCGGAGCCTCGCTGGAGTATTCCGGCGCACTCGGACAAAGCCAGCCGGAAAAATTCACCCCTGTTCCGTTTACGCCGGTCTACTCCGCCGCGGCGGATTCGAGCGGAATCTATTTCATCACCGGGCCCTATCAGGGAAACGGCGAACTCTGGCGCCTGACGCCGGGAAGCCGGACTGCCGAACGAATCAGCTCCGGCACCCCGGGACCGCTGATCTCCGACGGAAAAAACATCTATCTGCTTGACAACACCCGTCTCTATACACTGAAAAACGGCACAAAATCCGCTGCGCCCGTTCTGGACCTGAAACGGAAATTCGACCGGATGGCAATCGCCGGCGATGAAACAAAACAGGCATTCGGAGGAGTCGCCAAATATTTTGCCTACGACAGAAAAGCAAAACAGATCCATGCGTGGAAGGCCGACGGGACCTCTCTGGGCGTAGTTGTAGATCTGGCGAAAACGACTCCCCAGTCGCCCTTTTATTCCATGGGCTTTCTGCCCGGCGCAGGATACCTGATCGCCTCAACGAGCTATCCGGAACTGCGCACCTACCGATTCACGCCGGACGGAGCCGCACAGAGCGGCAACTGGCCCCTGCGCGGTTCCGCATCGGCATTCTTCCCTCTGGATGGCGTCTGCTGGGGCGTGGATGCCGGAGCGACCACGTTCCGGGATCATCCGGTTTCCTCAAAACGGGAAAAAGTGGGCGGAGAGAATGACCGTTACACTTATGCCATCTGCAAAGATGCGAACAACGGATTCTTCCTGGCGACTTCTCAGGGTTTGAAACACTATCGGACGGACTCCCCCGCCGAATGTGATTTCCGAATCGGAGGACTTCCCGGAATCACCGCGCTTGCGGTCTCCGGGGAACATATACTCGCAGTCTGCGGCGGAGCGATCCACCGTCTTCTGCTGGACGATCTGCCCGACGCGCCCCTGCTGAACGCCGGCAACGAAGCCTGGAGAGTCGGAGCAAACTGGAGTTCCTCCGGAATCGCCGCACTCCCGAATGGGGATGGAACATTCCTGATTCTGGACAAGGGGAAAAAAGCCGTCTGGAAATTTGATTCCTCGCGCACCCGCTGGGGTGACAAGAACCGCATGCGCCTTCAGAAAGGTTCCTTTCAGGCCCCGACCGACATGGCTCTCCTTAACGGACAGCTCATCGTTGCCGACTCCGGTAAGCTGAATGTAAAAAATGATCTGGCGGAACCCGTCGTGAAAGTGGATGTGTTCCCGTCCGGAGAAATCATCGCGGCAAACGCCGGGAAGATCTTCTATCTGAAGGACGGCAAAACCCTCTGGAGCTTCCCCGGGAAAATCAGCGACATCGCCGTACTGGGAGACTGCATCGCCGTCTCCGGAGATAAACTTCTCCTGCTCGACCGGAATGGAAAACTTCTTGATACTCAGAACTACCATCTGACGGCACTCGCAGCAAGCGGGAAATGGCTTCTTGCTGCTTCGCCCGAACGAAAGGGCATCCTGAGATTCCAGCTCAAACAAGAAAAGAAATGAGGAGTTTATGAAAAAAAGATTACTTTTATCCGCTCTGTCTCTTTTTGCCGTATTTGCGGCAGACGCCGCCGTGGTGCTCACGGGAGATACATCGAATCCGTACAACAGTCTCTTCAAACGGGGAGAAGGTATCACGTTATATTTCAAAGTCGGCGGACTCGCTCCCGGGAAAAAGGAAACCCTTCTGCTGGATTTTCAGGATCAGAACGAAAAAAGCCGGAAAACGCTCCGGATTCCCTTTCAGGCAAATGAAAAAGGAGAATGGAACGGAAGCGTCACAAACGTTCCGCGGGAAGAATACGGTTTCTACCGCGTGCTGGCAAAACTCTCGGATGGGACTCTTCTGCAGAAAACCGGAAGCCGTCCGGCGGGCTGTCTGACCTATGCCGTTCTGCCGGATCCGGCCGCCCGGAAAGTTCTCCCCCCGGAAGAGTCGTTTTTCGGACTGCACGGAAACTCTTCCGGGAAAGCGACGCTCGGACCATGGATCGGATGCCGCTGGGGAATGCGGCTCATGGCGAAAAACAGAGAGGAGTTTCTCAGAGCCCGGAAAAACAAAACCTGGGTATTCTATTCCTATGAGGTATTCCGCGGTCCGAGCAGCGTTTTCCAACAGCTGACCGCCGCGCAGAAAAAAGGAAATCTCACAGGCAACGAACAATCCCTGCGTCCGCTGAACAAGCAAGGCGAGGAGCTCTTCGCTAAAGTTTACTACGACACGGCGAAGCGTGGACTGGAACAGAAAGGCTTTGACAAAGTCATGCGCTATCAGCCGCTCTGGGAACCGGATCTCTATCTTTCCAATGACGACATCGTCCGAATCTATCGGCTTGCGCGAAAAGCGATCCGGGAAGCCGACCCGGATGCACTGATTCTGGGGCCCTGCTTCTCCCATATCGGAATCGGATCCGTGGACGCGCACAGGAAACTGTTCGAAAAAGGATTTCTGGATCTGGTGGATGAAGTGTCGCTGCATCCCTACATTGCTTACCCGGTGGAGGAAAATGGACTTGTGGAAAACATCCGGGCACTCAAAGAGACGATCCGGCAATATGCGAAAGGCAGAAAGATCGGCATCCGGACGAATGAATCCGGCTATTCCGCAAAAGCCACCCCCGCGGAAGAACGGATTCAGATGTACGGACAAGTCCGCGCCAGTTTGATTCTGCTTGGAGAAGGAATCCTTTCCAACGAACCGTTCTACGGCTACGATCATGATGCATCCGCCAGAGGCGACTATGGGTTGACCTACAATCTGACCATTCCGCAACATATCTGGGGAACGGAAAAGGTGTCGCCCCGTCCGGTATTTCCAGCCCTTGCCGCTGCCAGTTTCCTGCTGGAAGGACATCGACCAACCGGAACGATCGAATACCTAGGCGACACCGTCCTAGGTTATTCCTACGCGGATCGGAACGACCACTGCGTGATCGCTCTCTGGGACTTCAGCGGACGAAATACCGAGGTCCGTATCGAAACAGGCAGAGACAGCATCGAAGTCGCCGATATCATGGGCAACCGGAAACGGATAAAAACAGACAAAGGCAGTCTTGCTCTGACGCTCTCGGAATCTCCTGTCTACATTCTGGATGCGGATCCGAAACTGTGGGGACGGAATGCCGAACGTAAAATCCATCCTGACTCCACGGATTTAGCCGGTGTTCCCGGCGAGGAGATCACACTCTCCGGCTCAGTCCTTGCCGATGGACATCTCATTCTGAAGACATCCCCTGTACTTCGAATGAAAGAGAAAACTGCATTTCTGAAAAAAGGTTCTCTTTATACCCTCAAACTACGTCTTCCGCAGACTCTCCCGGAAGGACGTTATCCCATTCAGCTGAATCTGGTAGATAAAACTGGACGAATTCTGGCATCGACCGGAGTACGTCTCGGAGTACGTCCACCGGTCGCCGTGGAAAACGAACAGACATACTGCTCTCGCGATGGAGTCTTCGGGCTCAGGTTCATCCTGAAAAATCTCTCCTGTTCCGACTGTTCCGGAACACTTTCTTCTCGAATCCCCGGTTTTCCGGAAGCCAGGAAAAGAATCGCATTCTTCCTGAAAGGCAATCAGAGCCGGGAATTTACGCTGCTCTTTCCCGGCTTTGAGCCTTCTCCATTCCAAAAATTCGCAACGGAGCTCACGATTGAGCTGAAATCCGGTTATCGTTCCCGAAAACGCGAGGAATTCAACTTCCTTGCAGCAGATTATCTGCCTGGAGTCGGACAAAACGGCGACTTCTCCGCATGGAAAGCGGAACCTGCCCTGCAACTGCCGGGAGAATGCGTCCGAAGTCCGGAATATCACAATGGGTCCCAGGATCTCTCCGCTGCGATCGCGTTCGGCTGGAATGAGAAGTACTTTCTGCTGAAAATCCGAGTTCTTGATGATCTTTTCCTCCAGAAGTCCCGTGGCAGAAATCTCTGGAACGGCGACAGTATTCAATTGGGATTCGCCAGAAAAAAGAATGTTCCACGCACCTCGAACAGCGTGGGGGAACAGCTCCAGCTCGCCTTCAGTGAAATCAATCTTGCCCTGACGCCAGAGGGCCCCGAGGCCTGGAGAGCATACACATTTGATCCGGAAGCACAGAAAACGGGACTTCTTTCCCCGCAGGAGTTCCCACGCAGCATTTCCCTTTCCAAAATGAAAAACGGTCAAATGGAAATCTTGTATCAGGTTGCCGTCCCATGGCATTTCATTAATCTGAAGAAAGTTCGTCCTGGCATGTCGGTTTTCTGCGCGGGAACGGTCAACGACCGCGATGCAGAATACAAAAAACAGAACGATGTTTCCGCAATCGGATTCTTTGAACTGAAGCGTCTTCCTCCGAAAAATTTCGGAGAAATCATTCTGAAATAACAACAAATCCAGTGGAACGCTTTCCGCTGACAAAACAGAGGAAAGCGTTCCGGACAATCAGAAAAACATTCTCTCTTCAAACTGTCCCTCACGAAAAAACAACGGTCTGTAACAATATTGCATATACATCCAAAGACATATCAAAAAGAATCAAACTAAAAAACATCAAACAATTTGAAATATAATCATAAATTTAAAAAAAATTATTCAGCATTTTTTTGGAACATTAGCGATCGGACGTCCGGTCCTTTTTCCGGTTCAGGAAAAAGTGAAATTGCCCAGCGGTGTACACAATTGAATCTCGGCTGGCTCCTGTCGGAAAATACAACAGAGGAACTCGAAGGTCTTTTTTCAGACAAACACAAAATCGATGATCTGAAACAACATGTTTTCCGGTACTATCACCAGAATTTTTCCAGGGAATGTATTCTGAAGCAATGGAAAAAACTACTTTCCACCACCTCAGAATCCTGATACAAACAATACCCCGTCTCAGAATTCCTGAGACGGCAGTTTCCGAGCTCCTGTAATCTTCAAATGACTCCAACCCCCGCGAATATATTCCGGCAATTTCATATCCGCAAGAAAGGCGATCTCATCCCCTCTCTCAAGTTCCACGGAAAAGGACATGGAAATACCACGTCTCTCTTTCCGGACCTCACGGTGAACTGCAAGAACCTTCCCTTGATCTCCTTTTCCCGTAAATTTCAGGGCAGAAAACACTACCGTACTGCCTTCATTCGCCCACATCTGAAATGCTCCGGAACAAACCCTGAATTCATATATCCCCCTCTCCGGCGCAGTAAAACTCAGAACCCCTACACTACTGCCTGATACGCCCAGTAAACTACCACTCTTTCCGTAGCCGGAAAATACCGGCATACCATCTGTACCGCTGAAACTGCGTCCCTCCTCAAACCACTCTGCATCGTTTCCCTTCCACAGGGAACGGTCCAATCCCGCACTTCCATCCAGTTTTCCCGCAAAACGACGGGGCAGACATTTTATCTTCCAAAGAGCTTTCCCTTCTGGTGAACGATAAATGGCCTCTCCGACCCAATGCTCCGCAGGAATAGGCAAATCATACACCGCCGCCGGAGCATCCCCTTCGGCAAAATGAAATGTTTTCGGAGAAACCAACGGTTTTGCCTTCAATACCGGAGGATAAACTTCCAAATTTGCTGTAATCGGCTGCCCCAGTTTATGCGGCAAACCATCCGATTTTGCCTGAAGCAATTTCGGTAGCACCGCAGCAAAAGCCTCGTCAAATAAACGAAACCCGAGCGCGGACGGGTGACAGGTATCTCCGGAAAAGGCCTTCCATTCAATTAATCCGGAATTGACTTTCTCCGCTGCATGAAACGCTGTCCCGATCGTGGGAATCCCGTAACGTTCCGCCACACGCTCGTGACACCCCGCCGCAAATGGCAGATTTCCCTTTCTGTAACTTTCCAGATGGGATTTATCCAGCGTATAGAAAAAAACCAGGTCTATCCGCGGATCTTTCAGCCAGCTTTTATGAACCATCCGTTCCATTGACACCGTTTGATCCGATTTTCCGTCATTCACAGCAAACTCGATAAATACAGCATCCGGACGATATCGAAGCACATCGCGATCGTATCGCTTCGCTCCATATTCCGACCCCGTCCCGGGGACTCCCGCATTATGTACCTTGATTTCCGCCCGGGGATAACGTTCTTTCAGCCAGCGCTCCACATACCGTACATATCCAACGCTTGTGTAACCTCCCATTACCGTAATGGATCCGCCAAGAAAAACGATCTCCACTTTTTTTCCCGCTTCCAGCTTTGCCGCCAGATTCGGCATCCCATCACGAACCGCAAACAGACACGCCGGGACATTCGCCGTCTTCCCATTCCCCTCTCCCAATGCCGGCAACGGCAGCAACACTGCCACCGCCAACAACAGTCCCGCAACAAATCCTTCTCGAACCATCCCCGTCTTCATATAACACCACTATTTCGTATTTTGCTGCTTCAAACCATACATCAAAAGTTCTTTGTTCCACTTATCGGCACCCAATCATCAGTCATACCACCAGGCCTTCCGGATCTCCTTTTCCGAAAGAAAAACCGCACGGGCATCTCCGTACAGAACGGGCCATCTGCCCGTGTGCGCCGCAAACCAGCGAGTATTCAGGGAACCGTCAATCCGATTGCATCCGTATTCAGAAACCATCGCAGTCGAAGCCGCTTTGAACAGACGCGGCGGCTGATTCGAATTGCTGCGCATCCCTCGCATGATGTAGCATCCCCAGATGACCTCCGCTTCGGCTCCGGCGGACCCCAGCGAGGAGGGCACTCCCGGCTTATACTTCATCGTCCCCCAATCAATGGCATTATACTCGATATCCCCTCTGGCGGAATTGTTGAACTCGCCAAACAAACCGCAAAACATGGATTTTGGATTTTCCAGATATTTGAAACGGTAATAAAGTCCGAATCCCCTCCATGAGGTCGTATGCCGGATACAGGCATCCCCTGTCCAACTCCCGAGCGGCCACGGATTCACATAATCATCAAAATCCTGCGCATAGGAATTCATCGCCACCCCACCCTGTTTGAGATTCCCCAGGCAGATCGCATCCCGCGATTTCGATCTTGCCTTCTGGAGCGCCGGAAGCAGCAGAGCAACCAGAATCGCAATAATCGCAACAATAATCAGCAATTCAATTAAAGAAAAACAACGTTTCATTTTGAAACTCCTTCTTGTTTTTTTCTCTATCCCGCCAACAGACAAAATCCATTTTGCGAATTGAAATGATCTCATTTTTTCCCATCTTCCGTCAGTTCATAGTGAACGGATGCGCCGATTGGAATTGTCAGAACGCCGTCACGGTAGATACATTTGACCGGTGCAGTCCGCCGTCCGGAAAAATCAAGCGCATAGACCTCCAGTGCCTTTCCAGTCCGCAGCGAAACAGTTCCCTTTACCGGCTGAAAAATCTGCGGAGCAACCCCCTGCGCAGAAATCCGGTTGCGAAGACGCGCATATTTCATCCCGGTATTCCAGCAGCGGGCTGTCGCAGTCATCAGAATCCGCCCAGAAACATTCAAAGGCTGATTGTCACGACTGGTCATAATCACAACCGCAAAATCATTGCCTGTCTTGAAATCCACATCCCGACATTTGATCGTCTCATTCGGAACGAATCCTGCAAATGCCTGTGTACGCGGCGTATCAATCCGGAAAAGCCCCCTCTTTTCCCAGAACAGTTCGCCTGTATCGGAAGCAAACGACTTCTGATCCTCGGAAGGAACTCGTACCTGCGTTTTTTTCATATCAGCATTCTCGACAAAACCAATTCCCGCACCGGTACAGAGTCCCGCCCGAGTCAATTTTCCCGCATCAAATCGTTTCCCTCGCGGATTCGCAGCCTCCGCAAACGTCATTGTTTCACGGAATCCCGGCTCGCTTTTGCGGATATCCTGCCGATGGAACATGACCGCCGTCGCAGGCCACATGGAAAGCTGCAGCACATCCCGCTCCAGATCAAAGGCACTCCCGATCCGTTTCGGCTCCGACAGCGCACGATTCATATTAAACAGGAACTGAAACAAATTCCATCCGTGCATCGAAGCATAGGCAGGCATGTAGAGCTGGGCATCGGCACGGAATTCATTCGTCGATGCGACATTCCACTCGGTCAACGTAAACGGTTTTCCCGCAACGCGACGTGCCGTGATCTGCTCCAGCAATCCCCCCGCTCCGGACTTCAGCGAGGAATTGGGATTGAATAGAATCTGTTCAATTCCCCATCCGTTGTCCACAGCCGGATGCGCCCAGTACGCATGGCGGTCAATGAAATCGGTCGACTCGGCATTCGAATAAAAATCCAGCGGATCAGTCGTCCAATGATTGCTTCCGGTAATGGGCGCAACACATCCCAGCGAACGTACATGATCCCGGATCTCCCTGAAATATTCGCTCTGAAGCGCCGCCATGAAAGCACGACAATCCGTTTCACGTTCGACAGAGTAACGATGCCGGTTGTAATCCATCGGAATGGCAACCGTTCCCGACTCGGGATCCTCGGAATCGGCAAGCGATCCCTTCCACGTTTTTTTCAGAGTTTCGCGATCTTTATACTTCTCAATCAGAAAATGGTTGAACTTCTTCTTCAATTCCGCCTTGACCAGCGGATGGGTCAGTTTGTCGCGGACCGGCTGATCAAGAAGAGAAGTCTCATTGACCACCATCAGCATTGCCAGCGCGGGATCCTTCGCAAGCGGCAGTCCGGTATAGGGATTCACAGTTGTGAGGAGCTTGGTAATCAGTTCCTTCTGGCGATTGCGGATCTGCGGCATGACAAACACGTTGGGATACCAGCGGACTCCCTCCAGTTCCGGACTCTCAAACTTCTTCACACCGCGTGACGGCAAAAGATCGAACTGAATGTAAATGCCGTTTTTCTTCAGTTCGGCAAGATAGAAGAAATAGCGGTCAAGACGCTGCGGATCGAACTCCATGTGTCCGCCAGGCTTGAAGATTCCGCCGTTCTCATCTCCTCCGACCCCGACCCGGACAATGTTCACTCCCATCCCCCGCAGTCGGCGCAGAACCTTGGAGGTATAGGCCTTATCCGACTGAAAGAAGCCGAGCACACACATTCCCATGAAACGAGCCTCCCTGCCGTTTTCAAAGCGGAAACGTTCCCCGTCCACACGGACAAATCCAAATTTTCCCGCAGGGGCAGGAACCATATCCGCAACATCAAGAATGCTGTTCTCCAGCGCTTTCCCATCAACGGGAGAATATGGAATCCAGCCGGCATCGCTGACGGTCGGAGCCACATCCTCCGCCGGAATCACCGGACTCCGGTCAACCGCAGTAATTCCGGCAAGCATCAGCATGGTCTTTTTCGCCTCGGGAGCCACTTTCATCGTTACGGAAGTAATCGGCTTCTCCGGATGCGGATTTCTCCACGGATAAAGTCCGAGGCCTTTTCTGCTGTCGCCCGCCGGATCGGGAATCCAGCCAATGGCGGATGAGGAACTTGTCCCCACGCTCCACCAGTTGAAAATATTGTCGAAATTACGAAGCTGGATTTTTTCCGTCGAACCATCCGTGTACCGGACCACATAATTCCCCGGAGCGGCATTCGCCAATGCCGCGGCATGAAGAAAATAGAGACCTCCAGCCTTGATTCCGTTCATCGGTATTTCGATGGAATCGGGAAGATTCAGCCCCAGGTTCCGATGAGCAACGCTGACAATGTTTTTCCCGCGACTTTTCGCTGGATCTGCAATATCAAATGGAATTTCATGCAAAACCGTGCGTCCTTTGCAGCGGAAAAGACGAAGATCATCCTGCGGACCTTTATCGGTCCAGCCGCACTTTCCATCGTCAGCGACATCGTCCCATGTGGTGTTGTTGACAGTGGCGGCAAGCGAAACAGGAGTAAATTGAAGTCCCGCCGCCTGAAACGCCTCACGGGAAACGCGCACCCCGCGATAACGGATATCGAACTCGAACGAGGCTTTTTTCCAGGGCCGTTCCAGCTGCTTCATCTGAATGGTCAGAATAATCGTTCCGCTCCCCCACTTCCGAAGATCGGAAATGGTCAGCGTGAAATCCCCGGAAAACTCGACATCGGATCCCGCAACAGGAATTCTCAGGATCCGGCACTTCCCGTTGAAAAGAACCACACGGGAGAATTTTGCCGGAACAGCAACTTTTTTGCCGTCCACAACGAATTCCCGTTCAGCCGTCGGCATGGTCAGATCCACACCGACACCGCGGATCCCGCTCTTTTCAGCCCCCAGAAAGGTATAGCGCCAGTTGAGTTCCGTATCGGAAAACACGGTCAGCTTTTTCTGCAACGTACAAAACGGCCCCGGAGTAAACGGACGAAAACGAGTCTGCCAGATTCTACTGTCAAGTTCAATCGTGGCTGGCGATTTTTCGAATTTGCTGTTGGCAGCTGTCTCACTGGCTCCGCGGCGCCCGTCATTTACACCGATCGCCGCACGGATGTCATCAATCTGGAACGTTCCATTCGGCATGACTTTCATCCAGGAAGGAGCCTTCAGCGACTCGTTTCCCGAACAACTCAGACAGAGCAGCAGCGCCGCTCCGCAGAACCATTTCAATACACTTTTTCTCATTTTTCTCCCTGTCCTTTACCCCGGGACTCCGATTCCAGGTCCGTGCGTATTCCTGCCGGGCCATGCTTCAAACGAAATCCATTTTAACCGGGTCATATTAATTTCTTTTTTAGATTATACAACAATCATAAATATTTGTCAACAATAAAAACAATAAAAAAAACAGGAAACTTGACTGAGTTAATTTTATCAAAAACGGGGTTGTAAAATAAGAACCCTGCGTTATAGTATGAAAAAATAAAGCGTCTGCAACAGGAACTTTTATGGACACATCTAACGGGAAACGACAAAAAATCACAGAGTGGCTTCTGGAACAGATCCGGGGAAATGTTCTCAAAGAAGGGAAACGGATTCCTTCCGAATACGATCTGGCAGAACGCTTCCATGTCAACAAAATGACAGCAAACGCGGCAGTGGAGGAACTGGTTGTACGCGGCTATCTGGAACGTCGAGCCCGGGGGGGCGGAACCGTGGTAAAACCGAATGTTTCCCATTTCAAAGGAACGATAGCGGTCTTCATGGGCGGCGTGGCAAGTCCATATTACTCCTCGCTTCTGTGCGGAATTCAGGATGGCGCGGCCTCTTATGGATACAATACACTGCTCTACCATTCCCTGGTCAACAACGATCCGGCGACAACAGGACAGTTCCTGCAAATGGGAGGCGCATCCGGCGCGATCATTGCCAATTTCTTTTACCAGCCGGACTCCAAAATCCCGATGCTCTGGATCGATAAAAACCGGATCCCCGTCGTTCAGGGAGAAATCAATCAGCTGATGCACGATGATTATCTCGGCGGACAGATGCTGGCATCCCACCTGTACGGACTCGGGCACCGCAAAATTTTATATGTAGCCCAGTATCCGAACATTCTTTCCCGCCGCTTCGACGGGTTCCGGGAGGAACTGGCCGCACATTCCGTTTCTCTGCTGGCAAAAGAATCCTATTTCCGTTCAGGACTTCTTCCGTCCGAGTTTCTCCGCCGCCTGCTGAAGCGTTTTCCCGAAGCAACTGCAATCGCATGCGACGGTGACAATATCGCTTTTGAATTTTACTGGAGCTTGAAAGAGATGGGAATCCGCATTCCCGAGGATCTCTCTCTGACCGGTTTCAGCGGATTCCCCGAAGTTCAGCGTCTGATCCGGCTGACCACCGTGGATGAGCATCCCCACCGGATCGGGTTCTATGCTGCGGAACTGCTGATTTCCATTTTGGAAAAGAGAATTGCCGAACCGGTCCATGAAGTGTTCAGCGTTGAATTTCTCCACGGAGCCACAACGGCGCCGCCCCGACTCGTCTGATCTTGCAGAGAATCATGCCGACAAAAAAAAATCTCCTTCAGAAAGAGTCGTCGAACAGTTTGAAATGCGCGGACAGAACGGAAGGATCACAGGGCAATCCGGCTCGGTCATAAACGGTATTGCCCGTCATTTCCCGCGTAATCCCAAGATACATGGAACCTTTCATGCCTTCAATACGGATTTCGCCGTCTTCGGTCACCGTGACAATCGCATGCACGGGATCGGTAAACAGCAGCTCATGATCCGAATTCTCATACTTCGCCATAAGTTCCGGAGGATAAGAATGATGCGGATGATTGATCCAGTCCGAAGTCGTTGAATTCAATTCAAAAAATGCAATATTGTCCAGAATCCGGAGATTGTTGCGATGGTGGTGCCCGTTGATGCACATCAGAACCCGTCCGGTTCGATGGCGGGAATCGCGCAGAATGCTCAGGATCTCTTCGGAATTGGCAACGCCGTCAGGACGGACAAAACTGCCATGAGAAAAGAGAAGGCAAGGTCCTTCCGCCGTCTCAATGGCTTCCCGCAGAAAGTCCAGTTCCTGCGGCGGAACATAAAGTTCCTCCTGATGACACTTTGCATAGGAATCTCCGGACGCATAGTGAAGAGGGGTTCCATCGGCGGATCGGTAAAAATTCGTATCAAGCGAAATGATCCGGAAAGAATTCACATCAAAGCTGTAATAGCTGTTTTTCATTCTGAATGCCCGGCAGACAATCTCCAGCCCGTCCGTCTGTTCAAAATCGTGGTTGCCGATGGTGTGATATGAGGGAATGGAAAAGTGGTTGTATCGATCAATGATTTCCTTTCCGGTCACAACATTGTGACAGAAATCGCCGCAGTGGATCACGAAATCCACCTTGTTTTCCGCCGCCCGTTTCTGAATCGAATCAAGCCGTTCCGATGCCTGATTCCAGTTGCCGTCACGATAATGCAGATCCGAAAAAACACTGAAACGAACGCTTTTCATGAAACCACTCCTTTTCAAGCCATGAAACAGAAACGGAAACGACCGTTCAAAACCTTACGGAGAAGATGTAACCCATTCCCCCGGAAACTCTTGTTGTCATCCCGTCCTTCCGGCAGAGTACCGGATTAAAACAATGTAAACGTGTTTTCGGTATTTTCAACTTCGCGTTTTTTGTTTTTTCGGAATCGGGCTGGAAGGCCCCCCGAAAAAAACACAAATTCCGCAAACAGCAGAATACGTTCGTGACGTTTCTCTCCGGAACATCACGAACGTATTGTTTTTTATCGGAAAGGAGTCTGACGGAAAATCAGTTCAGAATGATTCCTGCTTTCGGGAAATCCACCCCTTTGTCGGAAATGGGTTCATAGGATCCTTCGCGATGCGTTTTCGGATACGGAGCACGCAGAGTCGGTGCGGCCCAGCGGACGCCGTTGGAAATCACGCGCAGAACCGTTTCATTGTAGAAGGTCCGATAGGCTTCGTGCCCGGGACGAAAATAGAAAATTCTGCCGTTTCCGCGCTGGAAGGTAACTCCGCTGCGGAAGACCTCGCCACCTTCGAACCAGGAGATGAACACCGGCTGAGCATCCCAGGCGATGCAGAACGGTTCTCCGTACATTTCCTCATGTTCCAGGACAAATGTTTCCGGGATTCCGGCGGCAATCGGATGGGCGGGATTCACGCACCAGATCCGTTCCCGCTCGCCGACCTCGCGCCAATGGAGCTTCCCGCTGGTGCCGTTCAGCAGACGGAAAATTTTTGACATGTGCGAAGAGTGGAGACAGATCAATCCCATGCCGTCCCAGACATGCTGCTGCACTTTGGCAACGATCTCGTCCTTCACTTCCGCATGGGCGGCATGCCCCCACCAGATCAGGACATCGGTGGAATCGAGCACCTCGTCGGTGAGTCCGTGATCGGGCTCGTCGAGTGTGGCATAGCGGATTTCAAAGTCGTCGCAGGCGATTCCCGCGCCGATTGCCTTATGAAGGCCTTCCGGATAAATTTTCCGGACCCCCTCGTTGTTTCTCTCATGACGGAACTCATTCCAGATAGTGACTCTGATCTTTGACATTTGGATTTCTCCTCTAAAACCCGTTTCAATCAATGCGGAATACGGAATCTTTCCGTTTCGTTCTCTAATTATAGCATGGAATTCCGTTTTTTAATATGCAGAAAACAATCAGAATTTTACAGAAAATGAACTTTCGGGAACAAAAAGAGGCTTGATTTTTTTCCCGGGGACACATATTATAGAGGTAAAAAACTGGGAGATATGCATGGATACCGATAGCTGGAAACTGCCGCCGATTGAAAAAATTCCTGAAGCATACAGCGCCGTTGCAGATGAACGTGTCGCCATGGGAGAGCATTCCGCAAAGGTGCGCTCCTCGGACGGAACAAAAACCTATACCGTCCAATGGGATGGAGACGCCTACACCTCCGACGACAACGGCTCGAAATGGCAGAACTATTCCGGCTATCCGATCCTTGCCGTTCTTCTCCTTCAGGGAAAACTCCCTCTCGACCGGCGAATCGCCGAGCTCTTCCGGGGAATCCCCTGGAAGGAACTCAACAAGGCTCATAAAAATAAATATGCCGAAGCCCTCGCCGAATTCATGTCCGGGAAAACCGAAGCCGAGCGGAAGAGCATCGAACAGGATATGCACACCGTCTATGACGCGCTCGCCAAACTCCAGCTGAAACGCCTTCGCCGCGGAGGATTCGCAAAAAAAACAGTTCCGGAAGTCAAACTTTCCCCGTTTCCCGTTCCAACCGTCCTTGAGACAAAAAACGAGGAACAGCTCACGGAACTTCTGAAACTCTGCCGGAACATGGAATCAGTCCCGTTTTTTGCCGATGCCACCCTTGAAAACCTCTGGATCAGAACAGATTCCGGAATCCATCTTGCGGCGGAAGCGTCGTTCGGAAAAGAGAAATTCCAGCATTTTCTCTCTGAATTTTTCAGCGGGTATCTCCGGAAAGTCTCGCACGATGTAAAGCCCGTCATGCGCCGTCTTCTCGATCGCGGACTGCCGGCGGAAGGCTTTGTCTTTGATACCGCTCTTGCCGCATATCTTCTGAACGCACTGGAAGGCAATCGGCCTCTGGGCAAAATCGTTCCCGAGTATCTCTCCATGGAAATGCCGGGAGGAGAAGCAGCATCCGCGGAAGCGATCGCTCTTCTTCAGCCGAAACTCAGTGCTGAGCTGAAACGCTTCGGCATGGAGCAGCTTTATTCGGAAGTGGAATTTCCCCTCTGCCGGGTTCTTGCCGAAATGGAACATACCGGAGTAAGAGTCGATCCGGAAATGCTGAAATCGTTCGGAAAACTGCTCGCGCAAAAGATGGAAGTCGTTCAGAAACAGGCGTTCGAACACGCAGGCGAGGTCTTCAACCTCAATTCCCCGAAACAGCTCGGAGAGCTTCTGTTCGAAAAGCTGAAACTGCCCTCCGGAAAAAAGACGAAAAGCGGTTATTCCACCGATATCGAAGTTCTGGAAACGCTGAAAACCCGTCACCCGGTTGTTGCGGATGTGATCGAATTCCGTCAGCTTTCCAAACTGAAATCGACCTATGCCGACGGGCTTCTCGCGGAAATCGCGGAGGACGGCCGGATCCATACCACCTTCCAGATGATGACCACCGCCACCGGTCGTCTGAGCTCGACGGAACCGAATCTCCAGAACATCCCGGTCCGGAGCGAACTGGGCTCCGAGCTGCGGAAAATGTTCGTCGCCGCACCCGGGAATCTCCTGATCGACGCCGACTATTCCCAGATCGAACTGCGCATTCTCGCCTGCATCTCCGGCGATGAAGCCATGCAGGAAGCCTTCCGCTCCGGCGAAGACATCCATACCGTGACGGCATCGCAGGTATTTCATGTGCCGCCGGACCAGGTGACTTCCGAGATGCGCAGAAAAGCAAAAGCGGTCAATTTCGGCATTGTCTATGGAATCTCCCGCTTCGCGCTTGCGGAAGACATCGGTGTCTCCCGCAAGGAGGCGGATGAATACATGAACCGCTATTTTGAACGCTATTCCGGAGTCCGGCGCTACATGGATTCGATCGTCGAACAGGCGAAACGGAATGGCTTCGTCTCCACCATTCTGGGACGCCGCCGCTATCTGCCCGAACTGCAATCGCCGGTCTACAACATCCGGGCGTTCGGGGAGCGGGTCGCGCTGAACGCCCCGATCCAGGGGGCATCCGCGGACCTCATCAAACTGGCAATGATCCATGTCTTCCGGCGGCTGAAACAGGAGAATCTCCGCTCAAAACTGATCCTCCAGATTCATGACGAACTCGTAATCGAATCCCCGAAGGAGGAGACAGATGCCGTCAGAAAACTCCTGAAGGAAGAGATGGAACAAGTACAATCCCTCGCCGTCCCGCTGATCGCGGAGGTCGGCATCGGCCCCGACTGGGCCTCGGCAAAATGAACGCAGGAAACAGATTCTATGAATGACGCGAAACAGAAAATCGATCAGCTGAAACAACTCATCCGCACCTGGGATTACGAATACTATGTGCTCGACTCCCCCACCGTGGAAGATGCCGAATACGATGCAAAAATGCGCGAACTAAAAGCGCTGGAATCCGAACATCCCGATCTTGTGACGGCGGATTCCCCCACCCGCCGCGTCTCGGGAACGCCTCTGCGGGAATTCCAGACCGTCCGTCACCGCGTTCCCCTGCTGAGTCTCGACAACACCTTCTCTCTCGAGGAACTCCGCGACTTCGACCGGCGCATCCGAGCGGCCGATCCGCATCCGCATTACGAAACCGAACTCAAAATCGACGGTCTCTCCATCGCGCTCATCTACGAAAACGGCGAACTCATCAATGCCGCCACCCGCGGCGACGGTTCCGTGGGCGAAGATGTCACCGCCAACGTCCGCACCATCCGGAGCATTCCCCTGCGCCTGAAAGAACCGCTTCCGCGTCTGGAAGTCCGGGGCGAAATCTACATGCCGAAAAGCTCCTTTCTCCATCTGAACAGCGAACGCGAGGAAAACGGAGAAAAAGTATTCGCCAATCCCCGAAACGCCGCCGCAGGCTCTCTCCGGCAGCTCGACTCCTCCGTCACGGCCAAACGCGACCTTGCCGCATTCTTCTACGAGATTCTGTATGTGGAAGGAATCGAAATTCCAACCCAGAAGGAGAAGGTCGCCTTTCTGAAAAGAGTCGGGCTCCCGGTCAATCCCCACAACGTTTTCTGCGAAGACATCGACGCGGTCTGGCAGGCGCGCGACCGCTTCCTCGCCATGCGCCACGACCTGCCCTACGACATCGACGGCGTGGTGGTGAAACTCGACAACGTCTCCGCCCAGCGCGAACTCGGCAGCACCGCGCGCAGCCCCCGATGGGCCATCGCCTACAAGTTCCCGCCGGAGGAGAAGGAGACAAAATTCCTCCGGATGGAACTCAACGTCGGCCGGACCGGTATCGTGGCGCCGACCGCCGTTCTGGAACCGGTACTTCTGGCGGGAACAATCGTCAGCCGCGCCAGCCTTCACAACTTCGACTACATCCGCGAAAAGGATCTGCGCATCGGTGACACGGTTCTTCTGCACAAGGCGGGAGATGTGATCCCCGAAATTCTCCGGCCCGTAACCGAAAAACGCGACGGATCGGAGCAGCCGATCCCTGAACCGGATCACTGTCCTTCCTGCGGCGGACCGGTTGTCCGGGAAGGCGACGAGGTCGCATGGCGGTGCGAAAACATCGACTGCCCCTCGCGCCTGAAAGAGAGTCTCCGCTTCTTCGCCTCCCGCGAGGCGATGGATATCGACGGACTCGGCCCGGCGGTCATTGAACTGCTCCTCAATCATCATCTGATTCAGAGCATCGCCGACCTCTACCGCCTCAAGATTCTCCAGGTTGCCGCGCTCGACCGGATGGGAGAAAAATCCGCCAGGAATCTGCTGAACGCGATTGAAGAGAGCCGGCACCGGAATCTCTCCCGTCTGATTACCGCCATGGGAATCCGGCATGTCGGCTCCCGCACAGCCGCCGTTCTCTGCCGCACCTTTCCGACCATCGACGCATTTCTTTCCGCAACCGCCGAAGATTTCCAGAAGGTCGATGAAATCGGGCCGGTCATGGCGGAAAGCATCGTCCATTTCTTCGCCCTGCCGCGCAACCGCGAACTGATCGGTCATCTGCGCGAACTGGGACTGAATATGGAGGAAAAACTGCCCGAAGGGATGGACAACTCTCTTGCAGGCCAAACATTTGTCCTGACCGGAACACTCTCCACCATGACGCGCCAGGAGGCCGGAGAACGAATTCAGAACAAAGGCGGAAAGGTCACAGGAAGCGTCAGCAAAAAGACAAATTACGTTGTCGCAGGAGAGGATGCCGGCAGTAAGCTCGCGAAAGCAAAGGAACTCGGGATCCGGGTTCTGAACGAACAGGAGTTTCTCTCTCTCCTGAACGGAGAAAGTGTATAATTCTCTCCCAGAAAAAGACGCAGGAACAACGCGGAGAATAGAAACATGCAGAAAGTCAATACGGATTGGAGAAGCATCATCTTTCGCGGAATCGAGTCCGACGAACTGGACTACAAGGCCGCACAGAACTGGCACAAACTTTCCCGCGCCGGACGGGCAAAATTCGTCCGGCACTGCATTGCCATGGCAAATACAAAAGGGGGATATGTCGTTGTCGGAGTCGGAGAGGATGCCAACGGGCAGCCCGCGCTCTACACCGGTCTCACGGAAGAGGAAAGCAGTTCGTTCGATCCCACCGATGTCGGCAATTTCATCAACCGCTTCGCCGATCCCGCCATCGACTTCACCATCGAACGGCCCGTCATCGACGGCAAACGCTATGCAGTCTTTGTCATTCAGCGGTTCCATAACATTCCGCATGTCTGCACCTCTTCCTGCGAACACGAGCTCATGCTCGGCACGTTTTACATCCGGACCCCCGATGCCTCAAGCCGGCCGGCATACCGATCCAGCGAAATTCACGCGCTGCTTCAGCGCGCCATGCGCAACCAGCGCGAAATGCTCGGCCGCATGATCCGCGGAATTCTTTACGAGGATCACTCCATACAGGAAAATTCCCCGCAGTCGCACTTCCCGGAGGAGATCTCTCACGCATGGAACTTCTTCTGCAAGCACAGCGACCGAATCGCGGAAAAATCGTTCCGATTCTCCCTGGCGGTGACACCATCGGAATACATCGCGGAAAAATTCAGTCTTTCCGAACTGAAAAAACATGTTCAGGAGGCATTTTCGCTCTTCCCGGATCCCGTCTTCATGGCGGCAGAAGATCTGAAAAACGCCTATTTCACAAACGTCTCCCTGCGGATGCTCTCCCCGGATCAGAGACGATGCTGGCAGCTCTATCAGTCGGGACTGTTCTATTTTGCCGGTAAGTTTCCGCTGAAAGAGGGCGGAGTCTCCTATCGTCTGATCCTCCAGCTTTTTGCCGAGGCTGCAAAATTCCTCGCGCAGCTCTACGATCTGCTGGGATACAGCGAAGACCTGCTGAGCATTCAGGTCTCAATCCGCGATGTGGAAAACATTCCTCTTACCGATGTCCCCCTCCGGACGGATGACTTCGAATTCATCTGCCGGATCCCGGAAATCGCGTTCAAAATGGAACGAAGCTCCGCCGATCTTTCCGCTTCGCCCTCCGCGCACGCCACCTATCTCATCAAAAAATGCTGCGAACGCTTCAATCTGCCGGAAGGACGACACAGGGAGCTCCAAAACGACGTTCTCCGCTGTCAAACCCGGGAGTAAGTGCCCGTTCTCTCCTCCGCGGAGCAATCCTCCGGAAAAATCACAGCGCTCCGAACGCGATGCTGCCGAATGTGGCAACCGGCGCCATCTCGCGGAAATCCTCAATCGCCGCGCGAAGCTGACGGACCGTATCCCGAAGTTCATTGTAGAACTCATCGCTGGTCAAGATCTTCCCCGCCGATCCCTTCCCCGACTCCACCGAGCCGAGAATGTTGTTCGCGCGGTCAATCGCGGTCCGCAGCTCCGTATAAATTTCGCCGGAATCCATGGCCATTTTGCCAAGAGAACTTTTACCGGAAGCGATCTGGCGCGTCACATCGCGAAGCTCTTTCAGGGTCGAGTCAAGAGAGTTGTAGACATCGTCGCTCTGCGCCAGCTTCCCAAGCGTCCCCTTCCCTTTTTCCAGATTCTCCAGAAGAAGCGCAAGACGGGCAAACGAAGACTGCGCCGTATCATAGAACAGCGGATCATTGAACAGCTTGCCGATGGTCCCCTTCCCGGAACGGATATCCTTGCAGATATCGTTCAGGAAAACCGTATTGAGCTGAATGCTTTTGACGGCCTCCTTCACCTGTCCCATGAATTCATCGTTCAGGAAGTTTTCCCGGAATTTGACTTCATCCGCCTTGAGTGCCGCAATCAGCTGGGACGCCTCCGCAATGATATCGACCGGAGGATACCCCTTGAAGACCGTCTCCGAAGTCGCCAGTTTCTTCGAGGAGCCCGGCTTGATGTTGATGTACGCACCTCCAAAAACCGATGAATTCTGAATCGTAAACTCCGTATCCACCGGCAGCTTCACATCGGAGCGCAGACTGATCCGCACCTGGACCGAACTGTTGTCCGGGGCAAGTCCGAGATGCGAAACATAACCGGTCTCAACTCCGAGAATCTTCACTTTGTCGTTGATCGCCAGCGCTCCCGCATTCGGGAACTCCGCCTTGTAAAAATATTCCTTGTGCTTGAACAAAATGTCCCGTCCGCTGACCAGAGCAGTAAAATACAAAACAATCAGCAGCGCGCCGATGCACAACAGCCCGGTTGCATATTCCATGGAAAAAATATTGGTTCTGAACTTGCCTTTCATCTTTCACCACCTGTCTGAATATTGATTGAGAACTGAGCCCTGATAAATTCGCGCACGAGTTCGTTCCGGCTTGCCTTGAACTGTTCGGGAGTCCCGTATTCCACGACTTTGCCGCCGTACAGCATTGCGATCTTGTCGGCAATGCCGAACGCACTGCAAAGATCATGCGTCACAACAACGGAGGTCATGGAAAAACGCTTCTGAAGCGAAACGATCAGCTCGTCAATCTTCCGCGACATCACCGGATCAAGCCCTGAAGTCGGTTCATCGTACAGCATGATCTCCGGATCGCAGACCACCGCCCGCGCCAATCCGGCCCGCTTCTGCATTCCGCCGGAAATCTCATTCGGATACTTTCCCGCGGAATCCGTCAGATTCAGGAACTCCAGCATCTCCCCCACCTTCTGCCGGATCTTCTCCTCCGGCAGATGAAAACATTCCCGCAGGGGCAGAGCCACATTGTCGTACACCGTCATCCAGCCGAGAAGCGCTCCCGACTGGAACAGCATCCCGACCTTCGAACGATATTTCTGCATCTCCCGGTACCCGAGTTTCGCCACATCCCGCCCCATCACGTTGATGCTCCCCCGGTCCGGCGACATCAGCCCGATGATATGATTCAGCGTAACCGATTTCCCCGTCCCCGAAGGCCCCACAATCGCCAGAGTCTCCCCCCGGTCAATGGAAACCGAAAGCCCGTTCAGAATATTCCGCCCACCAAGACGCTTATACACATTCACCAGTTCAATCATCATCCGCAGACCTCTCTTCCTCAGTAAAACATTCTCGTGATGATGTATCCGGTAATCAGCACCGTCAGGAAGCAGATGACAACCGAACGACGAGTCGCTGTCCCGACTCCAACCGCTCCATCCGTCGCAGAAAGCCCCTGAAAACAGCTGATCCCCGTAATCAGAACCGAAAAGACCCACGCCTTGAAGAACCCTACCCAGATTTCACGGCCCGTCAGCAGAAACCGTACATTCTCATAATAGGCGGTCCAGCTGACATCCAGCTGCGTATTTGCCACCAGCGCTCCGCCGAGAATCCCGATGAAATCCGTATAAACCGTCAGCACCGGAGTCATCAGCATCATGGCAATCAGCCGCGGGGTCACAAGAAAATGAATCGGATTGATCGACATGACCTCCAGTGCGGCAATCTCCTGCGAAACCTTCATCGTCCCCATCTGCGCAGCCATCGCAGCACCGACACTTGCAGCCAGGATCAATGCCGTCATAAACGGTCCCATCTCGCGGAACATGGTCTGGGCAACCAGATAACCAACCCGCATCTCCTGTCCATACGAACGCAGAATCAGTCCAGCCTGCAATCCCAGAATCATTCCCGTGAAAAGCGCAACCGTCGATGTCACCCCGAAACTCCGGATCCCGCACTGCCCAAGCGCCCGCCCGATGTCTTCGCGGGATGCGACAAGCGCATGGGGAATCCCTGCAAACGCATGCAGCACCAGAAGGGTCGCCCGGCCGACATTGCGCAGAAATATCCCGCATTTTCTCCCCAGTCGGGAAACAAGATCCCCGGCAGGGGGAAAACTGTCCGGTTCATACGAAATAATCATTCCTAATCCTCATTTTGAATTCCGTAAATTACTGCTGAAATCATCAGAATTCAAGAAAATAAAACAATCTTATTTTTTCCCCCTCGGGCGACCGTTTCACCTTCAGAAGATGGAACAGAAACGACTGCTCCAGCGTTTCTCCGGTTTTCCGGTACGAATAAAACGGCTGAACAGAAATGATCCGAGTATCCTCATAACGGCTCAGATGGAACACCCCCCAGAAAAGATCACTCCGGTAGTTGTCATCCTTGGATTCATAAGTGTAGAATTTCCAGAGCGGAGAAAGATTCCGATCCACCGCACTGAACCCCTTCGGAGCCAGATTCAGAACCTGAAACTCAAAACGGGTCTGATCCGCCTTCAGAGAAAAAAGCGGCCAGAAATCCCTGGACTCCTCCAGCTTCTTCCGGAAATCTTTCGAATACACCGTCTTGCTCCAGTAAAAAGGAAAAATCCAGATGTGACTGGTCAACTTGTCACTGCTCTCATTCTCCAGATTCCAGAGAAACGGCCAGAGAACATAGGAGTACTTGATGTGCGGACTCACCTTCTGACCATACAGCGGCCAGAGAAAAAAGATGTCATCCTCCTCCCCGCGCTGATTCTCCCCCCAGCGGAAAAACGGATAGGGGGCATTGATCCGGAAGGAATCCCTCCGCTTGAGATCATGCGCATAAGAGAAAAACGGCCAGAGAGTCGACCACGCTTCCGAAGACCCGATCCGGCTGTACCCGAACAACGGCCAGAATAAATATCCATATCCCGGAGTCTCCGGCGAAAGATATCGCTGATACGAAAAAAACGGCCACAATACTGAAACATTCTTCCGCTTGCCCTGATACTCGGCAAAGGCATAAAACGGAAAAATCCGCCAGCGATTCAAATGGGGACCGGAATCATAATTGATCAACGGCCAGAGAAATCCATCCCCGGAAACCGTATCCTTGTCGGCATGCCAGTAAAGCGGAAACAGAATAAAACGGAGCCGGTCATAGGTCAGAAAATTGTTCATATCCCCATAAAACGGAAAAAATGCCCAGGAAAAACGACCGTCCAATCCCCTCTGGGAAAACCAGAAGGGAAGAACATAATCCATCCGCCCCCCATTCACCGAAGAGGTCATATAATACAGCAGAAAAAACCGCGTATCCCCGAACCAGGAACTGCGCATAAAGCAGAACGGCCACAGAATATCCGTGGAAGAGGATTTTCCCAGCCCGTTTTTCTTCTGCACATAACTCCAGAACGGATGAACGGAATACAGTGACTGCGACCGAGTCTCCTGAATCTCCCCCAGCGGCCCAAGAAAACGAATCAGCTCCGTCTCGGAATTAAAGCGCTCACGGGAGTAAAACGGAGGCAGACTCCAATCCCAGCAGACCGCATGAAATCCCCACAAAAAAAAGAAGAAAGCAAAAATGTATTTCATTCTAAACAGATTTTTCCATAAGGTTCCAGAAACTTCCCGTAATATAAAACAGAAACACAAGCCGCGCAAGTCCATTTTCCCCAGGACCAGAAAGATGTTTGAAGGAAAAATCCCCAAAAAAAACAGTTCAGCGTAATACTCCGGCTCTTATCCCATCAGCTTCCGCCGACGAAATTCCGCAGGCGAACAACCGTAGCGTTTGCGGAACACACGGATAAAATAGTTCGCATAATTGAATCCACAGCTTGCGGCAATGGCATCCACAGAAAGATTCTCCTGTTTCAATAGCTCCAGCGCATGTTCCAGGCGCAGATCCGTCATATACTCCCGCAAGGTACGGTTCTTCCGCTCCCGCAGCAGACGCGACAGCTGCGCCGGATGCAGTTTCGCCATCCCCGCAATATCCTCCCGAACAATATCACTCTGAAAATTCGCCTGAAGCACTTCCAGAACCCGATCCCATTCCATCTCCCGCCGGGAAAGATAAGAACTCTGATTTTCCAGCGCCTCCAGAACAATGCACAGCAACGCCTGAAAATGGTACCGGGCAGACCGCGAATCCCGATTTGCGGCCAGAAGCGCCCCAAGTGTCTGACGGCCTTCCGAATCCAGAGGATATTTCGTATGAAAAAAAACATCCGGGCCATTCGGATTCGGCGGAGTTCCATTATGATCAATAAAAATCACCCGGATGTACTCCTCAAAAAAAACAATGGAAATCATCCGGTGATCGCTATCCCACACCTCCTCCGTCCAGCCGGACGGGTGAGTGACAAGAATCTCCCCAGGAGTAAAAATTCTATCATTTCTCACTCCATTTCCCGCATAACGAATATGTTTTTCCCCGGTCAGCGGCATCAGAATCCGCGGCATTTTATGAATTACAAGAGGATATCCGGGCAAAGGTGAAGATTCCCCGAAAAAAAGACTTGCAATCTCGATTTTACAGGCTTCCCGCAGAAAATCAATCATCTTTTCACGGCTGACAATCACGATATCTTCTCCCTTTTCCCGCAAAATAGATCCGTTTTCCAGGAAATCAATCAACTCTGTTAAAAAAGTATCATAAATATTGTTTTTTTATCATTGCCTCTCCCCGCAGAAGATTGTATAATTAAAAGAACAACGAAAGGATAAAACAATGGCAATCAGGAAATTCCCGATCAGCAATGATCCGAACATCTATGAAGCATGGCCGGATGTGGTGTTAAGCGATTCCGGCAAACTGATCTGCGTCTTCAGCGAATGCACCCACCACGGCAACCGCTCCTATACCCGCGTGATGCTGACGGAATCCAGCGACCGGGGCAGAACCTGGACCCCGAAACATCCCCTCACCGAAGGCACCAGCGGCAAACCCTATTATTATAACTGCGCCAGAATCAACAAACTCTCCAATGGGAAACTCGTCATAACAATCGACAAAGTCAAACGGGGACACGCCGAGTGCAATGCCGATGCGTCAGACGTCCTTCTGTATTACTCCAGTGACAACGGAGAATCCTGGAGCCAGCCGCTACCGACTCCAATGAACGGAATTGTCCCGGACAAACTGACACAACTGCCAAATGGGCGCCTTCTTCTCTCCGCCCACTATCAAGAAGACGGCAAACTGACGCAATTCCTGCACTATTCCGATGACGACGGCAAAACATGGAGCCGGCGGATCACGGTTGCCAAATCTCCGGAATACAATCTCTGCGAAGTCTCCCTGCTTCCGATGGGCAACGGAACCGTGGCAGCATTTCTCCGAGAAAACTCCGGACTGGGATATGACTGCAAAAAAGTCATCTCCCACGACAACGGCGAAACATGGGGACCAATCATTGATTTTCCGCTTCCGGGATGTCATCGTCCGACCTCCGGTTTTCTGAACGACGGCAGAATTCTGATCACCTACCGCTTTCTGCAAGGCGGTATGGGCGGATGGGGCAATTCCACCCAGAATTTGTTTGCGGCACTGACCGATCGGGAGTCGGTACTGGCAGAAAAACGATTCGAATCAAAAGTGCGGATTCTTCCCATCGATTACGATCGTTCGCCGGTTGCCGATCTCGGTTATTCGGGCTGGGTGCAATTTCCGGATGGAGAAATCTATATTGTCAACTACATTGTTGACGATGCCTGGGATAAAGCACAAATCCGCGGCTATTCCCTGACACTTGACGACTTTCTCCTGAAAAAATAAAAACTCTCGCACCAAAGCAACATAAAAAAGAAAAAAACTCTCGCGCCAAAGCAACGAAAAAAAGAAAAAAACTCTCGCGGCGAAGCTGCGAAAAAAAAAAGAAAGAAAAAACCGCCCGCAGGGCAGATAGGAGCCGCAGGCTCGGTGCAGGTCCGTGACCTGCTTCGGTCCAGCTGAACAAGCTGGTCGCCCGGAGGGCGAAACCCTAATCCCTCAAAAAACACAAGGCAAAAAAAAATGACTTATCCCAAACTCAGCGGACTTCTTGCAGCCCCCTTTACAGCATTTGATGAAAACGGCGAAGTAAACTACACAATCATACAAAAACAAGCGGACAGCCTGGTTTCCGACGGAGTAAAAGGCGCATACATCTGCGGGACGACAGGTGAAGGGATCTCCTGCTCTCTGGAGGAACGCATCCAGATTATGGAAGCATGGAAGAAGGCTTCTGCCGGGCGTCTGTTTCTGATAGCCCATACAGGAGCGCTCTCGCTGAAGGACGTTGCTATTCTGAACAGGAAAGCCGTCGAACTGCACTTTGACGCGGTCTCCGTCGTTCCCCCGACCTACTTCAAACCCTCGAATGAAGAATCTCTCGCCGAATACTGCATGGCGGCAGCCTCCAGCGCTCCGGAACTGCCGTTCTACTACTACCACACGATGAATTCCGGAGTCAATCTCTCGATGACCCGCTTTCTGGAAATCGCCGACGGTCAGATTCCGAATCTTGCAGGCATCAAGTTCAACCACCACAACCTGTACGAATACCAGAACTGCCTCCACGCCTGCGGCGGCAAATACGACATCATCTTCGGAGTGGATGAGTTTTTTGCCGGAGCCCTTGCACTCGGAGCGGAATGCTTCATCGGCAGCACCTACAATTACTCGGCAGCCCTGTACCAGCGGATCTGGGAGGCATTCCGGCAAGGCGATTGGAACACCGTAAAAATCAACATGCACAAGGTCTGCCGCGGAGTCGACCTTCTGGTCCAAAACGGCGGCATTCCCGCAGGCAAGGCCATGATGCTGATCAAAGACATCGACTGCGGCAACGCCCGTCTTCCGCTGAAACAACTCACCGAAGAAAAACGCCGGGAAATCGCAGAAGCCTTCCGGCAAATCCTGGAAGAATAAAAAATCCCCCGGCCGCCCCCTCGCCCACCAACCTTTTCCCCTTTTTCCTGTTGTATTCCCGCGCATGAAAGGATATATTACACGGCAAATCAACAACAAAGGGGATTGGGCCATGTCTAAACAGCTCAGGACGGCCGCCGTGATTCCGGCACGGCTTGCCAGCACAAGATTTCCGGAAAAAGTCATAGCAAAACTCGGCGGGAAACCAATTATCCAATGGGTGTGGGAACGCACGGTCCAATCCAAGGCGGACCGGGTCCTCATCGCCACCGACAACGAAAAAGTCATGGAGACCGCCCGTTCCTTCGGCGCCGAAGCAGTCATGACCTCCCCGCACCATCCCTCCGGCTCCGACCGGGTCTGGGAAGCCGTACAGGGAATCGAATGCGATATCATCATCAATGTCCAGGGCGACGAACCGCTCATGCAGCCGGAAGTCATCAATTCCCTCATTGACGTAATGAGCGGAGACGATGAGCCGGATATGGCAACAGTCGTCGTTCCCTCGACCCGGGAAGCAATCGCGAAGAACCCGAACCTTCCCAAGGTGATCGTCTCCGCAGACGATACCGCCCTCTATTTCAGCCGCTCGGAAATCCCGTTTCTCCGGAATCCCGGCGGAGTCGATATGCCGCTCTACCGTCACTGGGGAATCTACGCCTATCGGCGCGCCGCTCTCCAGCGCTTCGTCTCCCTGCCGGAAAGCCCGCTGGAAAAATGCGAAAAACTCGAACAGCTCCGCGCACTCGAAAACGGCATGAAAATCAAAGTCGTCAGGACAGCATTCCAGAGCATCGGCATTGATACCCCCGAAGATCTGGAACACGCAGAACAATTCATCCGGGAACACAACATTCACTAAGCAATGAAGCGTTTTTTCCAATATCTACTCTATCTAATCGCCAAAGGTGTCATGTTTCTGATGGAGCACACGCCGCGGCGCTGTTTCACTCTGCTTTCCACCGCGGCAGGAGGGATCGCCTCTCTGATTCCGGCATTCGGCGGACTCGTGCGGACCAATCTGCGGTGCGCATTTCCTGAAAAAAGCGAACAGGAAATCCGCCGCATGGCAAGGAAGTCACTGGAAAGTCTCTGTCAGACCGTCTGCGAATTTTTCTGGCTTCACAACAAGCCGGAAAAAGCACATGAGCTGATCGACATCCAGCCCGATCTGCAAAACATCATGGATGAGCTGAAACTCAGCAAAGAGAAACGCCCGATTATCTTCATCACGCCGCATTTCGGGAACTGGGAACTCTCCGGAATGGTCCTTGCTCTCGTGTTCGGACACAAGATGGCGACCGTGGTCCGTTCCGCCCGCAATCCCTATCTGGATCGACTGATCAGCGGAGGACGCTCCGTCAAAAACGTCCAGATCATCCACTCCCGGGGCGGGATGCTGAAACTCGTTCACGCGATGGAAAACGGCTGTGCCGCCGGCATGCTCATCGACCAGAACACCAAAATCCGGAACGGCGGAGTCTTTGTGGATTTCTTCGGACTCCCCTGTCCGGTCAGCCGCTTTCCCGCAACCATGGCAATGAAGAAAAACGCCTATATCGGAATCGGCTGCTGCATCCGGAAAGCAGACGGAAGATTCCATGCCACCATGCGCAAACTTCCAAAAGAGATCTCCGAATACACCTCGGAAGAGGAAATCACACAGGATATCATGACCATTTCCGAAGAGCTGATCCGTCTTGCCCCGGAACAGTACCTCTGGCTTTATAAACGTTTCCAGTACATTCCGCCCGATGCACCGGACAGCATCCGTGCGAAATTTCCATCTTACGCCTATGTTCCTTCCGAACGCTTCTTCGACAATGCCGCACGGGCCCGCGCCAAACGCCGCGAAAAAATGGAGGAATCCTCTCCATGCTGAAATGGCTCCATATCAAGAATCTGGCGCTGGTGCATGAAGCGGATCTGGAACTCGGACCCGGATTCAATGCGATCACCGGAGAGACGGGCGCGGGAAAATCGGTTCTGATGGGGGGAGTCTCGCTGCTGCTCGGAGGAAGATTCGACAAATCCGCAATCCGTCAGGGGACCGACCGCTGCGAAATCTCCGGAGAATTCCTGCTGGAAGAGGATTCCCTGCACGAAATCGCACTCCTCCTCGAAGAAAACGGAATCGAGCCGTGTGATGACAATCAACTGCTGATCCGGCGGGTTTTCACACATTCCGGCGGACGCATCTTCATCAACTCCTCCCCGGCAACGGCTCAGATTCTGCGAACCATCGGAGAACTGCTTGTCGATATCCACAGTGCCGACGAGGCCCATGGGCTTCTGCGTCTCTCCTCCCAGTTGAAGGCCCTCGACCGCTTTGCCCATCTGGATTCCCTTCTCGAACGCTGCGCTTCCGCCTGGGCGGATATCCGCAAAGCCGCCGAAGAAAAGCAGGCCTTTCTCAACTCCATGCCCTCCCCGGAAGAAGCCGGACTCCTGGAAAAAGAAATCGAAGAGATCGAACGCCAGAATCCGGAAGAGGGCGAAGATGCAAAACTTGAGGCAACACATTCGGCGGCATCGAATTCCAAAATCATTCTGGAAATTGCATCGGCATCGGCGGCGGCGCTGAACGAGTCGGATGACTCGCTGATTGACCGTCTTTCCGCGATCCGTCGTCTGCTTCGTCCGCTGGAAAATGTGGATCCGGTCTACGCGGAACAGTTCCTGGCAAAATGCGACGAAATCTCCGAGGCGCTTTCCGAGCTGACCAACGACATTCAGTCGCGCGCCGCCTCCGTCGAACTCGATGAAAACGAATTTGCCGCACTGGAAGAGCGGATGCGGATTCTTCAAACTCTGAAACGCAAGTACGGACCCGAACTCTCCGATGTTCTGAAGCATCTGGAGGAATCGCGCCGGAAACTGGACAGTTTCCGAAATTCCGCCCGCGAAAGAGAACGTCTGGAAGAGGCGGAACGCGCGGCAGCCGCCGCACACAAAACTCTCTGCGCCCAACTCTCCGACGCCCGGAAAAAAGCCGCCGTGGAACTCTCCGAAAAACTGAAAAAGGAAATTATCAAACTCGGATTCAAGAAAGCGGATTTTCAAGTGGAAATTTCCGAAACGCAGGGAGGACCGAATGGAAGCGACCGGATCGAATTCCTCTTTTCCGCGAATCCGGGAGTTCCCGTCAAACCGCTGCGCGACGTTGCCAGCAGCGGAGAACTTTCCCGGGTCATGCTGGCAATCAAAACCGTACTTGCGGAAGTGGACAATATCGGCACCATCGTTTTCGATGAAATCGACGCAAACATCGGCGGAGAAACCGCCATGGTCGTTGCAGGCGAACTGAATCAGCTGGGACAGCACAAACAGATTCTCTGCATCTCCCATCTTGCCCAGGTGGCGTCGCGCGCCGACCGCCATTTCGCGGTGGAAAAACGGACAACCAATGAAAACGCCATCAGTTCCATCCGTCTTCTGGACCGGAAAGGACGCATTGCCGAAATCGCCCGCATGCTCGGCGGCGGTTCCGCCGCGGAAAAACATGCGGAAGCTCTCCTCGCCTGACCATCAACGCGCGGCTCCATAAAAGAAAAAGCCTCCGGCAATGGAGGCTTTTTTCTGTAAAAACAATTACGGAAATCCGTCGATTCCGATTAGTGATTGTGGTCGTGATCCTCACAGCCGCAGTCACAGCAGCAGTCGTCCTCAATGGGCGTGTACCAGGCATCAACAAACTCTCCGGCCTCAACGGATTCCACTCCCGGAAGAGATTTCACAAACGCAACCATTTCCTGCCGACGTTCCTCGTTCCGAGTGTTGATCCGGCCGGAAACAATATAAAAATCAAAGTGATCCGCCTCAAAGGTTCCCCCGCAGAGCAACCCGAGTTCATTTCCCTTTTCAAGAATCCGCGACAGAAATTCGTTTGCCGCTTCCGTCTCCAATTTGCCATACTTTGCAGACAGATGGAATGCCAGTTCCTTAAATTCTCCAATACATTTCTTCTTGCGGATTCTTTTCTTCATGATCTGTTCTCCCTTGTTGGTAATGATTGATTTGGAAACGCCCCATAACATACTCCCGAAAAGGGAAAATACAAATCTCACCATCTCCCCGCGCATTCCGCAGTTTTTCCCCCCCGGAGTTTTCCGATAAAGATATCCCCGAAAAACTCCCCCTCCCCAAAGCAGCAGGACATCTTCCCCCCGCCAGAAGAATAAATACATTCCCTGAAAAACAAAAGCATCACAGAGATAAAAAATTTTTGCAAAAAATTTTCAAAAAAAGAATTTTCCGCTTGAAATGGACAAAAAAAAAATTACCTTTTCTCGACATCCGATGACAGATTCTTCAGGAACAGGAGCCATGTATTGTTATACATCGGATTTATTTTTAAAAAACGTTCTTCCGGTTGAAAACCGGGAAAACGACTCCGGATCCGGAGGAACACAATGGAGAGTAGTATGAAAAAACTTCTGATTCCCCTGCTGGTTCTTTCCGTCACGGTGTTTGCGGCGGAAGAATCGACCACAACCACAACTACGGAAGAAATCACAACGACGACAAAAATCACGACCCGCAAAGTCCAGACAAAGCAAGAAAAGAAATGGTCTCCTCTGAAAGTCGCGGTTCTTGATTTCACTTCCGCAGACATCAAAGGTCAGAAATTTCTCGACCAGCGCAACAAACCGATCCAGCTTCCCGCCCAGGAAACCCTCAATGCCGCAGACCGGAAATCCATCAACGGCGTCATGCAGGGATTCATCCGGATGATCGACGCATGGGACAACACCCGCACCAATCAGGCGAACCGGGAAGGACAGATCCTCGACAACCAGCGCGACTGGGAAAAAGCCAAAGCTCTTTACAACACGGTCGTCAAAGGCGAAAGCAGACCGATGGTTCTCGGAGCCGAATATCTCAGTGCCTATCTTGGCAGAAAAAGCGATCTCTTCCAGATGATCGACTCCGCCTCGGTCCAGTCCGCCATGACACAGCTCCAGAACGAGCCAGACTTCCCCAAAGACGCTCTTCTGAAACTCGCTCAGAAAACCGGCGCAACCCATCTGATCTACGGAACCGTTTCCGATCTCCGTACAAAGGTAAACTCCTTCAAAGGCTATGGCATCGAGACAAAAACAACCAACTATCAGCTTGATGTAATCCTCAAGGTTGTGGATCTTGTCCAACAGCGCGCCGTATACAGCAACGTGTACACAGGCAACTACCGGGAACAGCGCCCCGTCAGCGGGACTCAATTCGACAACAACATCTTTCAGAATCTCATGACCTCCGCTCTGGAACAGGCCGCCGAGGAGCTCGCGGATATCACAAAACCCGGACGCAAAAACAAACTTTCCGTCACCCCCATGCCTTACAAGGTCACGGTGAATCCGACCGGCGGACTTTTCTTCAAACCGGCTTCCGCCGAGATTTTCATCGACGGAGTCCGAGTCGGCAACGGCGGCGGAACCTTCTCCGTCCCCGCAGGCAAACACCGCATGGAAATCAAGGCGAATGGGTACAAGTCCAACGCGTTTGACATCCACGTGACCGGCGATGCCGTCATTACTTCCAAACTGGCAAAATAAGGAGATGAAAATGAAAAAACAACTTCTCTCGTTCCTTTTTCTTTTTGTTCTTGCCTCCGGCCTCTTCGGAGCGGATAAGCTGGCGGTGGTCGAACCCGTCGCAAAAGGCGGGATGAAACCGCAGGAGATCGAAGCGCTCTGGTCCATGCTCGAAACTTCCGTGGATGGCGGCTATGAACTGATCTCCCGCTCCGCCATCAAATCCATGATGACCGAAATCGGATTCACGACCAGTTCCGATCTTGTCAATCTGAACTCGACTCAGAAGGCCAAACTCGGACAGATCAAAACGGTGAAATACATTTTCCTGCCGACCGTCAGCAAGTTCGGATCCAGACTCAATGTATCCTTCATGGTGCTTGATGTCTCCACCGGCGAGATCGATCCCGATCGGAAAACCTCCGAAACCGTAAACTCTCTCGACGAACTCGCTGACAAACTTCCCGATATTCTCAACGAAATGGGACTTGGACGCGCGGCAAAAAAACGCGGCATCTCCGCGATTCTGTCTCCGGCCATCCGCGTCAAAGATGCACCAGCCTATCTGCCGGAAAACTTCAATGTTGCTCTGGAGAATTATCTCATAGACAACAACATTCGTCTCCAGAATCTTCAGTCGGTTGCCAGAATCCTGAAGAAGAACAATATCGCCAATCTCTATGAAGCGGAACCGGCGATGTTCATGCGGATCGGAAAACTTCTCCGTGTGGACAATCTGGTCCAGGCCTCCATCAACCGCTATTCCGTTCTCATGAAAAAGGAGTACATCAAGGCATCGAACCGGACCCAGATCTCCTGCATCGGCAACATTGAGGGCAACATCCGGATCATCTCCGCTCAGACAGGACAGGTCGTAGCGAGTTTTCCCTTCCGCAAAAGAGTCAATTTTGACGACATCGACGAAGATACGGATGACTGGACCAGTCGTGACTACGGTCAGTACCTGATCGATCAGGCTCTGCCCGCCGTCTGTAAAAAGGTCACGCAGAAACTGAAATAACTCATCTCCGAGATGCCGGTTCTTCTTCCGGCATCCCGATTCATCATTCCCGTTCCAGGATATTCACAACCGATACGGATCATTCTTATGAAAAAACAGTTTTTACCGCTGCTCCTTGCCGGAGCGACTGCGGTTCTTATACTTTCCGGCTGTTCGAGCATCATCAACTCCCATCGTCAGAAGGCCCCGATGATGGAGGATTATCTCGCCGGAAACCATCAACAGGTTCTCGAAAGAATCAACGACAAGCTGGAATCCACCAAAGATACCGGCGATGAAGTCATGTGGCAGCTGGAAGCCGGCGCCATGTACTTCCATACCGGAGACTTCGAACGGAGCCGCAAACACTTCCGGACCGCCGAAAATCTCATTACCGAATACGATGACCGCGCCATCATCAGCATGCGCGATGCCGCGTCCGAAGGCGCCATGGCGGTCACAAATCTGAATGCCCTTCCCTATCGGGGTTTCTGCCGGGACAGAATTCTTCTTGCGGTCTATCAGTCGCTCAACTACCTCGGCACCGGAAAGGAAGACTCCTTCCGCGCCCAGATCCGCCGTCTGCGCGATGAACAGAAAAAAATCATGGAGGATTATCAGAAGTTCTTCGAGGAGGAGCAGAAATCCTTCCGCGCCATCGAGCAGAAACAGAAAGCACAGGCGGGCGCCGTTTCGACCTCCACCCAGACAAATTCCTCCATTACAGAAGGAGAAACCACCCCGGTAACAACGGAAGATCCCGGTGCAAAATCCACAAAAGCGGATGCCGATGGCAATTCCCTGAGTGCATCCGCGGACAATGTCAATCCGCAGGAGGAGGCAAAAAAAGAACAGAGCATCATCGAACGGAACGCCCAGAACCAGGAGTTCAAAGAGAGCATCGAAGAAATGAAACGGGTCGCCAACCGCGGCTACGGAAACTTTCTGAATCCTCTGGCGATCTTCCTCTCCGGTCTCGGTTCGGTCCGCGACGACAACTTTGAAAACGCCCGAATCGACTTCCAGCGCCTCTATGAGGCAATGCCCGGCAACTCCATGATCCAGCGTTATTATGTGACGGTTCTCAAGGATGCCGGACGGGAAATTCCTGAAAATCTGAAAAATATTGAACCATTTGAATTTCCTCTCGGCCGCGACTGTGTGTTCGTGATTTTTGCCAACGGCCGCAGCGCCGCCTTCCGTCAGATTGCGATCTATTTTCCGATCATGGTTGCATGGCCGGTCTGCGAATACTATCCGGCTCCGTGGAAAACCCTTCAGGTCACCGCGGAAGGGAAACAGCACGACACCGCCATCATAGCCGATATGGACGGCATCCTCTCCCAGGAATACGATCAGCGTCTTCCGGCCATGATTACACGGATCATCCTGAGCACGGCGATCAAGGAGGGGGGCAGTTACGCAGCGACCATCGCCGTTGCACGCCATAACGTTCTTGCAGGCGGAGCGGTGTATCTGGGATCCGTTGTCTACCGGGCGGCCTTCAACACGGCGGACACCCGCAGCTGGGAAATTCTCCCCAAGGAGTTCCAGCTGACCCAGTTCCCGATGCCGGCCGATCATAAGATCACAATCGCTCCGGACGGACGCAATCCCCGGACCATTGAGCTTCCGGCGAACAGCCGTTCGGCGATTGTCTATGTGAACGCACCGAGCGACCGGGTTCTCTCATATCAGGTTTTCGGAATCAACTCAAAATAGGAGATGCCATAATGAAAAAAGTGTATTTGTGCGCCATGCTTGCAGGAGTCCTTCTCGGCGGGTTCGGATGCCAGAACACCGCGAATTCCATCGAAAACGCGGACAAAACCATGCAGACGAACACGATCGCCGACCGAAGGTTCGTCACGGATGGATGGCTGCGTGACCGTCTGAAGCTCACCGGCTTGAACACCAGCACAACAGCCGACGGTCTCCTGCGCGTCCAGCTGACTGCCGTCAATGTCCGAACCGGCTTTTTCGATCAGATGTGGAGCGGCATGACAGGAGAAAATCCCTACAAAATCAAATATCGTTTCACCTGGTTCGACAAGGGCGGCATGGCCGTGGAATCGATCCTCTCCACATGGCAGGAGATGACGGTCATCCCCGGAGAAACGGTCCAGATTCAGTCCGTCGCCCCGACCCCGGAATGCAAGGATTTCTCCATTACCCTGATCGAAGCAGAATAACAAAACAATCATCCCTACATAAATAAGGAGTTATGCAAAATGAAAAAAATGATTTGTCTTCTCGGCGCCGCACTTTTCTGCGGTCTCTTCACCGGCTGCGCATCCACAAGCACCTTTGACGCGAGCGATCCGACGGCCAACACGGCACGGGCAATCGGCACCGTCTCCCAGGCGGAATGCCTCATGGCGGCAAAAGTCGCGGCACAGAGCGCGATCAGCAGTAAGGCATTCTCCAGATTCATCAGAAACTATCAGATTGAGCAGAAGGATGAACTGGCGGTTCCTCTGATGCAGGTCGGCTATCTGAGAAACGATACGAATGATCCGGATCTTCAGATGAATCTCGTCACGGATGAACTCTGCACAGCGCTGATGAACTCCGGCGAGGTCGAAGTCACGCTGGCAACCGGACGCGATGTCTCCCAGACCTTCAACGATGCCCGGAATCTCAAAAAAGACAAAAATTTCAAACAGAGCACCGTTGCCAAAAAAGAAACGCTGGAAGCCCCGCGCCTGAGTCTGGAAGGATCCATTATCGCCAATGTCGTCCGGGATGGACGCAGCACAGTCCAGGTTTATTCGTTTAATTTGAAAATGGCGGATATCCAGACCGGAAAAGTGATCTGGAGCTATAACAAACCCTTCGGAACGAAAAAGACCAGAGGCATTTTCGGAGACTGAATACAATCCGAAGAGAGCCGTATCATACGGCTCTCTCATCAGAAAAGGTAAATTTTATGACTAAAATTCTGATTTTCGGATTCATCGGACTGCTTCCGCTCTTGAATGGCTGTTCCTCTCATCCGGAAACGAAAGCCGGTCCTGCAGCAGAAACGACAAGGAAAACTCTGTCGTCCCCTCGTCCGGAAGCCATCCAGCCAGCCATTCTTGAGAATGAGACAAGAAAAAGTCTTTCCTCTCTCCTTTCCAGTCCCAGGGTGCAAAGATATATAAGAAAGCTGCACAAGATTTCCGGTATGGAACGCCGCCCGCTCGTCCAGATTGGAACCATAAAAAACAGAACAAACGATCCCGCCTTCCGAATGGACGTGATCGAGGAGACTCTTTTCAGGGGTCTGGCTGCCTCGGAAGTCTTTGAACTCACCATTGCGACGGGAACCGCGGGTCGCCTGACACCCCATGCCAGGAAGATGATCCAAAATCCCGGGAGAAAAAGATTATTGCAACGTCCCGATCTCACCATGGACGGATATGTTGCCTCTGTCATAACAGGAATCGAACCGAACCAGAGAAAAGGGATTTTTCTATCCCTGAAACTGATTGATTTGCAGACAAGTACCGTGATCTGGTCCTTTAACCGGGCCATCCCGCTGGAATCCCACCAACCGGAGAAAACGAAATGAAAAACTTCACACGAATTTTTGGCGGACTGCTCGCATCCGTCATCATTTTTTCCACTTGTTCCTGTTCATCACGCTCTTCACATATTGATCCTGATGCAGTACCTCGGGTTCCTCAAAACACTGCAATTATCACCCCTCAGGATCTAGTTCAGGCAGCACAGCTGGCGGCAGCCAGTATCCTTCAGGACAAAAAAATGAACAACTATCTGGCGGAATACAAAAAACAGAAGGGGGATCCCAATGCCGTTCCCGTTCTGGATTGCCGGATCTTCAATCAGATGAACAATCCGGATTTCGTCGCGACCCCTTTTCTTACGACTTTTGAATCGGCTGTCAGGGATTCAAAAAAATATAATCTCGTCCGGGACTCCAACTCCTCCATACAAGGGAAAAAACAAAAACCGGATCTGATTTTCAGGGAACGTTCTATGAACTGGTGGAACGAAAAGGCCGAACCAGGACAGTCTCTCTGCTCTATGTCTTCAAGATTAACGAGAGCAAGAACAATCGACTGCTCTGGAGCTTGAAAAACGACAAAACGAATCAATATACAACGAGACTGATCAGCAGGTAGGTTTCAATGTTCAAAGATTTCCAAGGAGGACAAAAATGAAAACTTTCCAGAAACTGCGGCTCTGGTGCGCCGCAGCAGGAGTCGCTCTCCTGACAGGATGCACCAGCGTCGGCACCTTTGATTACAGTTCCGCTTCGGGCTCAATGGTACAGTTCCCGGAACGGACAAACAAAAAAAGCGTGGCGGTCATGCCGTTCCGCGATCTGCGCAGCACAAAGTTTTTCGATCCGGCGCAACAGGCCGCGGCAGAACAGTATCCCGCAGGAGATCACGGATCCTTCTATCTCGGACTGATCCCCCTGATGCCGTTCGGTTTCGTGGAAAAAGGGGAACCGGAAAACAGCAAGGATTTCGTCTCGCTCGGACGCTTCCGTTTTGATCCGGCTCAGGAACTCGCCGCGGCAGCAATGCAGAGTCTGAAACACTCAAACCTGTTCAGTCGGGTCGTCAAGGCGAACACTCTGGAACAGGCGGATACCGACTATGTGTTTCAGGGAACCTTCTCCAATCTTCATTACGAAGGCTACATGCTCTCCTACTGCGTGACGTATTTTCTCTCACCGGCACTCTGGATTCTCGGAGCTCCGACAGGCGTTTCCTATAATGAACTCTGGGTGGATTTCTCTCTGATCCAGCGGAAGACAGGGCAGACGGTCTGGTCCTACCGCTTCCGCGGCTCGGATTCGATCACCCACTGGCTCTATGCCCGAATCGGCAAGGATGCCAGCCTCTATTCCGAACTGATGAAGCGCGCCATGAACGGAGCGCTCTACAGTCTGGAACGGAAACTGCACTGACAAACAGAAAACGAATTGCGCCATGAAAGCAAAAGAACTCCTGAAACCGGGCGATCTCTTTGAAAAATATCAGGTGGAATCGCTTCTCGGACACGGCGGAATGGGAGCGGTCTACAAAGTCCGCCACACGCTTCTGGATACGTCTTTTGCAATCAAAGTTCTCTTCCCGGAGGTTGCCGACCAGAACAAAAAGTTCATCGACCGCTTTCTCCGGGAAGCCCGGCTCGCCGGCAAAATCCGTCACGAAAATCTGATCGCCGTTTACGATGCGGGCCAAAACCGCAAAACAAGATTGTATTACCTTGTCATGGAATACATTTCCGGGGGAACCCTCCGCGCAAGGCTCCGCAAGGAGCACCGTCTCACATCTGCCGACGCCATTAAAATAATCACGGGAATTGCGCAGGCGCTGGAAAAAGCGTTCGAATACAACATTGTTCATCGGGATATCAAACCGGACAATATCATGTTTGCGGAAAACGGGACCGTCAAACTGGCCGACCTCGGAATCGCCAAAGCGGTTGATCCGCAGGATACAACCCTGACTCTGGAACAATCCGTCTTCGGAACCCCCGCCTACATGTCTCCCGAACAGGCAAGGGACTCCCACATGGTCGATTGCAGAGCGGATATTTACAGTCTCGGCATCGTCTTCTATGAAATGCTCGCCGGACGCCGTCCTTACAGCGGGAGCAGCACCATCGAACTTCTTTCACAAATCATTGACAATAAAGAGGTCCCAGACATCCGTGCGGTAAATTCCTCCGTCGGCGATCCCCTTGCGGAACTGATCCGGAGCATGATGGCAAAAGATCCGGCGGAGCGTCCGCAAACTCCAGCCGAACTGCTTCAAAGACTCCGCTCCCCGGAAATCCAGTCTCAGAAACAGTTTCCCATCGCCGCCTCCCTTCCCGGCGAAGCCGATTCCCCGGAAGAAACGGTCCGCTGCGGAACCCGTCCGATGTTTGTCAACAAAATCCCTCTGGTAAAGGACCTTGATCCGGCAGACAACCGGAAAACTACGAATCCGCCCACCCATCCCGAACCTTCCGGAAAGGAAACATCCCTTGATCCAGATGCGGAAATTCCTGCCGGATCCTCTTCACCTGTCTGCGAATCAGACTCCGTGTCCGCATCGCCGTCCAAAGAGCATCCCGGCAAAAGAAAAAGAGGCCATCTTCTCCCGATCGCCGGAATTCTGTTTCTTGCACTGATCGCTCTTCTGCTTCTATTCCGCGGACAAAAGAGTCCTTCATATTCAGAAAAGACAACCATTCCACCCCCGCAGGAAAAAGTGTCACCTGTTCCTGCACTACCTCCGCAGGATCAACCATCCACGCCCAAGGAAGAGAGCGGAAAGAGCATTCTTCTTCCGAACTCCGCCGTCATTCTCGGAGGACGCACGCCGACAAATCTGACTCTGCTGAACCGCCTGCAGAAAGATCATAACCGCCCTCCCGCAGCCCTTCTGAAAACGGAGACCCCCCGGGAGATCCGGAAGCAGCTGAAAGATGCAATCCGGAACAAAGCCTCCGTTGTATTTCTTGCACTTTCCGCACCGTCTGCAACAGGCGACATCTCTCAAGCGAACTTTGAAACACTGATCCGGGAAGTCGCCGTCCAGCTTCAGGACAGCAGAATCCCATTTGCGTTCATTCTGGAATCCCCGGACTCGGTTCCGGAGTCCGGACGCGGCAAACTGGAAACGTTCAATCAGGCGGTTCGTGAACTGTCCAAACTGCGAAGTCTGAACTGTCTTGACTTCACTTCCGGCCCCCCGACTCCGCAGCAGGCGGATTCCTGCATCGCGGCGCTGCGCTCCTTATAAAAGCGCTTTCAAGCAGCGCTCCCTTTCCGAAATCGGCCCCTTTTCACTCGCTTTTCCGGCCGGGGAAAACCGCTTTCTCCATCCGTGTAGACACGTCTCTGCGGAGGAGGGATTTTGTCAAGTTTGTTTCCAGGATTTTTTTGATGTTTATTCCTGGTTCCGGAATTGATTTCCCGGAAAAACAATCTATATTGACATTGTATTTTCAACGTTTTTTAAACCCTCTAACCTATAAGGAAAGACAATGTCGAACGAAAGACCGATCTATGACATCGGGACCGAGATCTGGAACCGGAAATATCGCTACCATGGTTCCGAGGACGTGCCGGAAGACAAAACCAAAAACGATACAATTCTCCGGGTGGCCAGAGCCGCTGCTGCAAAAGAAAAAGACCGCGAATACTGGACCGGAAAATTCATTGAGGCACTTTCGGATTTCAAATTCATCCCCGGCGGAAGAATCGTTGCGAACGCCGGCACGAAGCGTACCGAAGTCACCATGTTCAACTGCTTCGTCATGAACAAGATCTCGGACTCCATCGACGGCATTTTCGAAACGGTCAAGGAATCCGCTCTGACCCAGAAACAGGGAGGCGGCGTCGGCTTCGACTTCTCCACCATCCGTCCGACCGGCTCCCCGATCAAAGGCTGTGAAGCCTCCGCTTCCGGTCCGCTCAGCTTCATGCAGGTTCTCGACTCCACCTGCCGCACGATCATGAGCGCCGGCCAGCGCCGCGGAGCTCAGATGGGAATCATGCGCTGCGACCATCCCGATATCGAAAAATTCATCACGGCAAAACGCGGCAATGCGGCTCTTCAGATGTTCAATCTCTCCGTCGCCATCACCGATGAATTCATCGAAGCGGTCAAAAAGGACGCCCCCTGGGATCTGAAATTCGAAGGCGTCGTCTACAAGACCATCAAGGCGCGCGATCTCTGGGAACTCATCATGAAGTCCACCTACGATTTTGCCGAACCGGGCTTCATCCTGATCGACCGGATCAACAGCATGAACAATCTCTATTATATTGAAGAGATTCGTGCCACCAACCCCTGCGGCGAACAGCCTCTGCCTCCCTACGGAGCATGTCTGCTCGGCTCGCTGAATCTCTCGCGTTTCGTCAAACACCCGTTCACAACGGAAGCGGAAGTCGATTTCGATCTCATCCGGGAAACGGTCACCACGGCGGTCCGCCTTCTTGACAACGTCATTGACCTGAGCAACTATCCGCTCGAAAAACAGAAAAACGAGGCGAAATCCAAACGCAGAATGGGAATCGGAATCACAGGACTTGCGGATCTGTTCCTCTTCCTCGGAGTCGAATACGGATCCGAGAAATCCGTCGAACTCGCCTCGAAAATCATGCAGACGATCACGATTGCCGCCTATCGCGCAAGCGTGGAACTGGCAAAGGAAAAAGGAGCATTCCCCCTGTTCGATGCGGAAAAATACTGCGCCGGAAAATTTGTCTCGAAACTGCCGGAAGACCTGATTGCAGATATCCGGAAATACGGAATCCGCAACTCGCACCTGACCTCCATCGCGCCGACAGGAACGATCAGTCTTCTTGCCGGCAATGTCTCCAGCGGACTCGAACCGGTCTTTGCATTCAAATACACAAGAAAGGTCCGCAACGGAACCGATGCCGACGGCATCTCCGAATTCGATGTTGCCGATTACGCCTATGCCGAATATCTCAAGCGTCATCCGGAAGCCTCCGATCTTTCCAAACTGCCGTCCTACTTTGTGAACGCCTCCAATATCACCCCGATGGCGCATCTTGCTGTCCAGGCGGCTCTCCAGAAGTGGGTTGACAGCTCCATTTCCAAGACCATCAACGTCCCGGCGGACTTCCCCTATGAGGACTTCAAAGGCATCTACATGAAAGCCTACGAACTCGGACTCAAGGGCTGCACCACCTTCCGTCCCTCCGAACACTTCACCGGCGTCCTGATCGCAAACGACGACAAGAAGAAAAAAGAGGAAGAGAAAAAGAAGGAAGAAGTGAAACCCGCCACCATCATCACCCGGCCGGTTCCGCCGAAACGCCCGAAAGAGCTCGAAGGCACTACCTATAAAATCAAAACTCCGCTTGCCGCCGACGCCCTCTATGTCACCATCAACGACATCATCGAAGAGGACGGCCGCCGGCATCCCTACGAGCTTTTCATCAACACGAAGAATCTTCAGTACTTCAGCTGGATCGTTGCGATGACACGTCTGATCTCCGCAGTCTTCCGTCACGATCCCGCGCCGAAATTCCTCGTCGAGGAGCTCAAGAGCATCTACGATCCCAACGGCGGATATTTCAGCGAAGGCGCCTACATTCCCAGCCTTGCCGCAGCCATCGGCAAAGTAATCGAGCGCCATCTTTCCAAGCTCGGAATCATCGAACCGAAAAAGCCGGTCGCGGAACTCGATCACGGCCACAAGGACTCCCATGCGGAAGTCGATGACAAACACCTGATGATCTGCCCGCACTGCAACGAAAAGAAGCTCACCATGCAGGAAAACTGCATGAAGTGCCTCGCCTGCGGCTACAGCAAATGCGGCTGATCCGCGGAGCGTGAACCATGCTTTATCTGCTGGCTGAACTCCGGGACTGTTTCGGTCCGCTGCGCCTGTTCGAATATGTGACCTTCCGCTCGGGGGGAGCGCTGGTCACAGCAATGCTGCTGGTGATTTTCCTCGGACCGTGGACCATCCGGCAGCTGAAGAAATTCTGCGTGCCGAAATCGGCACGGCTCGAAGGACTGGTCGATGAGAAATTCGTCGATCATTCCAAGGACAAGACGCCGACGATGGGCGGACTGCTCATCGTCTTTGCAATCGCCATTGCCACAATCTTCTGGGGAGATCTCTCGAACCGGATGGTCCTGGTATTTCTCATTGTGCTGCTCCCGCTGACCGCGCTCGGTTTTTACGACGACTATATCAAGGTCAAATACAAACGGAGCGTCCGCGACGGCGTTTCCGGCAAGATGAAACTGCTTGTCCAGGCTCTGGTCAGTCTGGTTGCCCTGTACATCATCTACAAGATGCCGGACACCATGACAACCAAATTCCTGATTCCGTTCTGCAAGGATCCGGTCTGTCTCAAGCCCGCGGGCGAGACGATCCAGTTCTGGCTTCCGACGCAGATTCTGGCGCATCCTCTGTTCACCTTTGCCGCCTCATGGGGACTCGCCGTGATCGGTCTTATTTTTCTTGCCAACACTGTGCTTGTCACATTCTTCAGCAACGCGGTGAACCTGACGGACGGCAAGGATGGTCTTGCCGCCGGATGCACGGTCTTCTGCGTTCTCTCGTTTGCGGCGGTCGCCTACATGCATGGACATATCGAATTTGCAAAATACCTTTCCATTCCGTACATTCCGGAACTGGGAGAAGTCAGCGTATTTGCCTCGGCAATGGCAGGGGCGTGCATCGGCTTTCTGTGGTACAACTGCAAACCGGCCTCGGTTTTCATGGGAGATACGGGAAGTCTTCCGCTCGGCGGATGCATCGGACTGATCTCGGTGCTGATGGGACAGCAGTTCCTGCTGATCATCATCGGCTTCGTTTTTCTGATGGAGGGACTCTCCGTCATGATCCAGGTGACAAGTTTCAAGCTCACAGGGAAACGAGTCTTTCTCTGCGCGCCGATTCATCATCATTTTGAACAGAAGGGATGGAGCGAAACCCAGATCGTCACCCGGTTCTGGATCATAGCCGGACTCTGTGCGCTGATCGGACTGGCATCCCTCAAACTCAGATAAGAAAGGCTGATATATCATGTACAGAACCGAAACCGACAGCATGGGAACAATCGAGGTCCCGGCGGAAAAATACTGGGGCGCGCAGACGCAGCGCTCTCTGATCCACTTCAACATCGGCGACGATCTCATCCCGCTGGAGGTCATCCGCGGACTCGTCCTCGTCAAAAAGGCCTCCGCCGAGACAAACTGCGAACTCGGACTTCTGAAGAAAGAGCTCTGCTCCGCCATCGTCGGCGTCTGCGATGAAATCATGAACGGCGATTACAACGCCCAGTTCCCCCTCAAAGTCTGGATGACCGGGAGCGGAACGCAGAGCAATATGAACGTGAATGAAGTCATCTCGAACCGCGCCAACGAACTGCTCGGCGGAGAGAAGGGCACCAAGAAACCGGTTCATCCGAACGATCACGTCAACATGTCACAGTCCTCCAACGACACATTCCCCGCAGCGATGCATATTGCCGCCGCGGAAATGATTGTCCGGAAACTGCTTCCCGCTCTTCAGCACTACCGCGATGTCCTCGACAAAAAGCGCCAGGAATTCGACGGGATCGTCAAAATCGGCCGCACCCATCTTCAGGATGCCGTCCCACTGACGCTCGGACAGGAATTTTCCGGCTATGTTGCCCAGCTCAACGCCGCGATCCGCCGGATCGAGAATGTTCTGCCGGAACTCTATGAACTGGCGCTCGGCGGAACCGCTGTCGGAACCGGACTCAATGCGCCGAAGGGATTCGCGGAGAAAGCGGCGGAAAAAATTGCCGCGCTGACCGGTCTGCCCTTCCGTTCGGCGGAAAACAAATTCTCGGTGCTTGCCGGACACGATGCGATTGTCGCGGCCTCCTCCGCCGTCAAAGCCTGCGCCTGCGCGATGATGAAGATTGCAAACGACATCCGCTGGCTGGCATCCGGTCCGCGCTGCGGCATCGGCGAACTGATCCTGCCGGAAAACGAACCGGGCTCCTCGATCATGCCGGGGAAGGTCAATCCGACCCAGTGCGAGGCGATGACCATGGTCTGCACACAGATTGTCGGACTCGATGCCGCCATCTCCTTTGCCGACACTCAGGGCAATTTCGAACTGAACGTCTTCAAACCGATGATGATTTTCGATCTTCTCGAAGAAGTGCGCCTGCTTTCCGACGCCTCCAACAGCTTCACGAAATACGCGCTGGAAGGACTCAAAGCCGATGAAAAACGCATCTCCGAACTGGTCAACCGTTCTCTGATGCTGGTCACGGCGCTCAGTCCCGCGATCGGCTATGACAACGCTTCGAAAATCGCCAAGCACGCGCATCATCACGGACTCACGCTGAAAGAGGCGTGTCTGGAACTCGGCTTCCTCTCCGCAGAGGAGTTCGACCGGATCGTCCGGCCGGAAAAGATGGTAAACCGTTGATCGACCTGCCCGTTCAAGCTGTTCTCCCTCAAGTTGCGGAGGCTCTGCGAACCCGCGGTGCGGCGGTCCTTTCCGCCGCGCCCGGCGCAGGAAAAACAACTCTGGTGCCGCCCTTTCTGCTGAAAGAGCTCTGTCCGCCGGGAAAAAAGATCGTCATGCTGGAACCGCGCCGCCTTGCGGCCCGGGCATCCGCACGCAGAATCGCAGCAATCATGGGGGAACAGGTCGGAGGAACGGTCGGCTACCGGACAAGGTTCGACACGAAAGTTTCCTCCGCCACACGGATCGAAGTGCTGACGGAAGGAATCCTGACACGTCTGATTCAGGAGGATCCTGAACTTGCCGGCATCGACACGGTCATTTTCGACGAGTTCCATGAACGCAGCATTCATGCGGATCTGGCACTGGCGCTCTGCCTCGACATCCGTTCCGCTCTGCGCGACGACCTGAAACTGCTCGTCATGTCCGCCACCATTGATACAACCAGAGTTTCCGCACTGCTGGGGTCCGCTCCTGTCATTGAAAGTCCGGGGAAGATGTATCCGGTCAGGACGGTCTACCGGAAACGGCTCGATCCTGCCGCTCCTCTGGAACGGGATGCGGTCTCGGCAATCCGGACGGCGGTTCAGAGCGATCCCGGCGATCTCCTCGTCTTTCTTCCTGGAGAGGGCGAAATCCGGCGGACCGCCTCTCTGCTTGAAGCCTCTCCGCTTCCCGGTACGGCAGTCCGCCCCCTGTACGGGAATCTCCCGCAGACAGAACAGGATGCCGCTCTTGATCCCGATCCGCAGGGACGACGCAAAATCATTCTTTCCACAGCCATTGCCGAGACAAGTCTGACGATCGAAAACATCCGGATCGTGATCGACTGCGGTCAGATGCGCGTGCCGAAGTTTTCCCCCCGCAACGGAATGAGCCGACTGGAAACGGTCCGCGTTTCGAAGGCCTCCGCGGATCAGAGGCGCGGACGCGCCGGACGAACCGCTCCCGGAGTCTGTTACCGCCTCTGGACACCCGAAGAGGAACTCCGGCTTCCCGATTTCAACACGCCCGAAATTCTGGAATCCGATCTACTTCCGCTCGTTCTCGAACTCGGCAGCTGGGGATTGCTCCCCGATCAATATGATTCGCTGAACTGGATGGATCCGCCTCCCGGATCACGGGTTTCACAGGCGACAGAACTTCTGCGGTCCATCGGAGCATTCGACTCCCGAAACAGCATCACACCCCACGGGAAAACCCTCCTCAAACTGCCGATGCATCCGCGTCTTGCGCATGCAGTTTTGAAATCCAAGGAGTTCGGATTCGGCTATACCGCCTGCTGTATTGCGGCTCTGCTCGGAGAACGGGATCTGCTCCGGAACGCGGAAGCGGATCTGCGGCTCCGCCTGGCGGCGCTCGAAGGGAAATATGCCTGCGACGCCGGAGCTCTCCGGCGCATCCGGGAAGCCGCCGCCCAATGCGCGGCATCCGCCGGCATCCGGGAGAAAAAGATCGATCAGGATGCGGCTGGAGTCATCGTCTCGTTCGCCTATCCGGACCGGATCGGACACAGCCGCTCGCCGCGCTCGGGGGAGTATGCCCTTTCGAACGGAACAGGAGCAAAACTTCGGAAAGAGGATCCGCTCAGCGGATGCGAATTCATCGCCGCGGCATCGGTCGAAGGGGAAGGAAACAGACAACTCATTTTCACCGCCGCCCCCCTCTCCTGGGAAGAGATCGAAGAGTTCTCGCCGGAACTGATCTCCGAAGAGTTCCATGTACACTGGAATCCGGAACGGAAAGCGGTGGAAGCGGAAAAACAGACCCGGGTCGGACGGATGACCGTCTCGGCGAGAAACGCGCTGAACACTCTGCCGCGCGAGCGTCTTCTGCCGGCGTATCTTGCCGGAATCCGGGAAGAGGGCATTGCCGCACTGCCGTTTGAAAAGGAAAGCGAATCGCTGCGGGAACGAGTGACATTCCTCCGACGTTTCGTTCCGGACGACTTTCCCGATCTCTCGGACGCAGGGCTTCTGAATTCGCTGGAACAGTGGCTGGGACCATTTGTCGAAGGATTCAGCCAGCTCAGTCAGTTGAAAAAGATCTCTCTGCATACGGCGCTGGAGACCCTGCTGAACCATAAACAGCGGACAGAGCTGGCCCGTCTCGCCCCGGAACGGATAGAGGTTCCGAGCGGTTCGCGAATCCGCGTTGACTACTCCTCTCCGGATGGAGTTCCGTTTCTGTCGGTCAAACTCCAGGAGCTGTTCGGGATGCTGGAGACTCCGCGGGTTGCAGGCGGACGGGTTCCGGTGACAATCCGGATTCTCTCTCCGGCAATGCGCCCGGTGCAGACAACCTCGGATCTGAAACATTTCTGGGCAGAGAGCTATTTTCTGGTCCGGAAGGATCTCCGCGGACGCTATCCGAAGCACGACTGGCCTGAAAATCCGCTGGAAGCCCTGCCGCATCGCGGCGTCAGACACAAGTGATCCCCCTCTTTGCCCAACCCCTTCTCCTGCAATGAACCCTCCGCCCGTTGAAAGCGGAAATTCCGAAGCAGCCCCCCTGTCCAGCACACTCAACGCCTCCGCAGGGGAAACGCATCTTTTCCGCAAAAAAGGATTCCGATTTGCATTTTAAGGGAAGAGGAGTTATATTTCTTATTGTTGAATAGGATTTCAACAGCCAGGCATGACCGGATCGACTGTTCCGCTTCCGGTATCGTGGAATTCGGTCGGTATCGCACCCCGAAGGAAACGTCGGAGTCCGATACCGCTATTCCGCATTACCGCAATAAGAAGTCAGTCCGGGCATTCCTGTTCACCATTCATACAAAAAACAAGCGGCTACCGATTCAAGCCGCAACACAGAAGGACTGTATTCTTATGCAGGAAACAAAAGTCAGCGTGGAAATCTCCGCCGGAAAAACGATGGAAATCTCCACCGGAAAACTCGCACATCTCGCAAACGGCTCATGCGTCGTCAGACAGGGTGACACCTGTGTGCTCGCCGCAGTCTGCTCCGGACCGGCACGCAAGGGTTCGGACTTCTTCCCCCTCCAGGTCGACTACCGCGAAAAATTCGCCGCAGCCGGACGCTTCCCCGGAGGATTCATCAAACGCGAAGGACGTCCCTCCGACAAGGAAATCCTCACCATGCGCATGACCGACCGGCCGCTGCGTCCCCTCTTCCCCGAAGGATTCTTCGATGAAGTCCAAGTCTACGGAATGCTTCTCTCCTTCGACGGAAAATATGATGCCGATACCCTCTTCATGCTCGGTGCATCCGCGGCTCTCTGCCTTTCCGATCTTCCCTTCCAGGGACCGGTCGGCGCCGTCAGAGTCGGCTACATCAACGGCCAGTTCATCGCCAACCCGACCCTCGAAGAGATGGAAGAAAGCGAAATCGAACTCGTCTACGCCGGCAAGGAAGATCAGGTCATCATGATCGAAGGAGAAGCGAAGGAGTGCTCCGAACAGCTTCTCGCCGATGCCATGTATTTTGCCAATGAAATCATCAAGAAACAGTGCGCCGTCCAGCGCGAACTCGCAGAAAAAGCCGGACGCACCAAAAAGACTCCGGAACTGCATCTCGTTCCGGAAGAGGTCATGAACGCCATCGACGAATCCTGCCGCGACACCATCGAGGCAGCCGCATTCCTCCCCGGCAAAGAAGAACGCAGCAAGGCTCTCGACGTGGTCCTGGCAAAAGTTCTCGAAGACCTCAAACCGAAATTTGAAGAATCCCTCGGCGAAGATTTCGAATTCTATGTCAAAATGGGATTCGACAAGCGAGTCCAGAAAGCGGTCCGCTCCGCCATCCTCGACAAGCATATGCGCATGGATGGACGCGGCATCACCGATATCCGTCCGCTCTCTGCGGAAGTCGGCGTTCTGCCGGTGGTTCACGGAACCGGACTCTTCTCCAGAGGCGAAACCCAGGCACTTGTCATTGCAACTCTCGGCGGTCCCCAGGATGCGCAGGAATACGACAATGTCTGCAGCCTCAACAAGGACAAGAAGTTCTATCTTCAGTACAACTTCCCGAACTATTCGGTCGGTGAAGTCGGAAAGGTCTCCGGTCCGGGCAGACGCGAAATCGGACACGGAAATCTCGCAGAACGTTCTGTTGCACAGGTCTTCCCGAAAGATTTCCCGTACACGGTCCGCTGCGTTTCTGAAATCATGGCTTCCAACGGATCCACCTCCATGGCGTCCGTCTGCGGAGCGACCCTCGCGCTGATGGATGCGGGCGTGCCCATTACCTCGCCGGTCGTCGGCATCTCCTGCGGACTGGTCACGGATGACACCGGAAAGGAACTGATTCTCACCGACATCATCGGCGCGGAAGACCATTTCGGCGACATGGACTTCAAAGTCTGCGGAAGCAAGAAAGGTATCACCGGATTCCAGCTCGACCTCAAGCTCCCCGGCATTCCGATCGACACCCTCGTCCGTGCCATGGCGCAGAACAAGGATGCCCGCGAAAAAATCATGAAGGTCGTCACCGACTGCATTCCGGCTCCCAGAACCGAAGTCAGCCCCAACGCTCCTCAGATGGCCGTGATGAAAATCAATCCGGACAAGATCGGCGCCCTCATCGGTACCGGCGGAAAGAACATCAAGGAGATCTGCGAAGTCACCGGTGCCCAGGTCGATATCGAAGACGACGGCTCCGTCAGCATCCTTGCCAAGAACAAAACCGTTCTGGAAGACGTCAAGCGCAGAGTCCTTTCCTACACGGCGGAAGCGGAAGTCGGAAAAGTCTATCGCGGACTCGTCAAGACCGTGCGCGATTTCGGCGCATTTGTCGAGATCCTTCCGGGACAGGACGGACTCCTCCACATTTCCGAGATGGCAAACTATCGTGTCAACAACGTCACCGATATCTGCAAGGAAGGCGATTACATCACTGTCAAAGTGATCGACATCGACCGTTCCGGCAAGATCCGCCTGAGCAGAAAAGCCGCTCTCGAAGAAATGGACAAATAAGTCCAAAGATGCATTTGTCTTTCGAAAGACGGAATCGGAAACGGTTCCGTCTTTTTTATATCCCGCTCTTTCCCTCCGGAGAACATTAAATTCATGGAACACAAAATTTCATACCAGACCGTTCCGGGTTCGCCCGGATGTATTGCACTGATCCGCCACGGCGATTTTCTGTATGCGGCAGGCAATGATCTGTTTGCCGTTTATGATATCCGCCGTCCAATGGAGCCGAAACTGCTGCGGAAACGTGCCGGATTCGGATGTGGACGCCAGTTCGCGATCTCCGGAAAGCGTCTCTATCTGACCGCCCGAGAATTCGGATTATGGATCTTCGATCTTTCCCGGCCCGAAAACCCGAAGCTGCTCACCCGTTATGATACCGTGGAACTTGCCACGGGAATTGCCGCGGCGGGAGATCTGGTCTTTGTGGAACAGCGCATTTACGGAGTCGAAATTCTGGACTGTTCCGATCCGCGGCATCCGCGGCATCTTTCGCTGACCCGCACACAGGAAGCGCAGTCCGCCGCATATTCCGAGGGAAAACTCTATATCGGAAACTGGGCGGGAGCAAATGTGCAGGTGCTGGATGTCCGCGATCCCCGGAATCCGGTTACGGTCGCAGGCGGAGATCTGGGGGGATTCGGCGACGGCATCGCGCTCTCCGAAGGGATCTGCTTTGCGGCAACCGGACTCAACGCAAGAGGAAGCTCCGACAATGCCCTGGGCGGCGACGGACATGGGCTTGATCTCTTCCGGATCGAAGGAAATTCGCTCCGGCACCTCTCACGCATTGCATTCCCGAGACTGCTCGTCAAAAGCAACGATTTCTGGAGTGTCAGGATCTCCGGCAGAACAGCGTTCGTGGCGGATACTCACAACGGAGTCTTCCGCGTCGATGTCACGGATCCAAGCCATCCGAAAATCACGGGCCGCATCGTGCTGCCGGAAATCGCAAGGATCGATGTGCGCCCGGAAGGACAGGTGTCCATCCGGGTTCCCGATTGTGCCGGCAGCATCGCTCTCGGGAATGGAGTTCTCTACATTGCGGGAGAAAAAACAGGACTCCATACCGCAGAAATCCGGGATCTGCATCCCGGAGAGCCTGAGGAAACCGGACTTCGGGCTCCACGGACGATCCCCTCGCCTGATCCGGAAATTCCAGGAGTCCGCCAGTATCGTTTCGACGGGCAGCTCCGGCGCATAGCTCTGGATGGAGAGACTCTGTACGCGGCCTGCTCCCATGCGGGACTCCGGATTCTGCGTCTGGAAGGCGATGAACTCCGGGAAACAACTGCTCTTCCCATGGCTTGTTCCTATGACATCGCCGTTCGCAACGGACTGCTCTACTCCGCCGAAGGCCTCGATGGACTTGCCATCTATTCCCTGAAGGACGGACTCCGGGAGATCGGACGCTGGAAACGGCGCGGAGTCATTCTTCAGCTGCTCCATCTTTCGGACAACGGCCGTTTTGCCGTCTGCGGGGGACGCGGGGGAGTCCTGCGATTCCTCGATATCACCGATCCCGCAGCTCCGCGCCTTGCCTTCCGCCATCTCCACGGCGGACAGCTTTACGGAGACACCTTCCCCGAACATGAACTCAATCATCTTATGCCGATGATCTGGCCCTACTGCGGAATTGCCTGGTACGATCTTTCGCGCCGCAGACCGGTTCAGGTTCTCGACGATCGGAGGCACCTTACCGGTCAGACTCAGGGAATCACGCCGATGCAGGGACGCTTCCTGATGAACACGCAGGACAATCGATTCCTCTTTCTTCATCCGGAGGAACCGGAAAAGGTGATTGTCAGCCCCTCGGAAGGATGCAACGGAGTGCCTTCCGCTTGCGGCGATCTTGCAGCGTTCTCGGACCGGAGAAACGGATGTGTTCATCTTTACCGATTCCACGCGGACCTGGCGGAACCGGTTCCGGAACGGACCATTTCCGGACTCCGCGGAATGCCGGATCGCGTCCGCTTCCATAAAGGACGGATGCTCATCCCATGCGGCTGGCAGGGACTGCTGATCGAAACAGACGAAAGAATCCGCTGAGCCATCGGGCCGGGATCTCCGCGCTTTTTCCCAAATCTCCTCCCGACTGCAGAGTCCCCCTTGATGCGGGGACTCTGCGTGCATCCCCGTCTTCAGCAATCCGTCCTCCGGAAAAATTCCCCGCTTTCCCATCCTCCCCCTCTTGACTTTTCAGAAGAATTGTGATATAATTTAAAATGAACCAAGTGGTACATTTTATAATTTCAAGGAGTCGGACATGGGGACAACCCGGAACAATCAGTCGCGCGCAGTGACAAAGGAGAAAATCCTGTCGCTGATCCGCCATCTGCTGGCACAGGGGGAAAATGCCTTCCCTTCGGAACGCGAACTGGCAGTTCGGACAGGTGGATCCCGTGGAGTCATCCGCGGCATTCTCGAAGAACTGGAACAGCAGGATCGTCTCCGCCAGACTCCAAACGGAAGAATCATCCATCCGCAGGCAAACCTGATCCCGCTTCTGTTTGCGGCAATCGGACGGAACATGGTCGAAAACCGATCCTGGGCAAAACTCTGGTTCACACTTTCACGTCTCGCGCCGGAGTACGGGATCAAACCGGAACTGGTGCTCGTCGGATGGCCGCAGGAAAAGGCGCTTCCCGCAATCCGGCAGATTCAGGAGTCAAATGCAAAGTATCTGATCGTGACCTGTCATGAACTGTTTGAATGGAACAAGTTCGATTTCAACAGCAAATTCACGATTTTCCCGGATGAGGACGCCGTTCGCCTGCACGATCATGTGATCTCACTCGACAACCGCGAAGCTGGACGCCTCGCAGCCCGAACACTCCATCAGGCAGGGTACCGGAAGCCGGCTCTGATCGCAGATGATTTCTCCTTCTCCTATCTCCCGCTGGAACAGCGGGCGGAAGGGTTCCTCGAAGAGTGCCGGAGACTCGAAATCACGCTGCATGAAAAAGATGTCTTCCAGATTCCCCTCTATGTCGGCATCAGCGAAAAAGAGATTCTTCAGCGTGTGGTCGCCACAGGAGAACGCATCGCAAAAGCAAACTGTTACGATTCACTCTTCTACATCACGGATGAACGAGTCCCTCTCCTCTGCGACACCCTCATGGATCTCGGAATCTCCCTCCCTGAACAGATGGGAATCCTTTCCCTGAACGCCAGCAACACCAGCCAGCATTACCGCCGTTTCCCCTTTACCACTCTTTCCGCAGCAACGGAAGAAATCGCCGTGAAAATTCTGGAAACCGTTGCCGCCGCAGATAATGCAGCTCTCGATACACTGAAACCGATCCGCATCCCCCCCGGAATTCACAACCTCGAAACCCTCTATAAAAAGAAAGGAAACGAAACATGCGCGTGAAACAAAGGAGAGTGTCATTTACATTGATAGAACTTCTGGTAGTGATTGCAATAATTGCAATTTTAACAGGACTCCTTCTGCCCGCCTTGAATTCCGCACGGGAAAAAGGCAGATCCATCACCTGTCTTGCCAGTTTGAAACAGTTCGGAATCTGCGAATCCCTCTACCAGAGCGCATTCAACGACTGCATGGCGCCGCCGTCAGACAGCAACCGGATCAACGGCCCGCATCTTTACACTCCTCAATACCATTGGGACTATTATTTCGGAAAGAATTTTCTGAACCTGAAAACAAATGCGGGAAAGTGGCCGGTCCAAAACGCATGGAAGATTTTTCAGTGTCCATCCGACACGCGCCCGGATACGCCATCCACATCAAGGCCGAGAAGCTATGCGATTCTTTATTCCTATGTCGATATGAGCAATACGGATGAACTTCACCGCATTAATCGGATCAAATCGCCTTCGCAATGCATTTTCGCCGCCGAAAACGACGCCATGAAAAGGCGTCCCGCCGGAGGAAATAAATCCAATGCCTACTGCGCCTTCTCCAGCGGCGAAGGAGAAGTCGTCTTCTGGAACAGCAACAACATGGGCTGGAATCACGGACTCAAAACCAACATGCTCATGCTCGACGGTCACGCCGCCGCCCGTTCGGTTTACAAGGACTGCAACTACAACGGCACCTCCCCCGAATATGATCTCTATTACACAAAACTTCAATAAACCGAACTTCAGGAAGGAACCTTTTTCATGAAACAGACTTTTTCCATTTTCCGCTTCAAACCCATTCTTGCCGCAGCCGCACTGCTGCTTTCGTTCAGCACCTTCGGCGCCGGCGCACTCACTCCGGAATTCGGGAAGTGCCGCCTGAAAGCAGACAGCAGACAGGGATCCTTCTGGATCTTCGGTCCGGACAACAAACTCTCGGCAGGAGCCGGAGTCTTCCCCAAAAGCGAATTTCCAAACTTCAAAACGGAGCTGAAAGACAATACTCTGGTCATCGACACCCGCGGAATCTACAAATCCGGAGTCGCCGGTCGTTCCATGATTCTCCGTTTTTACGGAATCGATCTCAAGACAATGTATCTGGCTCCATCCGGGAAGAAAAATCATACAAAAACAAACCGGGTCTCCGTTGAACTCAAAAGCGAAACGCCCTCCGATCTGTCTCTCTATTTTGAAGGACAGCAGATGATCAACGGACGGGAAAAACATTACTACGTTTCCAAAAGTGTCGTCTTAAACGGAAAATGGCAGACCATCTCTCTGGACCAGGTCCTGCCCGATAATCTGAAAAAAGTCTGGATCCGGATCACTCTGCGCAAACCGGCGAAAATCGCAATCCGCCGCATAACGGTCGAACAAGTTCCTCTGGAGGAGAAAAAACTGGATCCTACCGTCAACTACATCCGTAACGGAGGAGCGGAATCCGGATGGAACGGCATCGTATACAACGCTCTGCGTAATTATCAGCTTTCCTCCACAGGGAAATACATCAATTTCCGGAGAAAGGAGGTCAAAAGCGAACTGAAATTCTCTCTGGACACGGAAACAAAGTATGAAGGGAGTTATTCCTTCTGCATCGAACGGCCCGCAGGAAACGAGGTCAACGGAGCCCTGCGGTTTCATCCGGTTCCATATGTAGTCGGAAAACCCGTTTCCTTTTCCTTCTATGCGAAAGCCGAAAAACCGCAGAGACTGTACGTTTCGTATTTTCTGGCAAGCGGTATCGCAACCGGAACAAACATTGCAATCGGAACCGAATGGAAAAAGTATGAATTCTACATTCCGGCGTGGGGAGAAAAAAGGAAAAATATCACCATCATCGGCGACATCGTCAACGGATATGCAAAACCGACCGGAGTTGCGATTCCTTCCATCCAGCCGTCTCTGCCCGGGAAAGTCTGGATCGACAACGTCGCCCATACGATCGGCGGACATGCGGAATACCGGAACACCGATCCCATTTTCCTCTGTCACAAACTGAACAAAGATACCGGATATTTTTTCACAGATGAAACAATCAAAGCCGATGTCACGATCCGCAACACGCACTCCAGTCCTTTCCATGGAGAGCTCTCCTATACGATTCTCAATGTATTCGGGACACCCATTCTCCAGAAAACGATCGGAAAAGTCACCGTTCCGGCAAAGGGGATCCGGAAGGAATCTGTGACGATCTCTCCGCCGCCGACTCTGCGGGGACCGTTCAATACGGTGTTCCGAATCAAAGGAAACGGCAAAGAATATTCCGATACAGCCTATCTTGGAGTAATTGAACGGAATACCCGTCTGAATCCGCGAATCGGGGTCGAGGTATCCGGCATGCAGAATGTGGAAATGGCGATCGGTTATCTCCGGGATTTCCGGATCGGTTCGGTCCGGATCGGTCAGGCGTCCGGCAACCTTCAAACGGCCTTTGCCAACGCACCCTATCTGAAAAAAGCAGGATTCCAGATTCTCATCAACATGAGTCCGATGCACAAGGCGGCGACCGATCCGGCACTCTGGAATACGGAAATGGAAAAAATCGGAAAACTGATGGCGGAACACGGACGCTGGATTGATGTGTTCGAAGTCAAAAACGAACCCAATATCTCTCCCGGATGGGCGGTCGGGAAAAACCTGCAGATGATCGGAGAAGTCGCCGAGCTGATGAAGCGCCACAACCTGAAAGCGGATCTTGCCGGTCCGGTCACCTGCGGAACCGATTTCACCTGGATCGCCAGCGTGCTTGCCGGGAAAGAGGCGGAACATCTGACCATTGTAACAGAACATCCGTACCGCACACTGCCCGAACTGCCCGATTATGCGGACGATACGGAAACTCTCCGGAAAATCATTGACCACTCCCGGAAAGGACTGCCGCATTTTGCCACCGAATCCGGACGGGTCTCTCCCTGTCAGCTGGAAACGGGATTCATTGAAGACAACAACCGTCTTGCGGCAGCCCGGGATATCCGCAACATCATTCAGGGATTTTCCGGAGGACTTGCGCGATACTATCACTTTGCCATGAGCGTCTGGCCGGAAGGCTCCTCGTGGAACACTCTCTTTGCGGGCTCTCCCGGCAATAATGGAGTCCCGGTCCCGAACCCGACGCTTTATGCGCTCCGAACCCTCTCCGACCGGCTGGAACAGGCGAAATGCGTCCGGAGGGTCAAACTCGGAGTGGATTATCGCTGCTCCATCTTCGATCACGGGAACAAACGCACCGCCGTCCTCTGGAAATGGAATGGGAATCCGGGCGCACTGCGTTTTCGTCCGGAAGATGCCGGAAAATGGAAGGCGTTTGATTTTGTAGGCTCGTCAATTTCCGCCGCGGCGATTCCCATGAATGAGTATCCGGTCTATCTGGATTCCGCGCTTTCCGCAGAGGAGCTGGAGAAAGTGATCCGCAGAGGAACTCTGATCACCGACGGCTCTTCGCCGATTGCACTTTCGAGCGCGGTTCTCTCGGAAAAGGAGTTTGACGTCGAAGTCAAAAACAAGACCGGGAAGACTCTGAAAGGAATCCGGATCTCCATCGACACGCCGGAACTTCTCAGCGGAGAAAGTGTAAAAAACATTGCATCCATCGAACCGGAAGCGTCCGCCCGGGTGACGTTCTCGCTGAAAAACTCTACTTCCACCACGGAGCAGAAGGTCAAGGCAAGCGCCACGCTTCCGGGATTGAAAGAAAAAGCGTCGCTGGACGCGGATCTCCGAGCTCTGCTGGTCAGGCGGACGGCAAAACCGATCCGTATCGACGGCGACCTCTCCGACTGGCCCGCCGGAATTCCGGTCGTAACGCTGGACAAGCGCAATGTCGATCCGAAGTGCAGAAGCGAACACTGGAGCGCAAAGGAAGACCGGATCAGAGCCGAACTCCGTTATGCCTGGGATGACAATTATCTCTATACCGCCGTCACAGTCTGGAAATCCGACTTTCATCCGCTCGCAGACCAAAAGGAGCTGACCGCGGCATGGAAACAGGACAGCATTCAGGTCTGCTACGATACTCTCCGCAATGCAAAACCGTTCACAACGGCGCTGGAAGACGACGATTTCGAATACTGTCTCTTCCAATGCGCGGGCCAGCCGTTGACCACCCGCCGCTGGGCATCAAGCGCGGTCCATGACAGTCTGCCGAAAAACTGCGGAGTCGTGGATCCGCTGGAAGTACCGTTCGCCGTGAAGAAATACAAGGATCGCATTGTCTATGAGGCGGCATTTTCCAGACGAGCCGTCAGTCCGTTCAAGCTGCGGCCCTATTCGACGATGCGTGCAAGTCTGATCATCAACCTGAACAATGGAAAGGAACGGGTCGGATTCCTCGAACTCACTCCGGGAATCGGACAGCAGCCCAAACGTCCGGATCAGTGGATGGATCTCGTACTTCTGCCGTAAAAGATCCCAGAAGCTGGTGACGGAAAAATGCGCAAGCATTTTTTCGGGTCAAGGGCAGTGTGCCCTTGTCGCGGTCCAGCGGCGAAACGCTGGCCATGCAACGCACGGAATCTTTTCTTTTAAGATGCGAGAGGAGAAAACCGCTTTGAAAAGCGGTTCTTCTCCCCTCGCCCTCCCCTCTTTCCCTAAACTTTTGACGCCTTTGCATAACGCAAAGGCTCTATGAAATTGTAATGTATAAACAACGCGGTTTCTTTTTGAGACCGCTTTTTCAAGTCTCTCCCTCTGTTTTTCAGAAAAAAATGCGAGTGTTCAGCTTTCATTCCGTCAAAAAAGAATTATCTTATCGAAAACGATGAATAAGGACTGGAGCAAAGATGCGTTATTTATATGATAAGACGGAAAAAATCATTCTGGAATTTGATTCTGAGATTTTTGAACATCCCTATCTATCCACAGGGAACCGAGTGATTTCGGCACGGAAAGGAGAGGCGGTTGGACCTCTGCATCCCGGTCATTATCTGATTTACGAAGACACGGGAAAGGCGGAAAAGCAAATCCGGTATCTCGGAATAGCAGGCGATCATTCCGTCATCATGCAGATGACAGTGGGAGTCTTCACGGCGGATACCTTCGACAGTGTCGCCCATGCGAAACGGGTCCCGCTGAACTACTATATCGGTCCGACGCAGGTCATTGATTCCACTTTCCGCGGCTATGAACAGGATTACGGCGATGCCCTTTATCCGCATATGATGCCGAATCAGTTTGGAATTTTTGATGAGTCTTTTCATCAGTTGAACTCCAACTGGGAGTCGCTGACCACAGATGAGATTGTCATCCGGCTGCAGAAGATGGATGAATATTTTCAAGGGAAAGGACTCCGTCCTCTGCACGGGTTTGCCACCTACACGCCGTCGAATTCTCTGATCGAGGCAATGAAACGCCTCAAATGGAATGTTCTGCACTCCATTGTGCCTGAGCAGAACTGGTCCGACGGGCACTGGGCAATCAATCACTGGGGCATGGTCAATCAGCCCTTCTATGCAGCATCCGACGACTTCCGCAAACCCGCTCGCCGCGCACCCGCAGGGGAACCCAATGTCCTGGAAATGACCATGAATTCTTATCACCTTTACATGCCTCATGTGGTGCATTTCGGCGACAATGTACTTTCCCCGTCGCATTTTCTTCGCTGGCACCGGACCGTGGAATCCGGAGCGTTTCCGGAGCGTTTCCGCAATTTTCTGGTGGATTACCTGAAGGTTGCCGAATTCAAAAAGACTCCGTTCTTCCTGATTGCTGGATTCGAATTCGGACGCACTTTCGGAGTTCGGTCCATGACAAAACATAACCGCCGAGGCATGGAAATCGTGCTTGATATGGCGAAAAAAGAACCGATCGTCTTTGCCACCGGCCGGGATGTCGCCGCCTATTATGAACGATTCTGTCCCGTGCATCCGGAAATTGTGTTTACTCAGCGGGATTATCTTGCCGGAACGCGCATCATGGACAAACCAGTGAATTCCGGCCCCTCCATCGGCATGGAAATGGAAGATTACAAAGCGGTTTTTGCGCATCTGGATCCCCTTCCGTATTATCACTATGACTATACGGAAGTGTGGTCGTATAAAGCGGATGATACCTCTGCGCCGCACGATTACGCGGAATCGGATCGAAATGCAGTCCGCATTTCCCGCAATGGGAACCGGATGCTGGTTGATGTGGCATCGCCTCTGGAGCGGAAAGTTCCTGTTGCATTGTGGGATGCGCTTCCAAGATCGTTAAACACTTCCGTTGCAACGATTTATTATCCTCCAGTTCTGGACGACAATCGGAAACACAGTGTTCTTGTCCTTCCAGCCGGCTTCACCGGCCGAGTTGAAATTGAATTGGAAAAGAGCTCCGAACCACCCGCAGCGGAATTCCAAGGATTGCGTCATCCGCTCTGGAGGGTTCAGACGATCGGAACCCCTCCGCACCGTCAGTGTTATCTATATCTGGAGTTTCCGCTTCTGAAGCCGCTGAAGTTGAAATTCCAAGTTCCGAAACGCTGTCGGATTGATTCTCTTGAGCGTCCTCTCGGAGAGTTCGAGAAGAATGAAACCGTGGAACTGTATTTTGATTCCCGTCATACCTGGTTCCGTTTCTATGGTCTTACAGCAGAAGAGATTCAGCCCTCGCCTGAAGCGATCGCGGAAATCGAGCGGGCTGCAGCGGAATCGGCGGACTTTTTCGAACACGCGGAAGAAAATCTCCGGAGGATTCATGAGAAAGATGATGCCTGGTTTGCGTCTCGGATTCCAGAAGGGGAACGAATTGCGCTTGATGTTGACTGCTTTGGCAATCATGTGTTCGGAGAGCGGAGTCGAGCGCGAAAATTTGACCGATTGGTACGAAGTATTGATCCGGCTCTCTCGGCAATAGAATATTCGGATGGAGGTATTTCTCTTGGAGGAGGGAAATCGTTCTGGGTCCATCCGCGCGGCCTTCATTTTGTTGTTGCGGGTCTTGACCATCTGCCGCCGACCGAGGATAGCATGGTGAATTTCTATCTCTACAATACGACCCCCAAGGAAAATGCAAATCCATATCGTTATCATGTCTATGCGCACTCCAACGGGGAGGAAATTTTCAATCGTACAGATCCATGGATCTGTCCTTATGAACGCACATCGGAGAGTCTTTTAAAACTCACGATTCCTCAGAACCGTATTGTGGGAGGAGAAGTTGAAATTTTTCTGCGCGCATCTCAAATGGGAGTTCTTGACGACTGGTTTGCCGATGGAGGATTTATTGCTGCTCTGGAACGAATCCTTGTGACTATCAAGGGATAAGCTCTTTTCGCACGCAGATTTGATACTGTTCGAATCAAGAGGATCTGCAGTTTGTAGTTTTTTCCGGGAATAAGAGCTGGAGAAAGATTATTTTTCTGGATTTTTTTCGAATACAGGCACAAATCTGCTGAAAGAAGAGAAAGAGTCGTAATTTTTTTCTATTTGATTTGCTTTTTTTTCATTTGATGATATATTAATGGAATCAGAACGTTACGGGGCGTAGCTCAGCCTGGTTTGGAGCGCTTGGTTCGGGACCAAGAGGTCGCAGGTTCAAATCCTGTCACCCCGACCATTTGCAGTAGTAAAGACTTTTGAGACAGGTCCAATGCGACCTCTTTCAAAAGTCTTTTTTTCTACACAATTTATCGACAGTTACTTGCAAGACCTGCCATGTAATTTTCTTCAAATTGGTCGGGCGTTTGCAATTTCAGTTTCCTGTGCGGACGTTTCTGATTAAAAAAATCTATATATTCCCGAAGCGTATTTTCTAAATCTTCAGGCGTATTGTACCAGTTATGCGATAATTCCTCGCGTTTCAAAATACTGAAAAAGGCTTCTGCGACAGCATTGTCGTGTGGAGTTCCGGGATTTGATAAAGATTGCCTGACGCCAAGTTCACGGAGCAGCTTGCGAAATTCAAATGCCGTATACTGGGTTCCCTGGTCGCTATGGAATGTAAGTCCAACCGGCTGTTTTCGTAATTCAAAGGCCTTCAAGAAGGTGTTTTTTACCAAAGTCGTTTTCATTTCAGGAGCAATCCCATAAGCAAGTACTTTACGCGAAAACAGATCAATTATTACACAAACCGCATAAAACTCATCATTTACTCTGGCGTAAGTTATATCACTTACCCAAAATTTATTCGGAGAATCTTGAGTGAAATTACGTTGCAGTCGATTTCTGCGATACTTGTATTGTCGATGTGTCGAATTAAAACAACGAGGACGATTCTGTTTACATACTAAGAACCTATCCCTAAATAACAGCAAGTTTTCGATAAATTATAACCGTTGCGGC
>CAJKAR010000004.1 GCA_905197955.1 uncultured Lentisphaeria bacterium | reverse complement strand
TTGTTCATGTTACTCCTTTGGTCTGGCGTAAAATGAACTTTCAGCTGACTTTTTTCAAGTGATTTTAATTTTTTATTTTGAAATTACCTCGAGAGGAAAAGCGGAGAAGCTTCGCCGGGAAGGGGGAGTCCCGGCGGGAGCTTCAGGGAGTCGGATGCGAGACTTCGACGGTGGGGGTGTCCGCCTCCAGAAGAAGGAGGAGTTTCCGGATTTCTGTGATGAAATGTTCTTTCTGTTCCGCGCGGGATTGATCGGCAAAGAAATGTTTGAGGTCATCTTCCCGGATGTTCCGCATCTGGCAGCAGATGGTGTTCAGAGAGTTGCCGAAGGCTCTTGCGTTGAATTCCTCCGGATTCCGTTCCGGGGGAAGGGTTTCGGGATAGAGTTCGGCGATGGCGGAATGGATGGCTTTTGCGCTTGGCTGAGTCTCTTCTTCTTTGACTTTGGCGAGAACTTGGCGGACGCGGTCGATTTTTTCGTCATCGATTTTTTCTTTCCGGATCAGGGGAGCGAGGGCTTTGCACTGGGCTTCGGTGCTGGGTACGGCGATGGTGTCATCGCCGAGGTCTTCAAGGCGACGGATCAGCTCCGCCGTGTTCATCAGATAATTGCAGTAGCTGAGATTGTAGTTGAATTTGCTTTTGACATATCCGGCGAAGGATCGGTATCCTTCCGCCTGATAGAGTCGGGCCTCTTTGATTTCCGCCAGGGCGCGGCCGACTTCGAGAAACTGTCGGAACCCCGTTCTGACTACCGTTTCCAGTTCATGCAGTTTTTCCAGCTGCCGTGCCTCATCCAAAACCTCGTTCATTCCGATCTCCTTTCTTTTTTTGCAGCACAAACCATCGGAATCTGCTGTCCAAGCCGGTAATATAGCCGTTTTTTCTGAAAATGCCGTGCAGAACTGGATTTTTTTTGAAAAATGTGTATTTTAAGACAGGGAAGGAGATGTCATGAGTTTGTTCAATCTTGTATCGGAATATGCGCCGGGCGGCGATCAGCCGGAGGCGATTGCGGCGCTTGTCAAGGGGCTTCGCAGCGGGACTCGGTATCAGACGCTTCAGGGGGTGACGGGATCCGGAAAAACGTTCACGCTTGCCAATGTCATTGCGCAGGCGGACCGGCCGGTTCTGGTGCTTTCGCATAACAAGACGCTGGCGGCACAGCTTTACAGCGAATTCAAATCGTTTTTTCCGGACAACGCGGTGGAATATTTCATCAGCTATTACGACTACTATCTGCCGGAGTCCTATATTCCCCAGACCGATACATATATCGCCAAGGATGCCAGCATCAATGAGAATATCGAACGGATGCGCCTTTCCGCGACGGCGTCGCTGATTGAGCGGCGCGATGTGATCGTGGTGGCGAGTGTTTCCTGCATCTACGGTTTGGGAGATCCCGAAGACTACGAGGCAATGAGCATTGAACTCAAAATCGGAGCCACTCTGGATCGGAATCATTTTCTGGAGCTTCTGGTGGCGATCCAGTATCTGCGGAACGATATGATGCCGGAAAAGGGGAATTTCCGGGTGCGCGGCGATTGCGTGGATGTGTTTTCCGCACAGAAGGATGAATTTATCCGGGTGGAGTTCTGGGGGGATACGATCGAATCCCTTTCCCGCTGCGACGTTGTGACGGGACGGGTGATCGCGAAACTTCAGCGTACATACATTTTCCCGGCGAAACTCTTTGTGATGCCGCAGGAGAAACTGGAGGCCGCGACCAATTCCATTCTTGCGGAGATGCGGGAACGGGTGAAGGAACTGGAATCGCAGAACAAGCTGGTCGAGGCACAGCGTCTGTTTCAGCGGGTCAACTACGATATGGAGATGATGCGGGAGATCGGCTATTGTTCGGGGATTGAAAATTATTCGCGTCATCTTTCGGGGAGGGCGCCTGGCTCGCGGCCGTACTGCCTGCTGGACTTTTTCCAGAAGGACTTTATCACGATGATCGACGAGTCGCATGTGACGATTCCGCAGCTTCAGGCAATGTACCGTGCGGACCGCAGTCGAAAGGAGACTCTTGTGGAGCATGGTTTCCGCCTGCCTTCGGCGCTGGACAACCGGCCGCTGAAATTTGAGGAGATCACCCGATTGACAGGAGATACGATTTTTGTTTCTGCGACTCCGGCGGATTATGAGTTGAATCTCAGCGGAGGAAATGTCATTGAGCAGGTGGTGCGTCCGACGGGACTGCTGGATCCGGAAGTGGAGATCCGTCCGCTGGAGAACCAGGTTGACGACGTGATGGAGGAGATCCGCAAATACGCCGCGCAGGGCTCCCGGACGATTGTCACAACGCTGACCAAGAAAAGCGCGGAACGTCTTGCCGATTACCTGACGGATCTGGGAATGCGCGCCAAATATCTGCATTCGGAAATCGACGCAATCGAACGGGTCCGGATTCTTTCCGAACTGAGGGAAGGGGAGTTCGACTGCCTGATCGGAATCAATCTGCTGCGCGAGGGGATCGACCTGCCGGAAGTTACCCTTGTGGCGATCCTCGACGCCGACAAGGAAGGTTTCCTCCGTTCGGAACGTTCTCTGATTCAGGTTGCCGGCCGCGCCGCCCGAAATGCAAACGGAAAAGTGATCCTGTATGCAGATATCATCACCGATTCCATCCGGAAACTGCTGACCGTGACGGAGGCCCGCCGTGCAAAACAGATCGCCTACAACAAGGCGCATGGAATTGTCCCGAAAACCATCATCAAGCCGCGCCGGACGACGATTGAAGAGACCATCATGGGATACGCTCCGGAAAATGATCCCGGACACGACGATTCCATCCTTACGGTCGCCGAGGCGCGGGCAAAATACAATGCGGGACCTTCGAAAAAGAAAATCGCTGGAAAGTCTTCCGGAGAGAAGCTGCTTTCTCCGCAGGATCTGACCGAGATTATTTCCGAACTCGAACGGGAGATGCTCGAGGCCGCCGAAGCTCTCGAATTCGAACGTGCCGCCGCATTGCGCGACCGGATCAGAGCGATCGAAAAAGGCGAATTGAAAATTTGACAAACGCATCTTGATATGATACAGTTAGCATTCTGAACTTTTTTCCGGGAGCGAATTGATGATGAAAATTCTATTTGTGGTTTGTTCTTTTTTTGTCTGTCTGGTTCTTTTCGCCCAGCAGGGCAGGACGGATCTGGGAAAGGAATCGAAGGTGGATTCCGTTATCGCCACAGTGAACGGGGAGCCGATTACGCTGCTGGATGTGATTCTGGAAAGCGGACAGGATGAGGCCCGGCTTGCCGCAATGTTCACCGGAGAGCGTCTTTATGCGGAGACCGCAAAAGTCCGGAAGGCGATCGTGGATGATCTCGTGATCCGGAAGCTCATCTACGAGAAATACAAGGCAAAACCCTTTGAGATTCAGAAACAGCATATCGAGGACATGGTGGATTCCCTGGCCCTCAGCATGGGCGACGGGACTCGGGAGAGTCTGGAGCGGAAAGCAAAATCCTACGGGTCCAACATGGATGAAATCCGTCAGAAGGCCCGGGAGAGAATCGCAGTCGATGTGCTGCTGATGCAGAATTGCGACCGGCGCGTATTCATTACGCCGCGCGAAGTGTATGAGGCATATCAGAAACATCCGGAAAAGTGGACCTGTCCGCCGACGGTGGATCTCCAGCTGATCCTCATACGGCGCGGAACAGGAAATCCGAAAGAGACCGCGGCAAACATCGCATCCATGCTTCAGAATGCGGATGAACGGATCTTTTCCAGAATTGCCGTCGAGAATTCGGAGGGACCGAACGCTGCGAAAGGCGGACATGTCGGCAAAATTGAGATGAACAAGCTGCGCCCCGAATTCCTTGCCGTCCTGAAAAACGCCGAGAAAAATGAGATCAAAGGTCCGGTCGAAACGCCGGAAGGATTCTATTTCATCCGTGTCAACGGAATTTCCAAGGAGCAGAAGCTGCCTTTCGACAAGGTTTCAAAAGAGATTCATAATTCTCTGCGGCGTGCGGCTCTGGAAAAAAATCGCAATGAATACAAAGCGCAGCTTCTCAGCGAAGCGGTTGTACGCTATTTCTTCTGATGAAAAAAACGGACGGAATCAAGATCCGTCCGTTACCTGAATTTTACTTGTTTCTGCGATAGATGGAACTGGGTCTGTATCCATCACCGGGACGGAATCCTCCGCTGCGGAAACTGTTGCTTGGTTTGTATCCATCGCCCGGACGGGGCCCGGCTCCCGGACGGTTCGGAGAATTGTAATTATCGCTTGGTTTGTATCCATCGCCCGGACGGAACGCATCGCCTGGACGGTGAGTCTGTCCTGCCCGGACAAAATCGGTCGGGCGATATCGGTCATCGCGCTGAGCCGGACGCGGGGTGACCGCCTGTCCCATTGGACGAACCGATGGACGTTTTATAGGTTGCAGCGGTTTCGATGTATCCACAGGCTTTGCCGGTCGAACCGGTTGTGATGGCTCCACAGGTTTTGAGGGGCGAACCGGTCGTGATGGCTCCACGGGGTTTGAGGGGCGAATCGGTTTCGATGGCTCCACGGGTTTTGAGGGCCTGGGCGGTTCCGGTCGTGGAGGCCTCGGCGGGTATGGTCTGGGAGGCCTCGGCTCTGGCGGATACGGCTTCGGCGGATATGGTCTCGGCGGGTGTGGCGGCCACGGCTTGGGTGGACGCGGTCCCGGTGGATACGGCCTTGGCGGCGGTGGCGGAACATTCCAGTGCCACCAGGAATTCCAGGAACGGAAATACCATGGAAGCGGCTGGACTATAATTACCGGAGTCGAAGAATAAGTGGTGCCTCTGGGGGCCATCGACAGAGAGCCGTCCGGATATTGATAATAAAGGTCGCCGTCCAGAATGACTTGTTTCAGAACAACTTCACGATACGGGCTGACTGGTATCGCTCCAATGATGAATGGTCGCGACACGATGATTCCGCAGAAAAAGGTCGGCAGTCCCAGTGAAAAAAAATGATAGGATCCCGAAAAACTCCCGAATCCCGTATTCAGCGATCCCCCCAGTAGAGTTGTTGCAGAAAGAATTGCAGCAAATGTTGTCAGCAGCGTTTTCATTTTTCATTCCTCCCAGTTTTGATCGTTACAGCCATAAAACGGTTCGGAAAAGAAAATATTGTTAGCAGTGATTAAAATTTATAAAAATCAAATAATTTGGCACTCTGAATTATTCTTCCTCCACGGCCTTCCCGAAGTGCTCGTGAATGTAGGCGCATGCCTCCTCCAGAGAATGGAGAATTTTTGTGGAAAAGCGAACCATCCACGGACTGCATTCTTCAAACGAAAACGGAGAGAAGGATACGACAAATTTTCCGATGTCATGCGCCGCATAAAACACCTCCATAGCAGTTCCAATGGAGGGTTTGCTGTAATTCACCAGAATGATATCCGCATCACGGACATCCTGCAAGTCGAATTCGACAATTTCGTTGGCGCTGTCTACCTGGCGGTCGATGAATTTTCTGCGCATGGGATCCAGAAGCCGGAATTCCGGAGAGAGAAGACGTTTCGCCTCCTCTCTCCAGGCTCTGGCGGCCCCCTCATGTTCATCCATGATGGGACCGCTGAGATAAATGACAAGACGTTTCTGTTCGCTTTTCATTTCTTTTTGTTCTTCTTTGCTTTTTCCGGATTTTCCACACTGATTTCCGCCGGCATCGTAACATGGACCGGTTTGATTTCCCAGATTTTCTCCGCATAATCCTTGATGGAGCGGTCGCTGGAGAACGTGCCCATATTGGCAATGTTGTGGATGCAGCGCTTAGTCCATTCCTTTTTGTCCAGATAGAGCTTGGCAAGAAGCTCATGCGTTGCAAGATAGGAATCGAAGTCGGCGGCAACCATGTAATAGTCGTAATTCAAAGAGTCGATCAGCGGCTGGAAGACTCCACGGTTCGCGGGGGAGAAGAAATCGGTCCGGATCAGCTCAATCGCCCGTTTCAGATACGGAGATTTCGCAATGAAATCTTTCGGATTGTAACCGCGCGAACGGAGTGCGTTCACTTCCTGAACATTCATGCCGAAGATGAAGATGTTTTCCGCTCCGACCTGTTCATACATTTCCACATTGGCTCCATCCATCGTGCCGATGGTGAGGGCGCCGTTCAATGCAAATTTCATATTGCTGGTTCCGGAAGCCTCGGTACCGGCAAGGGAGATCTGCTCGGAGATGTCTGCGGCAGGAATGATCTTCTCCGCAAGCGAAACTCGGTAGTTCGGAAGGAAGAGAACCTTCAGCTTGTCGTTGATGCCGGTATCAGCATTGATGACATCTCCGACCGCGTTGATAAGACGAATAATCAGCTTTGCCATGTAGTAGCCGGGTGCCGCTTTGCCGCCGAAGAGAATCACTCTCGGAACGAAATCGGCATTCGGATTGTCCTTGATCTGAAGATAAAGGGCAATCGCACGGAGAATGTTCAGGAACTGGCGCTTGTACTCGTGAAGACGCTTGACTTGAACATCAAAGATGGCATCGGGATTGACTTTGACTCCGCAAATCTCCTCGATATGCTCCGCCAGGCGGACTTTGTTGTCGTGTTTGACACGGGCAACCGCATCGAGAACGGAATCGTCTGAAACGTATTTTTCAAACTTTTTCAGTTCGTCCAGATCTTTGCACCAGCCGTCGCCGATTTTGGATGTGATAACCTCGGAAAGCTCCGGATTGGCCTTTCTCAGCCAGCGACGGGGAGTGATTCCGTTTGTCACATTCACAAATTTGCCGGGGAAAAACTCGCTGAAGTCGCGGAAAAGACCGTTTTTCAACAGTTCCGTATGAAGCGCCGCAACACCGTTGACCCGACGGCTGGCAACAACACACATATAAGCCATGCGCGCCATCTTGACCGGAGTCTCTTCAATCAGAGACATTCTCGCAAGACGCTCGTTGTCTCCGATATAACGGGTGGCAACTTCACGCAGGAAACGGAAATTGATCTCATAAATGATTTCCAGATGTCTCGGAAGAAGTTTCTCAAGAATGCTGACCGGCCATTTTTCCAGCGCTTCGCTCATGAGGGTGTGATTCGTGTAATTGAAGGTCTGAGTGCAGATCTCCCACGCTTCTTCCCAGAGGAAGTTTTCCTCGTCGATCAGAATCCGCATGAGTTCCGGAATCGCCAGCGCCGGATGCGTGTCATTGAGCTGGATCACCGCGTATTTCGGGAAATCCTTCAGAGATGCCCCGTAAAGTTTGATGCGCCCGATGATATCCTGCAATGTGGCGCAGACCAGGAAATACTGCTGTTTCAGGCGCAGTTCCTTGCCTTCATAATTGTTGTCGTTCGGATACAGAACCTTCGTGATGTTCTGGGAAAGCGATGCTTCAATATTCGCATTGACATAATCGCCCTGATTGAACTTGGAAAGATTGAATCCGCAGACCGCTTCGGCAGACCAGAGACGCAGTGTGTTGACCGTGTTGTTGGCATATCCCGGAATCGGAGTATCATAGGGCATGGCAAGGACTTCCTGCGCGCTGACCCATCTTCTGCGATGCTTGTTCGGGCCGGCATCCTGATAGGCTTCGACATGGCCGCCGAAACGGACGATCCGGGCGAGCTCCGGACGACGAATTTCCCACGGATTGCCGCGGCTGAGCCAGTTGTCCGGCTCTTCCACCTGACAGTCATCTTCAATGACCTGCTTGAAAATACCGAAGTCATAGCGGATTCCGTATCCGAACGCAGGCAGCTCAAGAGTCGCCATGGAATCCAGAAAACATGCCGCAAGACGACCCAGTCCGCCATTGCCAAGACCGGCATCCACTTCCTGCTCCCGCAATTCCTCGACATCGAATCCCAGCTCCTGCATCGCCTGCTGCGCGGCATCGTAAACACCCAGATTAATCATGGCATTGCCGATGGTCCGGCCCATCAGAAACTCAAGCGAAATATAGCAAACAGTCTTCGGATTGTCTTTTTCATAAATATCCTTGGTCGCGAGCCAGCGCTCAACGATCAAATCGCGGATCGCAAGGGCCAAAGCCTGATATCTGTCCAGATCGCTGGCCTTGTCAGGACGCTTCGCTAAAGAGAGGGTCAGGTGACGTTTGAACGATTCCTTGATAAAGTCTTTCATGTCAGACATGGAAAATCTCCTTGTGATTAATGAACCGAATTGTGGATTTTTCTACAAATTCCGGTATGAAAATATAGCATTGATTCTCATTTTTTCAAGGAGATAAGAGACCGTATCCGGCGGATCAGAGGATTCGCCGGATACAAAAAAATCCGTTCAGCGGATGATTTTCCGTTCCTTCAGCCAGAAGACAAGATCCCGGCTCCAGGGATGAGCATTGGTAAACGGAGGCTTCGAACGGAGTCCCATGCCGTGGCCGCCGTTCTGGAAAATATGCAGATCAAAAGGAATATTCCAGGCATTCAGCGCTTCAGCCATGTCAAGAGCATTCTGAACTGGGACGCCGCGATCCGCCCATGTGTGCCAGATGAAAAACGGAGGGGTATCCTTGGAAACAAACCGATATGCCGCGACATCCTGTTCGGGAGTCGTCGTGCCGCCGATCAGATTGTTCTTGGAGCCGCAGCAGGCTCCATAGCGTTTATCCATGGAGGTCTGTGCATAGCAGAGAATCGCGAAGTCCGGACGGGAACTCTGACGCTCAATCAGATCCGGATTTTTTGGATCGCCTTTGTCATTTTTCACCGCGGTCATGGCGGCAAGATGTCCGCCGGCGGAAGAACCCATGATGCCGATCTGTTCCGGATTGATATTCCATTCCTTCGCTTTTGCCCTGACCGTGCGGATGGCACGCCATGCATCCCAATTCATCACAGGATAGCGATAGCCTCCGTTTTTCTGAGAGCCCAGACGATATTTGAGCACAAATGCGGCAATGCCGTGCTGATTCAGGAATTTTGCATAATGATCTCCCTCGTGTCCCATGGCCAGACCGCCGTAGGCTCCTCCGGGACAAACGACCACCGCTGGCATCGGCAGTTTGACCGGCTTTTCCGGAAAATACGGGGTTATGGAGGGAATATCCATGGGACGCTGACCTTTTGCTCCGGGAGCATCCTTTTCCCACAAACGCATCGGTTCCTGTTTGGGCAGTTCCGCCGCAGAAACAACGATTGCAGCTCCGAGTGCGATTGCACTCACAACAAGATTCAACTTCATACACTATCTCCTTTCTTTCTAAAATTCCTCTTTAAAAAAGCAAATCTCCGCGCCAGCGGCAGTCCTCCGCGCCAGCGGCAAGTCTCCGCGCCAGCGGCAAATCTCCGCGCCAGCGGCAAATCTCCGCGCCAGCGGCAAAAAGCCGCCCGCAGGGCAGGGAGGAGCGTTAGCGACGATGGTGCAGGTCTGTGACCTGCTTCGGTCCAGCTGAATAAGCTGGTCGCCCGCAGGGCGAAATCTCAATTTCCGCACATTCTGCAACTCAAGAAAAAGCCGATTAAACGCAATCATGCCATCTCTTGAACCACCTTCTCAAGCTGCCTGATATTCTCAAGCCTCCATGTAGCCTTGGAAAAACTCCCATTCAAACTGATTCCACGAGGAACAGCTGCGACACGCAACCCGGCATTTCTGGCGGATTCGACCCCTCTCTGGGAATCTTCGACCGCGATGCACTCTTCCGGCGCGGAAGCACTCCGTTTCAATGCCAGCAGATAAGGCTCCGGATGCGGCTTGTGATAAACAAACTCCTCCCCTTTGACAACAAAATCAAAAAAATCCGTCAGAGCGGAAGCCTCATGAATCGTTTTAAAATGCATGGATGCACAACAAGTCACCACCCCGATCCGGAATTTTTCATGCAAATGTTCCAACACCTCCCTGACCCCAGGAATCACGAGAGATTTCCCCCGTTCACGCAGCATCTCATCATACTTCAAATTTCTCTCGGCACGAGCCTTTTCCGCGAAATCGGGAGAGTACCCGATCGAAACGAGGATATCCGCAAAACTCTGCCCGCGGACAAGACTGATCTGCGCAAATTCCTTTTCGGAAAGATCAAGACCGAATTTTTTCAGCATCTGACGGTTTGCCTCGAAAAAGACCCCCTCTGTATCAACGAGCACTCCGTCATTGTCAAACAGAATCGTTTTCAGCATAAAGAAGACTCCTTTCCGGCCGTATCATTTTTCCCCGTGAATTCCCTGCGGTATTCAAGCGGGGATGTCAGATATTTCTCCCGGAACAGACGCGAAAAATAAAACGGATTCTCAATCCCCACCTTTTCGGCGATTTCCCCGATGGAATCATGAGAAAAAATCAGCAGATGAGCCGCATGCTGAAGCCTGCACTGAATCAGAAACTGCTGCGGCGGAAGATCCGTAATTTCTTTGAAAAGTCTCCGGAAATGCGTTGTTGTAATATTGCATTTTTCAGCTTCCTGTTCAAAATTCCACTCCTCTTCCGGATGCTTCCGAATGTCATCGATCAGTTTTTTGAAAAAGACCTCCTGATAAGGCGGCAGCTTTTTCTCGCTTTGTCCAGACTCGTACATCTGAAGCAGCAGATCCTCATAGAGCAGGATGGCACGAGGCGGCAGCGGCCCCGGACGCCTCGCCATGGCAATGATGGCAAGCATCGTCTGCAGAAATTTTTCCGGATTGGCAATCCGGATCAGCGCCGGTTCCCTGTCCGGCACAAGCAGACCGCTCCTGATGTAGGATTCAATCCGCTCCCCGTAGGAACAAATGAAATTATGCGAGCGGGGTTCTCCGTCAATATTGCCATACTCAAAATACGCATTCGGATGAGTGACAAACGCATAGGGCCCTTCCACACGGTACTCTTTCTCATGATTGATGCGCAGATAAAGCTTTCCGGAATGATTGTACTGAATCCCGTAATAGATGGGCACCCGATCGGTCCAGCCGAGATGTTCCTGATTGCTTCCACAGCAGCTGATGTAATGTCCGGAAAAATAATTCATAAACTCATTGCATGTTTGTTTTGTGTATAAAGAGGTTTGTTTTCTCTATTCCGATTATACAAAAATGATGTATAATTAAGGCAAGGTAAGATATTCCTTACCTGCAAAAAAATCAAGAGGAAAGAGGAATGAAACAGATAAAAATCGGTTACATGGCCCTCTCGAAGGCCAGCTGGATGACCCCCCGGATCGAAGGAATCGTAACGGATACAATCGAAAATCTGAAAACACTCCCCTGCCAGCTCGTCAGCTGCGGGAAACCGGTTACGACGGAAGCGGAGATCATTGAAAGTGCGGAACGCTTTCAGCACGAAGGTGTCGATGCCGTCATCATGCACTTTGTCACGTTCCCCGCGGGAGCGATGATCCCCGCCGCCGGAAGCCGCCTCAATGTCCCCGTGATTCTCCTCGCAAACCCCGAAAAAGCCGGTCCCGGCAAAATGTGGGAACAGAACTCATTCTGCGGAGCGAATCTCGGCGGATACGTCATGAACCGCCTTCGCAAAAAATATACCTACATAAAAGCGCTCCCCACAGAAACCGCAAAGGCTCTTGCTGTTCCGCTGAGCGTGATCCGCTGCATCTCCGCCATGAAGGAGCTGCGGATCGGTCTGGCCGGAGGACGTGTTCCCGGATTCTACACTTCGAATTTCGACGAGATGAAACTCCGCCGCGAATTTGGAAGCGCAGTCGAGGTCATGGATCTGATTGAGGTCGTCAATACCGCAGAACATCTCAGTGCAGAAGAGCTGGATGCTGCTCGCAAAATCGTAAAAAAATCCTCCTCATCGGTTTGCGGCGTCTCGGAGAACGATCTGGAGCTTGCCGCCAAAATGCTGGGAGCATTCCTGGCCCTCGCAAAGAAATATTCCCTCGACACCTATGCAGTCCGCTGCTGGCCGGAGTTCTCCGACATCTTCGGAATCGCTCCCTGTGCCGTGCTCGGAATGCTGAGCGATTCCGGATATCCGACCAGCTGCGAAGGCGATGTGCCGGGTGCCGTCACCATGTCCATCCTGCGTCTGCTGGCCGGAGGCGGAATGCCGTTCTTTGTCGATCTGATCTCCTACGACGACGAGAACAACACCGGCGTGGTCTGGCATTGCGGAGCGGCTCCGGTTTCGCTCTGCCGCAAATTCGAGGAAACGCAGCTCCGGCTGCACATGAGGGTCGATGGCGGCGACAAAAAAGGCGTCACCAATGATTTCTCCCTCAAGGGCGGACGAGTCACTCTGGCAAAACTCGATCAGGATGTCGATGGCAATTACCGGATGCTCATTGCTCCCGGTACCGCCATCGATACCGAGCCCTTCATCCGGGGCAATCCGCTGACCATCCGCTTCGACGACCCCGTCCCGAAGCTGATCGACACCATCCTTAAAAAAGGTTTCGAACACCACTACGCCGTCATCCACGCCGATGTAAAACAGGAACTTCTCCTCCTCTGCGAATGGATGAATATTGAACCCGTCACAATCTGAAAAAGGTGAAATATGAAAAAATCACAGATTGCAGCCCAGCTCTTCTCCTTCCGCAACTTTATCAAGACGCCTGAAGCTGTGGAGGAAACGTTCCGCAAACTTCATGAAATCGGTTATGAAGCCGTCCAGTTATCCAGCTCTCTAGCTCCGATGCCGGAGGAACGCCTCGGAGAACTGCTTAACAAATATCAACTCGTTCCCTGCACCAGTCACGAGCAGGCCGGAATGATCGTGGACGAGACGGAAAAGGTAATCGAACACCTCAAGAAACTCAATGTCACCCACGTTGCCTATCCCAGTCCGCACATTCCGCTGAACAGCCTCTCGGAAACGGTCGCCTGGGCGAAGGTGCTGAACGATCGCGCCATCCGTTTCAAAGAGGCCGGAATCACTCTGGCGTATCATAACCACCATGTGGAGTTTTGCCGATTCGGAGAGAAAACCATTCTGGAGCTTCTCTACGAAAACGCTCCGGAAATCGAAGGAGAAATCGATACCTTCTGGGTTCAGCGCGGCGGCGGCAGCCCCGTCGAATGGATTCAGCGGCTTGACAAACGCATGAAGGTGCTTCATATTAAAGATTATGGACTGGCTCGCAAGGAGCCGGATGCCTTCTGGAGCGTGGACTGTGTCATGCGTTCGATCGGCGATGGAACTTTGAACTGGAATGCGATCCTCGAAACGGCGGAAAAGTGCGGCGTGGAATGGTTCGTGGTCGAACACGATGGGAATTGTCCGGATCCCTTTGTATCGTTCCAGATAAGTCTTGAATTTCTGAAAAAACATTTTGTGACGGCATGACGCCGATCCCAAAATAAAAATAAAAAAAGGATTCGCAACTATGAATAAAATCAAAGCCGGAACCGTTGGTCTGGGACGCATGGGACGCGGACACGCAGGAGAAATGTGTGCCTATCCGGATCTGTTTGATTTCGTGGCATGCGCGGACACCGCGCCCGATCGGCTGGAAAATCTGCCGGATTCCATGAAGAAAGCCAGAAAATATCCTTCTCTGGAAGAGATGCTGAAGGACCCCGAAGTGGAGATGATCTCCATTGCGACCCGCCACGCGGATCACGTCCCGATGGCAATCCAGATCATGGAGGCGGGAAAAATCGCCGTGATCGAAAAGCCGGTCGCTACAAGTGTGGCCGAAATGATGACGCTGAAAGCATGCATGGACAAGCATCCCGGCAAACTGTTTCTCCGTCACAACCGCCGTTTTGAACCCGCATTTGTGAAAGCGCGCGAACTGGTCAACTCGGGAATCCTCGGAAAGATCAACTACATCAAGCTCTATCGCAGCGTGGGCTACTGCCGTCGCAACGACTGGATGACCATGACGGAATTCTACGGAGGACTCCTTTCCAACTGGGGACCGCATCTGATCGATCAGGCGCTCCGCTTCCTGGACAGTCCCGTGGTGGATCTCTGGGCCGATGTGCGAAACGTGATCTCCATCGGAGATGGCGACGATCTTTTCAAAATCATTCTGAAAGCCGAAAACGGCCGTCTTGCCGATATCGAAGTCACCGGAGCCAACACCATGCCCGGACGCGAAATGGAGATCATCGGCACCCGCGGAACACTGGTCTATCCAGTGGACGGAAAAATCCTGATCCGCATGGTTGATCCTTCCATCGAATTCAAACCGCTGAAACCGCATCCGGAAAATCCTCCGTTCCAGTACGGAAATTTCGATGAAAAACTCTATTTCGTCGAATCCAAATATGATGTTCCCGAAGGTTCTCTGGGCGTCATGTGGCGTCATATTTACGATGCGGTCCGCAAGGGCATCCCCTATCCGGTTACATTCGAAGAAGGACTTGAAGTCGTTAAAATCACAGAGCAGGTGTTCGAAAAATCCGGATTCGAACCGATTAAAAAGTTCTTCCGGAAATAGAATCCGCGTTTTTGAAAAACGAGAAAGCCGTTGTCCCGGAAAAGGACAACGGCTTTTTTTCGTCCGGCGGAATGATCACGATCCGTTCCGCGCGAAAAAGATACGGCTTTATTTGGAGGAACATCCTCCACAGGAACCGTCACAGCCATCAAAGCAGTAGGTGCAGATTTTCTCTTTCGGCAGACCGATGGCCTCGACCAGTTTTTCGATGCTCTGGTATTTCAGCGAAGTCAGACCGAGATTCTTCCGGATGGCTTCGACCATTTTCTCATACCGTTCCGTACCTGCTGTGATGTATTCTTTCAGGACCTCATCGGACGGTTCTCCGCCTTCCAGCGTGTTGATGACTCGACGGGCCGCAAGATCCAGAATGGATTTGGACCGGGAGAAATTCAGGAACTTGCAGGGGAAGCAGAGCGGCGGCGATGCGGAACGCATATGGACTTCCAGAGCGCCGCGTTCATAGAGACGGGCCGCAATGTTCTTGAACTGAGTGCCGCGGACAATGGAGTCATCGCAGAAAAGAAGACGGCGTCCGCGAATCTGTTCATCAATGGGAATCAGCTTCATTTTTGCAACAAGATTCCGTGCCGCCTGAGTCTGAGGCATGAAACTGCGCGGCCAGGTCGGAGTATATTTGACAAGAGCACGCATGTAGGGCTTGTGACAGGCGTTGGAATAGCCGATCGCATGGGCGACTCCGGAATCGGGAATGCCGCAGATGGAGTCCACATCGACATTTTCCTTCTCCGCCATCAGAGCCCCGTTTTTGTAACGGACCGTCTCCGTATTAGTCCCTTCATAATTGGAGGAGGGATAGCCGAAGTAGACCCAGAAGAATGCACAGATCTGCATGTGGGGGAGCGGTTTGCGGATCTGGACCATTTCATCGGGGATCAGTTTGACGATTTCACCGGGACCGAGTTCTTTGGAAAAGACATAGTCAAGATTGGGCAGGGCGGTGGTTTCCATGGCGGCCGCGAACGCTCCGTTTTTCTGTCCGATGACGACGGGGGTTCGTCCCCAGTTGTCGCGGGCGGCATAGACAACTCCGTTCACCATGAGGAGCAGAGAACAGGAACCTTCGATTTTGGAGAGTGCGTAGGCAATTCCCTCTTCGACGGTCGGTTTTGTATTGACCAGTGCGGCGACCACCTCGGTGGGGTTGAATTCCCCTCCGCTCATTTCAGAGAAGAAGTGAGCAATCCTCTCTGATCCGCTGCCTGTTGTAAGTTCCTTGATGTTGTTGACTTTGCCGACTGTGACGATCGCGAAAATCCCCAGATGGGATCCGATAATCAGCGGCTGATCCTCGTAATCGCTGATGATGCCGATTCCGCTTCGGCCTTCAAACTGGGAGAGTTCCGAATCAAATTTGGAGCGGAACTGGGAATTGGTGATGTCATGAATGGAGCGGACAATGCATCCGTCAGAATTTGTGATAGCCATTCCTCCACGCTTTGTGCCCAGATGTGAATGATAATCCGTACCATAGAACAGGTCTGTGACACAGTCCTCCCTGGAGACCACTCCGAAAAATCCGCCCATAATCAATGCCTCTTTTTGTGTTGCAAGCTGTATGTTTTTATGAAATTAAGACAAAATCAACAGATATGTCTTTCAATCTAATCCGTAAAAGGAAAATCGTCAAGTTCTGCCGGGGAGTTTCTTTTATATATTTTTCCCCGGCGTGCGAGCTCAGTAATGATTGAAATATTCCTGAATTTTAGCTAGATCGCTGGTTTGAGTCAAGGCCAGCATCAGGAGAATTCCGGCTTTCTGAGGAGTGAGGGAACTGTCGAGTACGACATTTTTCCGAAGTTCCTCATCCTTGATATCGGCTGGCGATCCCGTCCGGGAGGAGAGCACGACAACGACTCCTTTTTTGACAGCCTCCTTCAAAGCGTTTCTGACAGCCGGTTTCAAAATGCCTTCCCCGCTGCAGTCTACCACAATCCCCTTGACGCCTTCCTTGAGCCAGGTGAGAATCTCCTGCGGAGAGTTGTCCGCATAAAGATAAGTCGTCCGGACCCGGGGGAGTTCACGGATGGATTCCAGATCGAATTCTGTCAGAGTCGTATGTCTTCTGGTCGTTTTATGATAATACTGCGGCTTGCCGTTGATGACGAAGCCGAGCGGACCGTATTCTCCGCCACGGAAGATCTCCGTACTGCCGGAAGGGGCTCCGGCGGCATCTCTTGCCGCATAGAGGGTGTCGTTCATGGAGACAAGAACGCCCATTCCGCGGGAATCGGGACTCGCCGCGGCCGCAAGAGCGTTGTAAAAGTTCATGATGCTTTCCGTTGTGACGGTTTTGACCGGGGAGATGGTTTTTACCAGAACGATCGGTTTATCGGACCGGATCAGCAGATTCAGAAAATAGGCGGTGTCTTCCAGGGAACTCAGATCATGAGTGATGACAATGCCGGAGACTTCCGGTTTATCGAGTGTTGCCTGAATGTTGCGCGCCAGTTTGAGCCAGTCTGCTCCGGTGATTTTCTTTCCGTTCAAGTGAAATGGATGGACAAAATGGATTTCCGCCAGATTGCTGAATACGGGTTCTGTCCGGAGAATCTGAGTGACTTTCTGAAGAGCTTTTTCCTCATTTGCCTTTGTTTTGTCAATGATTCCTTCTCCGGTGGCGTACAGATAGATCTGCGGTTTCTGCTGTTTAGTCTGTTCCTGGGAGGAGGAAAACGGGGAAAAAGCGGAGATTCCGCTACCGGTGGAACAGGCTCCTGCAAACAGTAGAAGAGCGGGGAGGGCGGGGAGTAAAAAAGGTTTCCAGTTCATGGTGAATATCCTTTTTGTTAAAAAATCGTTCAAATTGCGGTAATATATCATGACACTGCGAAAATGGCAACGTCCCGACACGGGATTTTTCTGCGGAAACAGTGCGTTTTTCCGGGGAGCACCTTGAATTCGCAGAAATGGAATGTAGGTTATCGTTTTCACTTCTTTACATTCAGAAAGGCGATTGAGAGAGTATGAACCGTACCTTGTTCCATTGGATTGGATATGCCGCACCGATATGTCTGCTGCCCTATCTGCTGACATTGCCGGCATCCGCGTTGCGGGAACGTTTCCCGGTATTGTTTTTTGTTGTTGTGGTTCTGGGATTGATCGGTTTTGTCGCCGGGATCCTGTGGCTGATGTTTTTTATTGAATACCGGGGGGTGTGGTTCGGAAAGGAGGATCGGGGACGGCCTCAGAAATTCGAGGAGTCGGATCTGCCGGTTCTCCGCGAGACGGGACTGCGGCTTTTGAAGCGTCTTTCGCCTGTGACGCTCTACTGCTGGGATATGGTGCTCCGACCGGTGATCCTTCCGGACGGACGAAGAGTTTTCAATATCCGTTACGATTTTGTTTCATCTGTGACGGATCATTTTTCTCTGGAGGAGCGTTTCCCGTCCATTGCTCTGGAACGTGGAAAAAAATACACCTTTCATTTCCGGGTCTCTCTGGACAAAGGGGAGGGACTGGAATTTTTTGAATTCGATCCGGCAAAACGTCTTCAGCTTTCCTCTCCCGCCTTGAAAAAGGTTTCCTCGCTGGATCTGCGGAATTCGCCGGCGTTGCAGCAGGTTCTGGAATCCATGTTCGCCGGGCGCAGTTACGACTGGCAACTTGTCTCCATGGAGTACCATGCGGAGAAAAAACCGTATCTGAGTGCCGCTGTTGTTGTATTTTCCCCCACGGTCGCCGAGTTCGCCGCGGGAAGTGATTCCATCCGGATTGCCGGAGGAAAACGGGAATGCTTCCGCTTCCGCCTGAATCCCGACCTGAGCTATGGCGGACATCTCCGGAAGGAAAGTCTGTTCAGACGGATCTTTTCCGCCTGAACGTTTCCCCGTTTCGCTGGAAATCTCTGCTTAGGATTTCCTTAGACTTTCCAGACGGATGGAAAAGGTGATCTTTCCGGGTGCAATCCGATATTTTTCCAGCGTCCCGGGACCATGGCTTCCGTTGCCGACTCCAGCATTTGCGTAATCAATGTTCCAGACCGTTTTTCTGCGTTCCGGCAGTTCGAAACGGTGTGCTGCCTGTTCGATCTCTTCGGCGGTCCAGAAGTGAACGCTGGTTTCGAGCGGAACGGTTGTCCGCAGTCCGATTCCCGTACCGGACTCGTTTTTGAGTTCCGCACGGGTGACATCGCAGAGATTGCCGTTCTCCTGCGGCGTAACATAGTCGTACCAGAGATTTTCCACAGGACGGGCATAGTCGCCGAACCATGCTCCGAGCTTGCGATCCCGATAGGTTTCAAAAGGTCCGCGCCCATACCAGGAGAACATCCGGAACTCGTCCGGAAGAATCAGACGGATTCCGATCCGCGGAAGACACGGCAGTTCGCAGCGGGGTGTGAACTCGCAGTGGAGATCCAGCGCATCTTCCAGAAGCGTATACCGGAAAACGGCGGAAAAGGGATCAGAACTCTGTTCCGTCGTGATCCGGTTTCCATCCACGGAAACTCGTGTTGTCTTCATGATGATTCTGTCGAGTCCGGCTTTGCGCCACGATTCGATAAACGGACGGTCGTTGCAAGTCGGTGCACGCCATGCCTGAAAACGAATCTCATCGGCAAGCAGCTCCGTCGATCCGATTTTCCACTGTTTCAGCATTCCGGTTTCCGCACAGAATGTGAACGGACCGAAGCGGATGATGTCATCGTTTTTCTCTGCAAGCTGGAGCGGGGAATACGATGAAATCTCATTTTCCCGGGGGCGCAGCGGGAACTGCTCTTCGGTGACACTGTATCCATGATCGAATACATAGATATCAAGTGTTTCTCCGGAGAGATCCACTCTGGCAAGATCCACTTCTGCCGTTTGCCCCGGGGCGCAGTCGATGGAAACAAGAGCTCCGTTGATCTGCGTTCTGAACTCATTCAGATTCCGGAAGGAGTAACGGTTCCGGACGGTCAGAACGAATTTTCCTCCATCCTTTCCGCATGCAAAAACAAACGGCCGGAACGTGTGTTTCAGATCCATCAGCGCCGGTTTGACGCGCCGTTCCGGTGCAACGATTCCATTGAAGCAGAAGGTTCCATCGTTTGGAGTGTCGCCGAAATCTCCGCCATAAGCGAACCAGCGTTCCCCGGATTCGGTTTGCCGTTCGATTCCCTGATCGATCCAGTCCCAGAGAAAGCCGCCGATCAGACGCGGAGTCGTTTCGATCAGTTCCCAGTATTCGCGCATGTTCCCGGTGCCGTTGCCCATGGAATGCGCGTATTCCTCCAGAAGAACCGGACGGCCGGATTTTTCTTCTGCAAGAAATTCCCGAATCTTTTCAAGAGAGGGATAATGCAGTCCCACCACATCGACGCACTCGTCTGTTCCGGCGTGGAAATAATTGATGAAACGGGAGCTGTCCCGTCTCCGGAGGTAATCCGCACAGGCGGAGATATTCGGTCCGAACCCGGATTCATTGCCGATCGACCAGGCTATCACGCAAGGATGATTTTTGTTCCGTTCCAGCATCCGCTCCACGCGGTCGAGATAGGCCTTTCGCCAGCGGGGATCGCGGGAGAGGGCGTCTTTCATGCCGTGCGATTCCAGATCCGCTTCATCAAAGACATAGAGTCCGTATTCATCGCAGAGCTCGTACCAGCGGTTCCGGTTCGGATAGTGGGAACAGCGGACGGCGTTGATGTTATGCGCCTTCATGGTCCTGATATCCCAGAGCATATCCTCTGCGGTGATGGCGCGTCCTCTGCGGCAGTTGAACTCGTGGCGGTTCACTCCGCGCAGGAGAACCGGACGGTTGTTGATGAGAAGTTCTCCGTTTTCGATCCGGACCGTCCGGAAGCCGATGCGTGTGACGATCCGATCGCCCGGCGTCTCCAGTGCAAGCGTGTAGAGCTTCGGCGTTTCCGCCGACCACGATTCAACGTCCACTTTTCTGATGTATTCAAAGTCCGGATCGAATTCATCTTCAAACACTCCGTCGAGCGATATTTTCACGGGGCCTTCATAAGCGGTTCTGACTTTGACGCGGAGTTCCTCCAGACTCGTCCTGACTTCAAAATCTTTGATGGCGGAATCCTCTTCGGCATACAGGTACACATCGCGGAAAATGCCGGAGAGCCACCACATATCCTGATCCTCAATGTAAGTTGCGTCGCTCCAGCGGTAGACCTGCACCTGGATGGTGTTTTTTCCCTCGGCAACCAGATCGGTCAGTTCGAACTCCGCCGGATTGCGGCTCCCTTTGCTGGATCCGGCAAAAACGCCGTTGACAAAAAAACGGAAAAAGGAGTCCACACCCTGAAAGGAGATGAAAATCCGTTTTCCCCTCCATTCTCCGGGTAGTTCAAATTCGCGACGGTAGTTGCTGACGGCATTGGAATCGTGCGGCACCAGGGGAGGGCGCGGCGGAAACGGATACTGAATGTTCGTGTAGATGGGAATGCCGAATCCGTTGAGTTCCGGATGAGAGGGGACTTCCATTGTTTCCGTAAAGGGGATCTCGTCCGGATTTTCCGGCAGGAGGTCCGGAGAGGAATACCACTGAAATTTCCAAATTCCGTTCAGCGAAAGAGTTCTGTCGTAGTTCCGATAGGCGGTCTGGGGCAGTTTGTTCTCCCCGGTCATCAGGGGATTTTCCCACTCGTTCGGCGACTCCGCTTCGGAATTCACCGCAGGATGGAGTTCCATTCCGCGTGTTTCCCAGTCAATCGTCATAAATCGCTCCTTGGGTTGAATCGGTTGTTGCAACCGAATAAAAATACAATTTATTTTCCGAAAAACAAATCGGATTCCGGAAAGATTCCGCTCTTACTGCTGCGCACGGGACCGGGAGCCGGAGATACGAGATGGAACGGTTCGGAGGCTTCGGACGGATCCCTCTTCCGTCAGGGTCATCGGGATCAGAATCCGGGAAGGCGGATTTCCTCCTTTCTGCGCCTGATCCAGAAGAAGCATGATCTGTTCCCCCATCTGCCGATGATCAAAATCGAAGGTGTCTATCGGAATCTGAAGTTCAGAGGTGTTGCGTTTGATGAAGGAGAGCAGACCGATATCCTCCGGTACCCGCAGTCCGACCGCAGAAAGATAGATGCCGATCTCCACCGCCATGGAACGATTGCCTACCACAAGAACCGGATACTCATCCGCTTCTCCCTGTACCCTGGAAGCGATCCATTCCTCCACCTCTCTGCGGCAGGGATGGTTGATTGCCCAGTGAAGAAGCGGAATCCCGTTCCGGGAATGGTTGTCCGCGGACCGGAGCGCGTCGCACAATCCGAGATACCGTTCCTGAAAATGGAGTTCCGGCACCGGTCTTTCCCGTGGTGCGCTGGAGACAAAGGCTATCGTTTCGATTCCTTTGTTCCGGAGATGGATTCCGGCTGCGCAGCCGGCGTTGTAGTTATCCGGGATGACGGCGGGGATCTCTTTTTGAGCAGTCATTCCGTAGTTGATGACAGGTACTCCAGTCCGGATCAGCGGATGAGGCGCGGTGGAACAGACAATTCCAGCTGCATCGGGATCCGCCGCTGCCGATTCGAATCTGTCCGGAGAAAGCAGATTGATCCGGAGATTCCAGTTTCGTTTTTCGGCCTCCTGCTGAATCGTGCAGAGAATGGAGTTGTGGTAGGAGCTTGCGCTTTGCAGAGTTGGAAAAAAGAAATAGAGCGTTTTGTTTTTTGCAGGGGAATGTTGGGTGCGGAGGAGTTTTTCCGGCAGTTTTTCTGCGGCGAAGGTTCCTGCCCCGCGCCGGACTTCGAGGATTCCTTCGTCGATGAGTTCACGAACTGCCCGTGCCGCCGTGACGTGCGAGACCCCCAGTCCGCAACTGAGCTGTCGAACCGAGGGAAGTTTCGAACCAGGCACAAATTTTCCGGACCCGATGGAGGCTAGGATCTCCTCCTTGACCTGATCTGCCATTCTGATGCGTTTGATCGTCATGAAGACCGCTCTCTTTCTCCGTGCGCAAAGGGATTGGCCCGGAATGCTCCGGGCGAAACCCCGGTTTGTTTCCGGAAATAGCGGCAGAAATATTGCGGGGAAGAGAAGCCGGCCCGTTCCGCGGCTTCATCGACGGACGCCCCGTTGAGCAGAAAACTCTGTGCATGTCCCAGTCGGACCGTATTGAAAAAATGCATCGGGGTCGTTCCCGTTTCCCGATGAAAGAGCGTGGCGAATCGGCTTTCCGACAATCCCGCCGCCTCTGCAAATTCCGTAACCCCCAGCGGCTCGGCAAAATGTTCCTCCATAAATTCCAGCGCCCGGATGATTCCCGGAAGGATCGCCTGCCGTTCCTCCGTTTTCTCCTGCAGATCCGAAAGCGCCGTGAGAGCAAATTCGAGTCCGAGCACACTTCTCCAGGATTTGCCGAGCGGATCCGCATCCCGAGCCTTCTGGAGAAAATCCGCGGCGATTCGAGCAAATCCATCCACGGACCCGTGCCCGGTCCGGAAAATTCCCCGGCGGAGATTGAAGTGGTCCGCAAGCTCCGGCAGAAGATCGTGCGGGAATCGACGGAAAAAAATCTGCATGGCACGGGAAGTCGGCGAGTCGCTTCCGGCATCATGAAGCAGTTCCGGCGAGAGTAAAATCCAATCGCCCGGCGGCAGAAGGATTTCCTCCTTTTCCGTCCGGAAGCGGAAGGTCCCGCTAAGCGATGCCGTAAGCTGCCACGCGGAGTGTCGATGCATTTTTGTACAGTAACTTGTGGTATAAATCATGCTTTCATACCACATCCACGGTTCCGGCATTCGTAAATGTATTTCTGTGCTGCTCATAAAGGAAACTATAATCACGGAGAACCGTTTTTCAAACCGGAATAAAAGAAAAGTGCAATAAAACGGCGGTTTTCTGACATTGCGGCGGGGAAATCGGCCGCCTATATTAGAACAGCCCAACAAAAAAGGGAGGCTTGCAGAATGAAACGAACCTTTTTCCAGAAAAAGAACGGTGCCATGGTGACGGCTCTGATGACCGGTCCGACACCGGAAAGCCTAATCGCACAGGCGCGCGGAGCGGAATTCGACGGCGCGGATGCCATCGGAATCGAACTTCGGGATCTGAAACCGGAATACCGGACAAGAGAGGTGTTTGAACGGATCATTCAGTCGGTGAATCTTCCGTTCATGTTCATTTTCTACCGCAACGACCGCTGGAACGTGCATAAGGAAGATGAACCGCGTCAGGAGCTTCTGCTCGCAGCGGCGGAGGCCGGAGCGGGAATGATTGATGTGATGGGAGATCTGTATGATCCTTCGCCGGACGAGATTACGCATAATCCGGAGGCCATTGAAAAGCAGAAGCGTCTGATCGACCGGATTCATGCGATGGGATCGCAGGTGATCATGTCGTCGCATCCGCAGCGGGCGATGACTGCGGACGCGGTCCTTGCGCAGCTCCGGTCCTTTGAAGAACGCGGCCCCGATGTGGTCAAGATTGTGACGGCCGCCAACACGGAGGAGGAGTTTGCCGAATCGGTCCGCACGACCATGCTTCTGCACAGGGAGCTCAAAAAGCCGTTTGTCCACCTGTGCAACGGAAAATTCGGAAGAATTCAGCGTTTTCTGGGAATGAGTCTCGGAGTGTCGATTACCTTTGCCGCCTACCGTTACGAAGAATTCTCGCTGATGACTCAGCCGACGGTGCGCGCCATGAGAACCGTCCTGGACAATCTTCACTGGGATATTTCCGAAACAGATTGAAATCGAATGAGAAAAAGGAGAATTTCCAAATGAAATTTGAAAAACGGACAGCCGTTGTCACCGGAGGAGCTGGAGAGATCGGAAAAGCTCTCTGCCGGAAACTCTGCGAGCAGGGCGTTGCTGTCGCATTGACGGATCTTGATCTCGACCGGGCGGAAGAGGCCGTCTCTTCCATCCGCCGTGACGGATTCCGGATCCGGGCCTATGAGATGAACGTGGAATCTGCCGAAAGCGTTCGTTCCGCCGCGGAAAAGATTCTTGCCGATTTCGGACAGGTCGATATTCTGGTCAACAACGCCGGAGTCTGGCGTCCGAGCCGTTTTGAGGAGACGCCCGAAGAAAAGTGGTCCCGCACACTGAATCTGAACCTGACCGGAACTTTCCGTGTCACGCAGGCCTTCCTGAAACAGATGATGGATCATGGATATGGAAGAATCATCAACCTCGGGTCCATCGCAGGGGAGGTGGGACTGCCCGGCTACTGCGACTACGCTGCGGCAAAGGCCGGAGTCATCATCATGACAAAAACTCTGGCAATGGAGATGGCCAAAAAGAATATTACCGTCAACTGCGTTTCTCCCGGAATGGTCAGCCCCGTCCGCAAGGAAACAAAGGGGACGTGGATCGGAAGAACCGGAAGCGGAGAGGAGGTTGCGGATCTGATCGTCTTTCTTGCATCCGATGACTCCTCCTTCATCACCGGAGTCGATTACACCATCGACGGCGGACGCATTCTCGGTCCCCGTTTCAGTGACTGCTGAATCAACCATTCTCCGTATTCCGTCCATTCCCCGCGGAATACGGAGAAGTTCCCTTTGCTGCACGCTCTTTCCCGGATCGGCTTGCGAATGGCAAATTTTCAGTTTGTGCAAATCCGTTGTTGAATAAGCGCAACTTCGTGATACATTATCGAAACGGAATGCTATGGAAGGACTATTCGCCATGAAGATACGGAATCCGATTCTGCTGTTGTCTGCCGCCGTTCTGCTTGCAGCGGTGTTCATGTTCACTGCCTGCTCTTCCGATGAACGGAAATCAGCCCGGGGCAAGGAGAACAAATATCCCAAATTAACCAATTACACCCTCAAGCTGGATATCATTTCCACGCGGGGCAACTACCGCAGAGGGGAAGCGAATCCGGTGGTTCGTTTTTCTCTGAAGAATGCGGGAGCCAATCAGCTTTCCATTCACGAATGGAAGATGCATGAACAGGAGAATATCCGGGTTCTGTACGCCGAGTGCCCGGAAGCCGGACAGGCAACGAAGATTCCGGACAGTCAATGGAAGGAATCGGAACGCAATCTGCTGAAGACCAATGTTCCCCGATATCCGCTGGAGCTGGCTCCGAATAACGGTGTGCTTGTCGATGTGCCTCTGAATTTTATCCGGAAGACCGGTCGCGCCGGTCGCTATGCCATCAAGGGAGAACTGGATCTGGATTCCGTTTCCGCTCAGAGCGCTCCGATTGAAATCGTGGTAAAATAACGCAGGGAAAGGGCTTCTCGAATGAATCCGATACAGATCCCCGAACCGGGAACTCACAGACTGCTTTATACCGGAGATGTCCTGGAATTCACTCTTCGCACCGGGAGCAGAGGACGGGCATTCCTCCGCACGAATATCGGGAATGCGGCTGTCCGGCGCGCGGAAACGATCTCCATCGTGGATCACGGTGTGGTGCCCGCCGGACAGGACTGGCACGATATCCCCATGATGGATGAGGGAAATGGAACATTCTCTCTGCGGCTCGGACTCATTGAGACCGGACATTTCGAGGCAAAATGCTTTTTCATGCCCGAAAATTCCGATTCCATTCTCTGGCCGGACGGCCCCAATGTGCATGTCAATGTGGGGCCTGCGGGATATTGCTGTGCAAATTCCATCTATTGTGCATTTGTTCGTCAGTTCGGTCCCAACCGGACGAAATCCGTTACGGTTCCCGCGGATGCGGAAACCTCCGCGGCGGAGTCCCTGCTGGACAGACAGAATTATACGGTGATTCCGCCTTCCGGCACCTTCCGGGATCTGATTCGGGAACTGGATCATATCTTCGACCATTTGAAATGCCGGATTCTTCATCTTCTGCCGGTCAATCCGACTCCAACCGTTTACGCGCGGATGGGGCGCTTCGGCAGTCCTTACGCTTCGCTGAACTTCAAAGCGGTGGATCCCTCTCTTGCGGAATTCGATAAAACGGCGACTCCGCTGGAACAGTTCATGGAGCTTGTCGATGCCGTTCACGCGAAGCACGGAAAACTTATGATTGACATTGCCGTCAATCACACCGGCTGGGCATCCCGGATCCACGAGATGCATCCCGAATGGCTCAAGCGCAAACCGGATGGAACGATTGTTTCTCCCGGAGCGTGGGGAACCATCTGGGAGGATCTGACCGAACTGGATTACGGAAACAAAGAACTCTGGAAATACATTGCCGATATCTTTATTCTCTGGTGCGATCGCGGCGTGGATGGATTCCGCTGCGATGCGGGATACATGATTCCCGTTCCCGCCTGGGAATACATCATTGCACGGGTGCGGGAGAAATATCCCGACATCATCTTTCTTCTGGAAGGACTGGGAGGCGATCCCGCTGTGACGACCCGTCTGCTGGACTATGCCAATATGAACTGGGCGTATTCCGAACTCTTCCAGAACTACTCCCGCCAGCAGATCGAAGGATATCTGAATTACGCCTGGAAGGAGAGCATCGGCAACGGTCTGATGGTGAATTACGCGGAAACGCATGACAATTCGCGTCTTGCCGCCGTTTCCGAGACCTATGCCCGGATGCGGACCGCGCTCTGTGCTCTGACCTCCATGAACGGCGCATTCGGATTCGCCAACGGAGTGGAGTGGTACGCAAAGGAAAAAATCGACGTGCATGAGGCACGGGGACTCTCCTGGGGGGCAGAACCCAATCAGGTCGATTTCATCGGCCGTCTGAATACGATTCTGCAGAGACATCCGGCATTTCATAACGGAGCTTCCGTCCGTTTTATCGAATCCGGTTCCCCGAACGGGCTGTTAATCGTTCGAACGGATGCCTCCGGTCGGAAAAACGTGCTGGTGGCGATCAATCTCGACTGTGAACACCCGACGACTCTCTCCTGGAATCCACACGATTCCAACTCCACCGGACTGACCGCCTATGATCTGCTCTGCAACGAGACCGTGAACATCCGGGTGGTGGATCATGCCGGATTCGAAATGGAACTGCCGCCGGGATGGGTGCGCTGTCTCTCCTGCGACGACTCGGATCTTGCCCTCATCAACGGGAACTCCTCCGACCGGCTCGACCGTTTCTCCAAAACCGGATTTCAGGAAGCCTGCACCATGGTCCTGAAAACGCTTGCCTGTATCCGAGGCTCTTCTGTGCTTCAGAAATCCGACCGGATCGAAACACTTGCAAACGAACTGCTGGAATCCCCGGAAGCGTTCCTGGCAAATCTGGAAAACTCCGGAAGCGAACCCGCATTTGTCCGCTGGCAGTGGCCGGCGGATGTCCGCAGAAAAGTGATGATTCCTCCGGGAAAATTCCTTCTGGTTCTCTCTCCGCTCCGTTTCCGGGCGCAGGTCTGTTGTCAGAATCACCTGATTCAGCAGTTCGACAGTCTTGTCGATTCCCGCGGCCGCCATTTCGCAATCTTCTATCCGGTTGCCACCGAACTGCCGCATAAACGGGCTCTGCTGCATTTTTCCGCGTTCGACGAGGGAAAGATCATTCGGGAAACCGGTCATCTTCTTCTGCTGGCTCCGGATATCCTGCGGACAGCGCTTTCGTACAATCATCATGCCGTGCGGAACAATACGCTCACCTTCCTTCAGGCGAACGGGCGGGGGGCTTTGACGCATCTGCGGCTGGATATGCCTGCCGTATCCTCCCGCTATGATGCCGTCATGCTCTCCAATCTGAGTGCGGATCATCCGGAGGATCGGCACATTATGTTCCGCCGGATCCGCATGTGGCTGCTGCATCATGCGCGCTCTCAGGAGATTTCGCTCTGCTGTCTGAGCAGCTTCGAGATCGGGGAGGATGGCGCGGGAATCTGGAATTATCATATTCCGACGGGCAACGGGCTCTATGTGGATCTCTCAGTCAAAATCGAGATGGTCTGGATGAAAAATCAGGTCCGGATCTCCGTGCTCCGGAAGCCCGGAAAAGGAAAGATGATGCTTTCCGATCAGGCAACGGTTTGTCTTATCCTCCGTCCCGACATCGAGGACCGCAATTTCCATTATGCCACCAAAGCGAACGGACTTGAATCCGTATGGCCGCAAAAGGTTCGACTGTACGAGAAAGGATTCGATTTTTCGCCGGCGGAAGGACGAACCCTTTCGCTGACCGCTTCCCACGGCAGATTCATTCCGAACGATGAATGGTCCTATATGATCTGGCAGCCGAACGAAGCGGCGCGCGGACTGGATCCGAATTCCGATGCCTACAGTCCGGGTTATTTCGAGCTGACGCTTGCGGGCGGGGACACGGCGCAGATTGCCTCTTCGATTCAGACGCCGATGGAACCGGAAAAAGCGCTGCCTGTTCCGGTTGTTCCGGCGGATTTCCGTCCGGCGTCGGATGACTCGCTGGAGAAGCGGATGCTGGAGGCAATGCGCAGCTTTGTGGTCCGGCGCGGCAACCTGAAAACGGTGATCGCCGGGTACCCCTGGTTCCTCGACTGGGGACGGGATACTCTGATCGCGGCACGCGGATTGATCGCAGCTCCGGAATTCCGCGAGGATGTCAAAGCAATTCTCAAACAGTTCGCCCTGTTCGCGGAACAGGGAACGATTCCGAATACCATTTACGGAGATCATGTCGGCAACCGCGACACAAGCGATGCGCCTCTCTGGCTCTTTACGGCGGTGAGTGATCTTTGCAAAGCGGAAGATTCCCTGGAGTTTGTCGATAGCGTTATCCGGGACGGCAGAACTCTGCGGAACGTTCTGGAAGAAATCGCCGAAGGAATCATCTCCGGCACACCGAACGGCATCTTCATGGATCGCGACTCCGGGCTTGTCTTCAGTCCTCCGCACTTCACCTGGATGGATACCAATTATCCCGCCGGAACGCCGAGAGAAGGATATCCGGTGGAAATTCAGGCGCTCTGGTTTGCCGCGCTCCGTTTCCTCGGTCAGATTTCTTCCGAGCCGGAAAAATGGATGGCTCTTGCGGAAAGAGTACAGGGATCGATTCTTCGGTACTTCCTTTCGGATGACGGACGCTCGCTTTCGGACTGTCTGCATGCTTCGGCGGGAACTCCGGCGGAGAAGGCGGTGAAAGATGATCATATCCGTCCGAATCAGCTCTTTGCAATCACGCTCGGCGCGGTGACGGAGCCCGGACTCTGCAAATCCATTCTTGACACCTGTGCCTGTCTGCTGGTTCCGGGAGCGATCCGCAGTCTGGCGGATCGTCCGACGGAATACCGGCTCCCGATCTATGGCGCGGATGGACGGCTTCTGAATGATCCTTCGCGTCCCTACTGGGGAAAATATGAGGGGGATGAGGATACCCGCCGCAAACCTTCCTATCATAACGGGACAGCTTGGACATGGCCGTTCCCGAGTTATTGCGAAGCCTGGCTGATGACCTACGGCGAGGCGGGCAGGGCGACGGCGCGATCGCTTCTTTCCTCGTCCGAAATCATCATGCGGACCGGATGTGTCGGACAGCTCGCGGAGATCGTGGACGGCGATTATCCGCACGTTCAGCGCGGCTGTGACGCTCAGGCATGGAGCATGACCGAAGTGTATCGAATCTGGAAAATGTTACATTAATCATCAAGCAAGGAGGCATCCCGTTATGGAAAACATCAGACAGATACTGGAGGAACAGCGGAAGTTTTCCGCTATGAACCTGGATTTCCGATTGGATTCTCTTCGTGCGCTGTTTTCCGAGATCAAAGCCAGAGAACCGGAAATCTGTGCCGCTCTTCGAGCGGATCTCGGAAAATGCGAGTTCGAGGCGATTGCCACGGAGACTTCCGTCGTGCTGGAAGAGCTCTCTTTGATGATTAAACGTCTGCCCGATTATGTGCAGCGGAAACGGGTTGGCACCTCTCTGCTGAATTTCTGTTCCAAGGGCTACATCTATCCGGAGCCGCTGGGCAATGTGCTGATTTTTTCCGCATGGAACTATCCGTTTCAGCTGATGATCTCTCCGCTGATCGGTGCGGTCGCGGCAGGCAACCGGGTCATTCTGAAGCCTGCGGAACAGGCGGAGGCAACCGCGAAGGTGATCGAATCCATTGTAAAAAAAGTCTTCAAGCCGGAACATGTGTATGTCTTCAATGGCGGCGTGGATGTGGCGATTGAACTGCTGAAAGAGAAGTTCGATTATATCTTCTATACAGGTGGAGCGGCCGGAGGAAAAGCGGTCATGCGCGCGGCGGCGGAGAATCTGACTCCGCTGACTCTGGAACTCGGAGGAAAGAGTCCCTGCATTGTTGATTCGGATGTCAAGGTGAACCTGGCGGCGAAACGCATTGCCTGGGGAAAATTCCTGAACGCGGGACAGACCTGCGTTGCGCCGGATTACGTTTATGTCCATACTTCGGTAAAAAAGGCATTTACGGAGAAACTGCTTTCCTGGATCAAACATTTCTATACGGAGGATCCTTCCACGTCAGAGGATTACCCGCATATTATCAATGAGAAGCATTTTGACCGACTTCTGAAACTGATGGGATCGGGTGCGCTTCTCTGCGGCGGGAACTTCAACAAGTCCAAGCTCTATATTGCTCCGACGGTTATTGACGGAGTCTCCTGGAGCGATCCCGTGATGCAGGAGGAAATTTTCGGTCCGATTCTTCCTCTTCTGCAATTCACGAATATCAACGAGGTGCTTTCGCAGATCAAGGCACGACCCAAACCGTTGGCGCTCTATTATTTCGGCAAGCACAACTGGGAGCAGGTGCTGGAGGAAACCTCTTCCGGCGGCGTCTGCATCAATGAAACGGTAATGCATCTGCTGAATCCGGAAATGCCGTTCGGCGGAGTCGGCGGCAGCGGGTTCGGCGCGTATCACGGAAAGTATTCTTTCGATACGTTTACGCATTACAAGCCGGTGATGGTGAAGTCCACGACGGTCGATCTGCCGATGCGCTATCCGCCGGATCTGAACAAGAATCTGAAAATGCTGAAGTTTGTCAGCAAGTGACCGGTTCCAGCCGGTAGACTTTGTCGTTCGGACGGAGTTTTGTTTCACACTGGAAGGTGGTTCGGACACCTTTCCCGGCACAGGGGACCGGAAGATCATTCACTCGCAGTCCGTTGACTTTGAATTCGATGGCTCCGGTTGTGTTGCCTGTGACAAGAAGGCGGTCTCCGTCGTGCAGGGATTCCGAGGTCAGGTGCACCTCTGCCGCCTTTGCTTTCGGATAATAGTTCACAACGGTTCCGAGAAAGATTTTTTTCAAGGTAGCCCGGTTGTCTCCGGTTCCGGCCCATTCTCCGAGCTCTCTGCCGAGATAATAACCGCCTTCCCAGAATCCGCGGTTGAATCCTTCCGCAAGAATTCGTTTCCATTCCGCGCACTGATCCGGCGATGGGCGCTTTCCGGAAAGCCAGAGATCAAGGGCATTCCGGTACACGGAAACGGTTCGGGCGACATAATCGGCGGAGCGGCCCCGGCCTTCGATTTTCAAGATGGAAACGCCGCTGTCAAGAATTTCCCCCAGACGGGTGATGGTGCAGAGATCTTTTGGCGACATGACATAGTGATTGTCAATCAGAAATTCCGCTCCGGTCTCCGCATCCCGCACGGTGTATTTCCGGCGGCAGCTCTGAAAACAGGCTCCGCGATTTGCGGAACTGTTGAATTCGGCAAGACTCATGTAACATTTCCCTGAGATGGCCACGCAAAGAGCTCCATGGACAAACACTTCCACTTTGACCAGTTCTCCGGACGGCCCCCGGATTCCCTGTTCCCGAATTTCCCGGCAGATTCCCGCAATCCGATCCAGGGAGAGCTCCCGGGCCAGCACAACCACATCCGCGTAGCGGGAGTGAAAACGGACCGATTCCGTGTTGGAAACATTTGCCTGAACCGAAAGATGCACCGGCAGACCGTTTTCTTCTGCCGCGCAGATGACGGCCGGATCCATGGCGATGACCGCATCAATTCCTGCTTTCGCCGCCAGACGGCAGAGTTTCCGGATCTCCTCCCGTTCCTCATCGAAGATCACTGTGTTGAGCGTGAGCCATGCTTTTACGTTTCCTGCACGACGGCATCGACGGACGATTTCCGGCAGATCCTCTTCCGTAAAATTCACGGTGGCTCTGGCTCGCATATTGAGTTTCCCCGCACCGAAATAGACGGCATCCGCTCCGTTTTGCAGAGCGGCTTCCAGTGATTCGAAATCTCCGGCGGGTGCCAGCAGAAGCGGTTTCATACATGATCCTTTCATTGGGTTCCGGAAAAATACCATGGGAAAAGAATTTTTCAATCCTCTCTTCTGTTTTTTCAGAGTTCTTTCCCGTTCTCCGGCATTTCAGAAAAAAATATGGATAAAAATGGATTCAAATGATGAAAAAATGAATTTCTGTGATAGAGTATGAAAATCAAGCGTGAGGATGAAGAGTTATGGCATATCAAATCGAAGACAAACTGGTGATCGGAGTCGCTTCCAGCGCTCTGTTTGAACTGGATGAGGCCGATGAAATTTTCCGCAGGGATGGACTGGCAGCTTATCGGGCATATCAGCTGGAACATCAGCGAGACATCCTGAAAAAAGGGGTTGCTTTCCCGTTTGTAAAGCGGCTTCTGGCATTGAATCGATTTCATCCGGAGACCCAGCCGGTCGAAGTGGTTCTGCTCAGCCATAACGATCCGGATACCGGACTGCGGGTGTTCAATTCGATTCAGCACTACAAGCTGGAAATTGTCCGGGCCGCATTCACGACCGGCGACTCTCCGTTTAAATACATTCCTGCTTACAATGTCTCATTGTTTCTTTCTGCGAACGCGGCCGATGTGCGCAGGGCAAACGCGGAAGGTTATGCCGCCGGACAGGTGCTCAAAAGTACGGCGGAAGATGAGGACGGCGATGATGAACTCCGAATCGCATTCGACTTTGATGGAGTGATCGCCGATGACAGTGCGGAATCCGTCTACAAGCATTCCGGCATCGATCAGTTCTACGCGCAGGAGAAGGCCAAGGCGTCGATCCCGCACAGTCCGGGACCTCTCGCAGATCTGTTTGCAAAACTTGCGAAGCTTCATAAACTTGAGGATGAAAGAATCGCTCTTGATCCGTCGTACAGACGTCATCTGAAGACATCGATCGTCTCCGCCAGGAGCGCTCCCGCTCACGAGCGGATGGTGACAACTCTGCGTGCATGGAACATCACGGTCGATCAAACCTTTTTCCTCGGCGGAATGGACAAGGGGCGCATTCTTTCCATTCTGAAACCGCATATTTTCTTTGACGATCAGGTGGATCCGCATCTGACCTCCGCAAGTCTGTACACGCCATCGGTCTACATTCCCATCGGCGGAAAAATGGTGGAGCCATGACGGGATTTCCCGTTGGGATAAAATGCAAAACAAGCGGAATCCGTTTTTTTTATCATTATTTCCAAAAAATGACTTGAAATCGCGCCATTCCTTATTTATAGTAACTTTTCAAAATCCATGGTGGATGAAAAAGAACAATAAGAAAAGAGAAAGGTTCTTGAAATGAACGAAAAGAAAGAAATCTTCGCAGACGGCATCGGTCAGATCCACTTCGCGGGCGGCATGGTCAGATTCGACTTTGTCACACTTCAGCCCACGGAAGACGGCAAAGCTCCGGTTCCCCAGGGAACAATCCGCGTGATTATGCCCCCGAACGGATTCCTTGCCGCATTCAACTCCATGCAGCAGCTCATCGACAAGCTGCTTGAGGCCGGCGTGCTTCAGAAAAACGAAAACGCCAAGAAGTAAGAGCCTCTTTGAGGATTCGCCGCAAAAAAAACTCTGCCGGGATGCTGGAATGACGGATACTGCTATCACATTTTCCACAGAATATTTCCATGAGAATTCCTTCTCATGGACTCTCGGTGCTTTTTGCGACGATGAGAGTCAGAATCTGGAGTTCGTCAGAACTTCAAATTCTGACCTTTCTGCGATTCATCTGAGTATTCGGGATACGATGTCTTTTTGGCACGAGAGCTTTGTTTTCCGGGTTGTTTCCTCACTTGAATCCTGTTATGCTCATTGTAAATCTTTTTTCATTGAGTCTCCTTTCGCGAGACCGGTGAAAAAGGCGGCTGCGGCTTTGAAAAAAGTCGTTGTCCGCGGATTCCGCAATGTGTCCGGTTCTTTTCTGAACAAGGGAAGGGCGGCGGCACAGGCAAATCTTGGAATCTTTACTCTGTGAGAACTTGTTTCTCCGAGTACAGTTTTTGGATTTTTGCCGCGGAACAACCAGTACTGCCTGACATGTGCATGGCTGTTCCGCTTGTTTTTTTGGGAAAAAGGAACTTTCTCTTATTGAATTTGAGTCTGAAAAGATGTGTCCTCGTTCAGCATGTCTTTTCAGACTTTTTTATTTTTACGAAAGGCTGAGATATGTGTTACAATTTACTTCTGCATTTGAATCGCGAGGATGAATTTTCTCTGAACGCAGCGCTTGGGTATGCCAGAAATTATCTTGCGGCTCTTCCGGACGGTAATTTCAAAATTGTAATTCTGGTAAACGGGCCCGCCGTGAAGTATTTTCAGCAGAATTCGGCCTGTGCAGCGGAAGTAGCCGGTCTGCTGAAATCGGTACATGTGACGCTTCTGCTGTGCCGTCATGCCTGGGAAGCAAATCAGCTGAAGGAGGAAGATAAAATCTCCGGTGGACGTTTTGTTCCTGCGGGAATCGTTGAACTTGTCCGTCTTCAGTCGGAAGGTTTTGCGTATGTAAAGCCATGATTTTTCCGGGAATCGCAGAAAAAATCCCTTCCGGGACTTGCGTTCCGGAATAGTTCATGTATAGTACAAGCATCGGAGTCTGTAACGGATTCCGTTTTTTCAGCGGGACCTTAGCTCAGTCGGTTAGAGCGGGTGACTCATAATCACCGGGTCGCTGGTTCAAGCCCGGCAGGTCCCACCATGTCTGTTTTTATTCAAGGACTTGCGGAAAAACCGCGAGTCTTTTTTTTGCCCGAGGGCTGAGAAAGACGGAAGTGAGTGAAAAATGAAAATTTCAACAAAAGGCAGATACGGCCTTCGGATTCTGCTGGATCTGGCCCTGCATGAAAGCGGTTCCCCGCGCATGATCCGCGATATCGCGGAATCTCAGAATATCTCCGAAAAATATATCAGCCGCCTGATTATCGAACTGCGGAAAGCGGGAATGGTGAAATCCATCCGTGGAGCAAAAGGCGGATACAAACTGGCAAGAACTCCGAAATATCTGACTCTGCTTGATGTGGTGGAAGTTATGGAAGGTCCGGTTGCCATCGTCGATTGTGTCGAATCTCCGCGCTGCTGTACTCGACAGGATCTCTGTGCCGCACGGGATATCTGGACTCGGCTGAATACGGAGATTCGGGACAGTCTGGCCAAGGTGACTCTTCAGGATATTGTTGACCAGTCCAGACGCAACACTGCGGATTTTATGGATTACTGCATCTGACGGAATCGCTGTTTTATTGGATTTTGTTTTGAAAAAAGTCTGATTTTTACTGCTGTGCATCGGGAGTTTCTCCACAGAATGCACAGCAGTTTTTTTATTGACTGAATTTAGTTCAGATTGAGCAGGGAGAGGATCTTTTCTGCTGCCTGATCATCCGGAGTCGGTTCCGTTTCGGGTTCTCCGAGGATTTGTCCGGGTTGTTTCCGCAGATAGAACTGCCATACTTTTGCTCCGCCTCTGAGCAGACCGTTCAGACCGATGTCTGCCGCAGGATGAGCGGTGCAGCAGCTGGGACAGCCGGAAATTTTGATTTTGCCGAGGATTTCATCAGCCAGACGGATTTTTTCTTCCGGCTTGTCTTTGAAATACTCGTCCAGCTTTTTCCCGACACGTTCGCCCAGTTCCGGCGAATTCAGAATACCGATCTTGCACACGGTACAGCCGATGCAGGTGACAACCTGTCCGACAAAGGATTTCAACGTGGTATCAATCCGGGGCAGGAGTTTCAGAAGGTCGTCATAGAGGGCAGGGAGGGCATCTGTCGGGAAATCGATGAAATAGAAGTTGCGATCCGGAGTCAGACGAAGTTCGGCAAGCGAATATTTTTCCATGATCCATGCAATCGCTTCAAGATCCTTGCATTTCAGATTTCCCCACGGGATCCGGATATGAACCAGGGAGTTGCCTTCCTGGAGTGCGGGACGGGTGTTCAGGCGCTTCCAGTCGTCGAGCCCCGGATTCAAATGGGCACTGAAACTTTTGGGAAGAATCCGCTCAGGCGCTTTTTCCGGAACCGGGACTGTGACCGGCGCATCGGCTTTTTCAAAGTAGGAACGATAGAGCGAAGTGAATTCCTCTTTTCCGAGATTCTTTACAATGTAGCGGATACGTGCGACAGCCCGGTTCTGACGATTTCCATGTTCCGAGAAAAGATCAATCATCGCCTTTGCCGCTTTAGCCAGATCGACAGCCGGCAGAAAATCGAAGAGCAGCACACCTTCCGCGCTGTTACGTCCGATTCCGCCACCGCCCCAGACTTTGAATCCTTTGACGCCATCCTTCATAACTGCCAGGAAACCGAGATCCTGCACCCGTGCGAAGTGTTCATCCTGCGGAGCATCGAAGAGTCCGATCTTGATTTTCCGGGGAAGTTCAAAGGCCTTGTCGATGGAGAAAATGTACTTTTTCAGTTCATCCGCATAAGGAATCACATCGAAAACGGATTCTTTGCGCAGTCCGCTGAGGGCTGAGGTAAGGATGTTGCGGAAGGTGTCGCCACCGCCTCCGCGGAAGGGTAGACCTTCTTCTCCGCAGAGATCCATGATCGGAGCAATTTTTGTCGGGGGAACATCATGAAGCTGAATATCCTGCCGTGTGGTCAGATGCAGATAGACCGCTTCGCTTGCTTTGGCGATCCGGATCACTTTCCGCAGATTTTCCAGAGAGAGTCTGCCGCCGTTGATGCGGAGACGCATCATGAAAAGATCATTTTTCTGCTGATAGATTCCATACGGAGAGAAGAAACCTTTGATCTCCGCTGCTTTTTTTGTTCCGGCCAGATATTCGGCAAGCGCATTTTTTGCCTTTGTGTAATCGTACATTGCTCTGTTCCTTCCCTTTCAAATTGTGTCGTTGGGAAAATATATCAGGAAAAACGCTTTTTACAACATATTTTTTTGAATTCATTCCGATTTCGGACTATATTAAGGAGATCAAATCACTGAGGTTGCAGAGATGTCAAAGACCATACACATTATTCGTCACGGCAAGGCGGAACCGTTTGGACTGGTGTCATCGGATTTTCAGCGAACTCTTGCCCCCCGCGGTGCTGCGGATGCCAAAAAAGCGGGAATCGAACTTCGGAACCGGGGAGCAAAACCGGATCTGCTGATTTCCAGTCCCGCGCCAAGGGCTTTGTATACCCTGCGGCTGATCGCGGAGGCGTTGAAACTGGATCCGGAAAGCATTCTCACGGATTCCCTGATTTATGAAGGGGGAGTCGGGGATCTGCTTGGTCTGGTCCGGGCGTTTCCGGACTCGGTGGGGGAGGCGATGTTCTGCGGACATAATCCAGGGGTTTCGGAACTGGAGGGGCGTCTGCTCGGTGAATTCTGCCATGGAATGGCGACCGCCGAGGTTGTTACATTGCTTCTTGAGACGGATTCCTGGAGCGAGGCGGGAAATTGTTCCTGCCGTCTGCTTGGCAGAATTTCTTCGGATCGGCGAGATTGATGAGCGAAAAAATTCATTTTTATAAAAAACAGTCCTCCGCCTGTATTTGTTGCGGAAAGTGCTGTGACTGCGGCTGGCCGGTGCCGGTTACTTCTGCGGAAGTTGCGCGGATTTCCGCATTGGATTTCAGCGACTGGAGCGGTCGGGCTCCCTCGTATTTCAAAAAAACGCTGCGAGGAATCTATCTCCGCAAAAGAACGAATAAACTCTGTATTTTTCTGGATTCGGACGGTCTGTGCATTATTCATAAGAAATTCGGGTTCGATGCCAAGCCACTGGCCTGTCGGTTGTATCCGATGGACGTATACAAGTGGCGTGACGGATCTGTTTCTGCATCGTTTCGTTATGATTGTCCCGCTGTTGCCGGCGGAGTCCGGATGGAGCAGCCGAAGGAGCTTTCAAAATCGATCATGGCATTTGCTTCGGAACTTTTCCGATATCGCGGCAAATATGCAGAGGCGTTTTACTCACGGCGGATTCATCCGGAGGTCGAGCGCCTCCACACGATTGCTCACGCATATCAGAGAATTCTGTTCTATGACCGCATTATGCCGGAAATCCGTTTTTATGCGGCAGTGCGCCTGCTGCTTTTTCATTCGATCCGGAAGAATTCCTCCGATATTCTGGAAGCGGAAGAGTTTGAAGCCGATGCCTTTGCCTTTTTCAAGCGAAGCATTGAACATTTGACATCCATTGTCGAGGATGCGGAAAAAATCCGGCGGGATCAGCTTGTGAGATTCCGCTACCTGATCTGGTGTTTCCTGCGGGATGACAGCCGTGCAACGCTGGCGGAGCATTTCCCGATGGCGTTTGCCGCGTTGCGTTTTCTGCTCGGGAAGGGGACGCTGAAGCGTTCTCTGCTGAATTTGGATGTGAGAGCCGGAGAGTTGTTTATTCTTCTCTGCCGCTGTCGTCGCAAGGAGAATGCGCTGGAGCCGTATTTCCGTTTTCTGCGGGGGCGTCTGGAGTCCATGCATTTCTGCGGATCTCCTGCGCTCGGACTGACTTTTGAATACGGAATGGCGTATCTGCTGATGACTTTTCCGGTTGTTATGGTTCTCGCTTCAGTACTGGCGGGCCGGCGGGGGGACTTTCTGATTACGGAAGAGGATGTTACAAAAGCTCTGATCCTGACAGATCACGGTTTTCTGCGATCAAAGCTCTTTACCCGGCGAAGCACGAAATCGGCCGTCTGGAATCTCATGAAGGGCGAAGATTACGCTTTTCTGATGAAGCTCTGTCTTCGACAGAAATCCGTATCATGAACCGACCTTGGGAGTTTCCTCTTTTTTCGGCGCATAGAGTTTGAAGGACTGCGGGATTTTTTCCAGTTCCTTCAGCGCCTCCGGTTTGGTCGATTGCGGACAGACGAAAAGAATGGACCAGAGTTTGCCATCGGCGACCACCAGATATTGAATCATTTTGTGTCCCGAAGTTCGGTTGTATTCCAGTTTTGCCGCGTTCTGTCCGGCAATTTTGACATTGGTATTCCGGATGCCGCCCTTGAGTTTCGTATCTCTGGAAAGGGCTTCCAGAATGGCTTTCCGGTTGAAATTGAGATCTTCGAACGTCTTGAAACTGACAACATTCAGCACCATGGGCGAGAGACCGGATCTGGTTTTAAATGCCGTCAGTTTTGCACCGGCATCCTCTCCCTTGTCCACTGCGGCGCCGACCAGTTTCGAAACAAGAGCATTGGTTTTCCAGTCATCGGGCAGCTCAAGAGTGAAGCCATCGGCTTCCGATCCGAAAGTTGCGGCAAAAAGAGAAAGGCTTGAGAAGATAAGTCCAACGGAAAGAAAAAGAGATTTCATTCGTGATGTCCCCGTTTTGCATTGGCGCGTTTGACAGCGGTTGTAATTGCCGCTTTGAGACTCCCCGTGTCGGCTGTGCCCCGCCACGCGATTTCGAACGCCGTACCGTGATCCACGCTTGTCCGGATGATCGGCAGGCCCATGGTGGAGTTGACTCCACAGTTGAATGCCAGCATTTTGAACGGAATGTGGCCCTGATCGTGATACATGGCAACAATTCCGTCAAAGGAATTGCGGATCGCATCAATAAACAGGGTATCGGAAGGGTAGGGGCCGGAAACATTCATGCCTTCCGCCTTCAAATCGGCGACAGCCGGTTTGACGATTGTTTCATCTTCCATGCCCATATGTCCGTTTTCTCCGGCATGGGGATTCAGTCCGGCTACCGCGATCGCCGGATTTCGGACTCCTTCCGCGCGAGCCGCTCCCGCGACAAGACGGGCAACCTCGGTAATCCTCTCCCTCGTAACATGAGCCGAGACCTCTTTCAATGCGATATGGGTCGTGACAAAGATGACTCGCAACTTCCCTGCGGACTGCATCATGGCAAAGTTCCGGGTTCCACAGAGTTCCGCGATCAGTTCGGTATGTCCGGTAAACGGAATTCCCGCTTCATTGATCGCAGCCTTGTTGACCGGACAGGTTACGATTGCGTCGGCCTTTCCGGCAATGACATCCTTTGTCGCCCGGACAATCGTATCGTATGCTGCTTTCCCTGCGGCAGCACTGAGTACCCCCGGCGTGAAATCCTGAAAAGAGAGAGATGCCGTATTGACGATTTCCGGAGAAATTTCCGGAGCGAAACGGCGAAGAGCTTCCCGAAGAACGGCTTCCGGACCGTAAAGCCTGATGTCCGCACTGGACACAAGTTGACGGTCTTTCAATACGCGGACCGCTATCTCCGGCCCGATTCCGGCTGCGTCTCCGACAGATAATGCGATGACTGGTCTGAACATGACAAAAAAAATCACTTCACCAAACGACAGAATTCTGACGATCCGGTGAAGTGAAACAGATCCTTATGCATTTTTGGAAGCGAAGTAGTGCGCCTTCTTTTCCTCAAGAAGCAGTCCTACATTGTCCGCATTGATCGGATCATATCCTTTTTCCTTCAGGAAATCAAGAAATCCGAGCCAGTCCTGATGATTCCAGGCGCCTTTGTGACGTTTCACAAAATTCATGGCGATGGGAGAGCGTTTCAGCTTTTTGAGATTTGCTTCTTCTTTGGAAAGTGCCATAATAAACCTCCTTCGGTTTTGTTCCTGTGAACGAGCCGCCTTTCGGCCTGAAATAATATACACCGAAAATCTCTGAATTCAAGTGGAAGCACAATGGAATCCTGGCAGAGAAAAAATGAGGAAATATCACCAGATCGGGACGCTGTCTCTCCTGTTTCTCCGAAAAAAAATGGTGTTTGGAAATTTATCCGGCAGTCCGGCTCAGGTTTTTCAGAATTTCCCGATCATCGAAATGGTGCCGGACTCCATTGATTTCCTGGTAATTCTCATGGCCCTTTCCGGCAATCAGGATCAGGTCGCCGGGACGGGAGAGCGCAACGGCTTTCTCTATGGCGCTTTTCCTGTCGGTGATTTTCAGGAACTCCTTGCCGGCTGGCATGCCTGAAGCGGCTTCTTCAATGATATCTTCAGGCTTTTCCGTCCGCGGGTTGTCGCTGGTGATGATGGGGAGATCAGAGAGACGTCCGCAAACCTCCGCCATACGGGGACGCTTGGTGCGGTCCCGGTCTCCTCCGCAGCCGAAAACGCAGATCAGGCGTCCACGGCAGAGTGGTCGCAGAGCACTCAGAACTCGTTCCAGCGCATCATCCGTATGTGCATAGTCCACGAATGCGGAAGCTCCGTTCGGCAGGGCGATCATCTCCAGTCGGCCCGGAACGGAGACCTCTTCCGAAAGATGCTCCACCAGCTCTTCCGCAGGAATCCCCATTGCGAGCGCTGCCGCTGCCGCCGATCCAAGATTGTAGAGATTGTGAAGTCCGATCAGATTCGTCCGCAGTTTGAATGTCTTTCCCATCCATTCCAGTTGAAATACGGATCCGGAATCGGCTATGCTGAGGGAGGTGATCCGGCAGTCGGCGGCAGAACGAGCCGAAAGTGTAACAGTGTTTTTCCCCTCTCTCCGAAGTTCTTCCGCCAGACGTGCCCCCCAAGGATCATCAATATTGACAATGGCATGTCCCTTTTCGGAGAGCTGATCGGAAAAAAGCGTTTTTTTCGCCTGATAATAGGCTTCCATCGTATGATGATAATCCAGATGATCGCCGGTCAGATTCGTGAATACCGCCGTATCGAACTTTGCCGATCCCATACGTTTCTGATGGAGTCCATGGCTGGAGGCTTCCAGAACAACATGGGTGCAGCCGTTTTCCGCCATTGTTTTCATGATCTTCTGAAACGCCATGGCATCCGGGGTGGTTCTTGCGGATTCCACAGCAGGAGATCCCGCGCCGCAGTCGTATTCCACGGTGGAGATCAGACCGCATTTTGCGTGAAGAGTTCTCTGAATCAGATTTCTTAGAAGAAACGCCGTGGTCGTCTTCCCGTTCGTGCCGGTGACTGCGTGCAGATGCATTGTGTTTCCTGGAAAACCGGCATACGTCTGACAGAGCATTCCCCAGGCGTGATAAGCATTGTCTGTTATGAGATGTGGGATAGTGTCCGGAATGGATAAAAGCGGATCGTCTGAAACGATTGCCGCCGCGCCGTTCTCCAGCGCATTGGCGATGTATCGGCGACCGTCATTTTTTGCTCCGCGGATGGCACAGAATATAAAACCTTTCCCGATCTCCCTGGAATTGTTGGAGACACCGGCAATTTCAAGATCGTGCCAGTGACGCACTTCCCTTGGATTGAGCTCTTTCCGATAGTCAGAGAGTTTCAGCATAGCCGTCGCTCCGCTTTATTTTGATTCGGGTTCGACGCGCTCCAGACGGGTTCCGCGCGAGGCTTTCAGAAAAACAAGATCTCCCGGATGCACCATCGCACGGACTCCTTCCGCTGCCGCCGCGGAATCCGGGAACGAGACAATCTTTTCCGAACGGCACCGCTCCGCCGCCTGCACCATATACGGTCCGACCGCCGCAATTCGAGCTCCGGGAAAATGTTCAAGCGCCAGCCGGAGAATCTCCACATGCACCTCTTCGGAAAGTTCTCCCACCTCCCGCATATCGCCCAGTACGAGCACCAGTTTCGAGGGATCCGCAAAATCGGACAGCCAGTTCAATGTTGCTTTCATACTGTCCGGATTCGCATTATAGGCATCGTTGAGCCATTGCGCTCCTCCGTGCTCTGATAGCTTCATGCGCATTCCCGGCAGGGAACAGTTTGCCAGTCCTGCTGCAATTTCCGCAAGCGGAATCCCGAAAGAGGCCGCCACCGCCGCCGCTCCCGCCGCATTCGCCGTCTGATGCGCTCCCGAAAGATTCCATTCCACAAGAGCTCTTTCTCCGGTCCGGTTGTCGATCAGCTCAAAAGAACTGCCCCGAATGTTCCCACCTTTGTAAATGGATTCAAAATCAGCTCCTGTTCCGAAGAAAAGTTTTGAATGCTTACCAGCCGCCTGCACCATGAGATCGAATCCGGCGGCACCAGCGGGAATCACTGCGGTTCCCTCCGGCTGAAGATGCTGAAAAATATGTGCCTTTTCCCGGGCGACTCCCTCTAGAGAACCAAGATGCTCCAGATGACAGCGTCCGATGGAAACAATCAAAGCCGCATCCGGCTCTGCCGCCGCGGAGAGAGGTTCAATCTCCCCCGGATGATTCGTTCCCATTTCAATGATGCAGAATTGATGAGCAGGTGTGAGACGCATCAGATTCTGCGGGACTCCGATCTGATTATTCGTGTTGCCTTCCGTCGCCAGAACATGCTCTTTTCCGCAAACGTGCTCGAAAATGGCGCGGAGCATTTCTTTTGTGCTGGTTTTCCCGCTGGATCCGGTCAGGGCGATCGTTTTGACTCCGCAGCGTTTCCGGTGGAAGGCCGCCAGACGCTGATACGCCGCAATTGTGGAATCCACTGCGATGGCAGGAGCTCCCGCGGGAAGTTTTCCCAGAGATTTTTTCTCGATACAGAGAAGAACAGCGCCGTTTGCCATGGCTGCGGCAAGGTAATCGTGACCGTCAAAAGTTTCTCCGGGAATGGCAAGAAACAGCGAATCGACAGTTTTCAGCCGGGAATCGGTTGTAATCTGCTCCACGCCCGTGCCGGAGAAGCTGTTGATGGCTTCCCCGCCGGTTACCTTGAGAATTTCCTCGTAACGGAACAACATTCTCCGAGCCTCACTCCAGAACGATTTCCGTCAGGACTTTTCCATTGCGGAAGATGACCCGTTTTGTTTTGACTCGATCGACCCAGTAGATCCAGGAGTCGCTGAGCTGATTCGGTGTTCTGATTTTGCTCGGGGGACCATAGGTCGTGATGACATTCTGCTTTGTCATTCCCTTTTCGATGATTCCTCTGCGCATTTTCTCAAATGCGGCGGGCGTTACGCCGGAGGCCGTTTCCACGGCGACCGATGTTGTGAAAAGCTGTTTTGCAAAATCTTCAATCGGCATCATGGTTCTGGCGCCGTCATATTTCAGGGTGAATGTTTTGCCTTCTGCACGGAAAACAATTTCAGAATCGGTCATGGAGAGCAGTTTCACCTCGGTTCCGAACGGAATCAGAGAGCCTTTCTGAATATTGTCGGGAGAGAGCGACTCCGGATTTTCATACCAGAGATTGTAGGCCGTATAAACGGATGCGTGAGCGGGAAGCTGAAGAACCTCTTCCGGAACGATCGTCCGTGTCTGACAGCCGGAAAGCAGAAGCGCCCCGGCGGCAAGAAAAGCGGAGAAAATGCAGACAAACTTTTTTTTCATCTTGATAAACTAACCTCTGTGTAATTGATTACCATGCTTCGGTGGTATATTCCACGGCGAGTTTCGCAGCATTGTAGCAGGCCTGTTTTAAGGCATTCAACCGGCTGACCGCGGGATCGGCGAGAATCTGATAGTTTGCGGATCCGATGACGGCCCGGGTGGGAATCAGCGGTTCGCCGCGTCCCGGGATCAGTACGGAAAACTCCAGTGTGACCGAAATCTGAAACTCCGCAGGACGATAGGTGATATCGTTGTCCATGCTGTCCTCCCGAATGGTCATATTGGATACCTTCGTGATCTTTCCGTACAGGACGCAGTCGGATGCTCCGAGATTTTTCAGCTTCAACCCTCCGTCGAACTGAAAGCGCTCGCAGAGCTGCTGACGCATGATGGAGGCCGCCAGCATTTCGATCGTATCGTTTTTCACTTCGGCAACCGCAATGGACTTCACCTGCGGGTGCATCAGGGAACGCGCTCCGATTTTGTAGCCGCAGCCGTAGAAAAGAACCGTTGCGGCAAGAACGGCGGAAAGTGTGAGAATCTTATAACATGTCATCGGTGACGACCTCCTGTTTCTTGTCTCTCTCGATAGTTCCCCCCTTGACGTCCCGGATCGGCAGAAGCCAGCGCCCCTCGTTCACAGGCGTGTGGATGATCGGAGCATCCTCCCGCGGGAAGCCGGATTCCTGAAACGCCCGGCGCTCCGGTGTCCAGTGGAGACCTTTTGCCTTGTATTCCTTATCGATTTCCGCGAGTTTCTGTTCCGCCGCGGATGCCGGTTTCGTTTTGGTGTAATCCCGGATCACGGTGGAGAAATAACGCTGGGCAACATCGTATTTTTTTGCATCCATGTAGAACTTGCCGATGTTGTAAAGGCGTTCCGCCATAATGGAATAGACTTCATCGCGGGAACGTTTGATCCAGTCGGCCTGAGGATCGTCCGGGTGCTTTTCCAGAAAGGAATCGAAGGCTTCAATGGCGAGTTTGGCATTCTGATTATCTCCATCCCCGCGGCGGGATTTGTGAAGAAGAGTGTTCGAAAGTTCCAGCGCGGCATAGCGGGCTTCTTCCGAATCGGGATGCAGTTTGATGGTATCGGCAAAGCATTGAATGGCTTTGTCGGGCATGTCGTTGTCCAGATAGAGACGGCCGAGGCGGAGTCTGGCTTCCGGTGCGGCAGTTGTACACGGAGCATTTTTCAGAGCTTTCTCATAGATTTCCATCGTCCGGTCATCTTTTGTGATAAAGGGGATCCACGAAAGGAAGCGGTCCCGGTGCCCCGCAAAGAACTTATCTCCGATCTCAAACTGCCGTTTGACCACTTCGGTGAAATTGATCCGGGTAACGTGTCCCTCCGCGAGTTTCTGAAGACAGTCGAATTCGGCTCCGTATTTGCGGGCTTTCCGATAGGCCCTGGCCGCGCAGATGAGAGCATTGACCTTTTGAACGGGATCATCGGCCTGGATCTCCGATTCGAGATAGGAGTCGGCGGCAGTCAGGAACTTGCCCTGTTTTTCCTGTTCGCGTCCGGCGGAGTAGGCTTTCTGAGCGGCGGCTTCATCGGCGAAGGCCGTCAGCAGAAAGAGTGAACTTAGTAAAATCAGAAAAATTTTCAGATGCATTGGCTGTTTTCGCTTCCCGGGATTTGTTTTTCTCTTTTCCGGCATCTATCTTAATAAAGAAAGGATACCGTGTCATTGTGACTTCTGAAATTTAGCACTTTATTGCAAAATCGCAAGTGCCAATCAAAATTAACGGGAATAAAGTTCAGAATGAAGGTGCTGCAGATATTGACGGAACTGGGACCGGGCGGAGCGGAACGGGTTGCTCTGGATCTTTCGGAACGGCTTCTGGAGCGTTCGCACTCCGTGTCGCTGATCTCGCTGAAATCGCCGCCGGAAAACAAGTCCATAGAGGATTCGTTCCTGGCAAAGGGGATCGTTCCGGAGTTCTTGCACATGGACTCGCTCCGGGATTTTTCCCGGATTTTCTCTCTGCGCAGACTGATCGGGAAGATGGCTCCGGACATTATTCATTCCCATTTGATGCATCCGAATCTTGTGACTCGCCTGGCTTCCGCCGGGCTCGGCATTCCTCTGCTGAACACCGTGCATATCAGCGAGAGAAGAAAAAACAAAGGTTTCTTTTTCTGGCTGGATGGTCTTACTTTTCCGCTCTGTTCCGCCTGCAATGCGGTTTCATTTGCTTCTGCGCGCTTTCATGAACAGGCGATCGGACTGCCGGTGGGAACGATCAGCGTGATTTACAACGGGGTCGATCCGATCCCACGGCCGGACGATGGATTCCTGACGGACTGTCGCAGGAAATGGGGACTGGACACCTGTGCCAGGATCATCGGAGCGGTCGGCAGGCTGGACTGGCAGAAGGGATTTGACAATCTGCTGCGTCTTCTGCCGGAGATCTCAGAAGCGATTCCGCCCTCCGAGCGCTGGGGATTGGTGATTCTGGGGGAGGGCGGTCAGCGCAGGGAATTGGAGGAACTGGCGGCAAAAGCACCGGAAAATCTGCTGGTCCGTCTGCCTGGATTTCTGCCGAATGCCTCGCAGATGGCGTGGCTCTTTGATGTGTTTGTGATGCCCTCCCGGTATGAAGGGTACGGACTCTCTCTCGCGGAAGCGATGACTACCGGAATTCCCGTGGTGGTGAATCCGGTGGATTCCCTGCCGGAGATCTGCCGGTTTTACCGCAACCATATTCTGGCGGATTTTGAATCGGAGGAACGACGGGAGGAAACGGCAGCGCGGATTGTCGAGTTTGCCCGTCGCGAAAGGATCGCTCCGCAGATTATTTCAACCCGGCGGGAAATGGGCGACCGTTATATCAAACTCTATGAAAAACTTCTGCGCTGACAGAAACACTTTACCGGAAGCCTCTCCCCTCCCATTTTCGCTTTTCCGCCGCTTTCCGCTCACGTAAAGAACGGAAATGGAAAAAAACAGGAAAATGATTTTACTCTTGGGAAAACTGTGCTACATTGATGCTTGATAGAAATCCGTTCAAAACATATAACAGGAGGAAAATCACAAAAAATGAAAACCGTACTCGACACCATTCGCGAACAGGCGAAAAAATTGAACCGGAAAATCTGTCTGACCGAAAGCGATGACATTCGGAATCTGAAAGCGGCGGAAAAGCTGGTTCAGCTTGGTTATGCCCGTCCGGTGCTCGTCGGCTGCGAGGAGTCCATCCGGAAGCTCGCCGCGGAAAACGGCGTCTCTCTGGAAGGCGTTGAACTTGTCGATGTCCTGAAATCACCGAATCTCGACCGCTACATCGCAACCGCAGTCGAAATCCGCAAAAACAAAGGTCTGACCCCCGAACAGGCGCGTGAATGGCTCAAGGACACCTGCGTCTTTTCCGCCGTCATGGTCTGCGCCGGCGATGCTCACGGTTACGCCTCCTGTGGCGGCAATCCGAACGGCTATGCGCACAACACCGCCCAGAAGACAAAACCTGCTCTTCAGCTTTTCAAAACTGCGAAAGGCAACAAAATCGCCTCCAGCTTCTTTGTCATGCAGATGCCTGATCCGAAATGGGGCTACAACGGCGTGCTTTTCTACACGGATTGCGGACTGAACATCAATCCGAATTCCGATCAGCTCGCGGAAATTGCCGTTACAACGGCCAAGCGCTTCAAAATGTACACCGGAGCTGAACCGGTGGTCGCCATGATCTCCTGCTCGACCAACGGATCCGCGCACGATCCCATCATCGAAAAGGTCGTGGAGGCAACCGCAAAAGCCAAGGCGCTTGCGCCCGATATGCTCATCGACGGAGAAATGCAGTTCGATGCGGCCATCGTTCCTGAAATCGGACAGAAAAAGTTTGCCGGATCGAAGGTCGCCGGACACGCCAATGTGCTTGTGTTCCCCGATCTGAACTGCGGCAACTCCATCTACAAAGCAACGGAACGTCTTGCGGGAGCCACCGCGATCGGACCAATCTGCAACGGACTGCGTCGTCCCTTTGTTGACGGCAGCCGCGGATGCTCCATCGATGATATCGTCGATATGGCCGCCGTCTGCGCCGTTACGGAATGGGAAGATTAAGCAATCGTTGTGTTTTTCGTGCATCAGCGTCTCCGAACGGTTCGGGGACGCTCTTAAAACAAAAATACAGGGAGGGTAAAATGAAAAAAACAATCCTGATGCTGCTGCTCATGTGCAGCGCCGTTTTCGCATTTGCGGACGGAATCAACTGGCTCGACAACTATGGCAAGGCACAGGAAGAGTCTCAGAAAACCGGGAAACCGATCCTGATGCTCTTCACCGGCTCCGACTGGTGTCCCTACTGCATCAAAATGGAAAAAGATGCGTTTTCAAAACCGCAGTTCCAGAAGTTCATTCAGGAGAACTTCATCATGTTCAAGGCGGATTTCCCTCGCAGCCAGCAGTTGCAGCCTGGCGTGGTCGCACAGAACCGGGAACTGCAGTCCCAGTATAAGGTCAGAGGCTATCCCACGGTCATCATTACCGACGCAAAAGGAAAGCAGCTGGCTCAGACCGGATTCATGCGTGGCGATGTCAATACCTACATCAACGCCTACAAACAGATCCTCGCTAAAATCAAGAAGTAAGACCAATCCGACTTTCTTCTGAAAAAATCCCCGGACCGCGATTGATTTTTTTCACGATCCGGGGTATATTATTTTCACTTCGTTTCCAAACGTTCAACCAGCCAGGGAGTTTTGCTGAAACAGCATTTGTATGGACAGTTATTTATTAATCGGTCTGGAAATCATCCTGCTGATTCTTCTGATCTGCGGTTCCGCATTTTTTTCCAGCTGTGAAATGTCCCTCTTCTCCCTGAGCAGAGCGAAGGTGATTGCCTATAAAAACGATCCTTCGCCAACCAAACGCCGCATCTATTTTCTGCTTGACAATTACAATCGGACGCTGGTATCCATTATCTTGTCGAATATGTTCGTCAACAGCTGCATTTCGATGTTGAACGATACCGTCATCCGGGATACGGGACTTTCCGGAGCGGCGGCGACTGTGGCTTCCGCTGTGACCGGTATCGTCGTTCTGCTGCTGTTCGGGGAGATCACTCCGATGACGCTTGCTTATGTCTATTGCGATCCCTGGTCCCGCATTGTTGCGCTTCCGGTCTGCATGATGCGGAAGATCCTCTTTCCCATCATCTATGTGGCAGAGAAGTTTTCGAACCGGGTGCTGGATCTTCTCGGAAGACAGACTTCCGTACCCCTGACTCACGAGGAGTATGATTCTTACATCGACACCTGTACACGGAACGGAGCGTTTTCTCCGGGCGAGAAGGCTCTGTTGAAGGAGTCTCTGGATTTCAGTTCCCGGGAGATTTCCAGAATCATGCAGTCAAGAACTTCAATCGGTTTTCTCCGGAAGGATGCCTCCGCAGAGGAGGTGGCGGAGACCATCTATCGAAATCGGACCATGTATTTTCTAGTTGGAGAAAAGGATATTGATGATGCCGATATGATTCTTTCCGCCCGGGATTTCTTCATGCTTTCGTCCCAGCAGCGGGAGAAATGGCTGACCTCTCCCTGTGTCCGTTCTGCAATTTACATTCCGGAACAGACTCCGGTGGTGCTGGCTCTGCGTACCTTGAAAGCACATAACGAGTTTGCCGCGCTGATTTCCGATGAGTACGGAGGAATATCGGGATTGATTTCCCGATCGGGAATTTATGCTGCGCTGACAGGCAGTTCCATCGGAGGAGTGAAGTCGGCTCCGACGGAACCTCTGAGGCAGGATGCCTCCGGCAAGCTCTGGCTTTATGAAGGCCTCACCCCCATCGAATCGGTGATGGAGGACACCGGATGGACTCCGGAAGAGGAGATCAAATCTTCCACGCTGAACGGCGTGTTCTGCGAATTGTACGGGGCTCTGCCGAAAGTGGGAGCGAAGGTCTCGGCTGATGGAATCTGTATCAAGGTGCTGGAGATGTCGGGCAACCGGGCCTCAAAACTGGAAGTCTCCCTGCCGCGGGAGGCTGAGCATACGATGACGGAGGCGGAAGCATGCTGATCAGTCTGTTTTTCCTCATATTCTTCATGCTGATGCAGGGACTGTTTGCCGGAATGGAAACGGGAATGATCTCGGTTCGCCGTCCCCGGATCGAGCATGCGTGCGAAACGGGAAGCCGTTCCGCAAAGATGGTGCTTTTCTTTCTGAACAATCCGGGCGTTATGATTTCCACGACGCTGCTGGGAGTGAATATCAGTGTTGTCTGCGCCTCGCTGGCTGCGAAGAGCTTTGCCGAGAGTGCGGGACTTTCTTCGGCCGGAGCACTGCTGGGCATGAGCTGTGCGCTGAGCGTGGGAATGCTGATTTGCGAGATTATTCCGAAGAACTGGTTCCGACAGGCACCGTGTCTGCGGTGCTCGATGTTTGTGTGGATTCTGTATCTGACTTATTTTGTGCTGTATGTTCCGGCACGTCTGTTCGACTGGTTCACATCGTTCCTGAGCCGGAAAATTTCCCGCGACAAATCCAGCGATGAGACCCGAAGCGCCGTAATGCGGGAAGATCTCAAACTCTTTCTGATGGAAAGCGAAAGTTCCGGCGGACTGCCTGCGGAAACGGCATCCATTCTGGACAATGCGATCAACTTTCATTCGTCCCGGGTCAGCGACATTATGAAGAAGAAACAGGATGTGATGGAGATCTCTTCCGATCTGAGTGTTCGGGAAGCAATGCGGATCTGCCGTCGGACCTCCATTTCCAAATTTCCCGTTCTGGATTCGACGCAGCATCGCTGGATCGGGATTTTTTCCTGCTACTTTGCGATGTTCTCGCTGCGGGAACGGGAATGGGACTCCGTGAAAGTCGGGGATTGCATGCAGAATATGATCTCCATTGAGGAATCCACGCCCATTGTCGAGGCGTTGAATCGTACGCGCGGATCCGATGTTGCAATGTATATTGTCGAGAAAGAGGGACGGCAGACCGGAGTGTTTACCTCTTCCGACATCGCGGGAAAACTCTTCGGCTGAACCTGCTCTTTCCGACTTTTAGACGGATTTTGCCTGAAAACGGGGTTGAATTTTGCAGGAAAGAGTTTATTGTATCAGGGAGTATTCGTCTGTCAATCAAAGCGTTAAACAAGGAGATTGGATATGTCGATTGAAAGCGCAAGAGCCTTTTGCATGAGAATGATGAGCGACGATGAATTCCGTGAAACTCTCGGAAAAGCGGAAAACGCCGATGTGATCCGCGACCTCATCAAAAAGGATAACTATGATTTCAACAAGCATGATCTTCTGAAGATCGTCAGCGAACTGACCGGGAAAAAACTGGAAGCGGACCAGCTGGAAGATATGGTTTGCGGCATCTACGCGGAAGAGGTCGCCGGCAGCGACAATGCCAATGCCATAGAAACTGTCCGCACCTGGTTCAGAAGTCTTTGATTATGAGAAGAGTCCCGAAAATCGTCTCTCCGGATGAAGCCGTTCAGGCTGTAAAATCCGGAGACTCCGTTTATCTCAGCGGCTTTGCCAATTCCCCGGAGATTCTGGTGGAGGCTCTTTGCCGCCGGGGGGATCGCGGAGAACTGCAGGATGTCGAAATCGTTCAGCTGATGACCTTCGGCAAGGCTCCCTATACAGAGGAAAAATATGCCGGGATCTTTATCCCGAACGCATTTTTTGCCGGAGCAAACAATCGCCGCAGCATCCGGGAAGGGGTCAGCGATTATCTCCCGGTGGGGCTGAGCGATACGCAGGCCCTTTACCGATCCGGAATCTTCAAATGCGATGTCGCGATTATCAAAGTCACCAAACCCGATCAGCACGGCTATGTATCCCTCGGTGTTTCCGTGGATATCACGCTGGCGGCGGTCGAGGTGGCAAAGACCGTGATCGCGGTGGTCGATGAGAAGGCCCCGCGGACTTTGGGCGATTCCCTCATCCCGTACAGCCGGATCGATTATGCCGTGCTCGACAATCACCCGCTGATGGAGATTATCAATCCGCCTTCGACAGAACTGGATATCGCCATCGGGAAAAACTGCGCCGCGCTCATCGACAACGGCGCCTGCCTGCAAATGGGAATCGGTTCCATTCCGAACGCGATTCTTTCCGCGCTGAAGGATCATTCCGACCTCGGAATTCACACGGAGATGTTTTCCGATAATGTGATCCCGCTGGTCGATGAAGGTGTTATCAACGGGGCCAAAAAGCAGATCGACCGCGGAAAACTGGTCACCAGCTTCTTGATGGGATCTCAGAAGTTCTATGATTTCATTGACAATAATCCGCTGGTTCTCATGAAGGACATCGGTTATACAAATGATCCTTTCATCATTGCCCAGAACGACAACGTGGTGGCAATCAACTCCGCTGTGGAGATTGATCTTACCGGACAGGTCTGTGCTGATTCGATCGGCAGCCAGATGTATTCCGGAGTCGGAGGTCAGCTCGACTTCATCTACGGAGCATCGCGCTCCAAAGGCGGGAAAGCCATCATTGCGATCGCCTCCGAAACGAACAAGGGCGAGAGCAAGATCACCCCGTTCCTGAAACCGGGCGCAGGTGTGGTCACACCGAGACATTTGGTTCATTATGTGGTTACGGAATACGGAATCGTCGATCTTTACGGCAAAACTCTTCAGGAGCGAGCCGCCCTGCTGATCAGCATCGCTCATCCGAAGCACCGGGAAGCGCTGGAGAAAGCCGCTTTCGAACGCTTCGGTGCGGGATTCCTGCGCAGAAAAGCAAAACTGTTCCAGCCATAACCGAATCTTAAAGTTTTTCTTTTCAGAAAGACCCGTCCTCTTCGGCAGAGAACCGGAAATCTGACGGAAATGCAGAGATAAAAAAAGACCGGGAAGGAGAATTTCCAACCCGGTCTTTTCTTTTGTTCCAATGAAATGGGAAACTCAGGCCATCAGAAGGGTCATGATTGCCTTCTGGACATGGAGGCGGTTTTCCGCCTGATCGAATACAATGGAGTGTTCCGAATCCATCACGTCATCCGTGATTTCCTCTCCGCGGTGCGCGGGCAGGCAATGGAGAACTTTGACATCCGGTTTGGCTTTTTTCAGATTCGTCATGTTCAACTGATACGGAGCAAGGATTTTCATTCTGTCCTTGGCCTCGTCTTCGAATCCCATGCTGACCCAGACATCCGTGTAGATGTAATCGGCATCCTTGAGCGCCTCATCGACATTGGTTGTCCAGGAGGATTTTCCGGGACCGAGATTCTTGTTCAGGAACTCAGGGGAGGGGGCGAATTCCTTCGGTGCGGCAATCGCCAGATCGACCCCGGCAAGCTGTGTGGCGAACATCAGGGAGTTTGCCATGTTGCTGGCGCCGTCGCCGAGATAAGCCATCTTCAGTCCGGCGAGTTTCCCGTTCGAGTGTTCCCACATGGTGAAAATATCGGTCAAAGCCTGGCAGGGATGGAACTCATCGGTCAGCGCGTTGATGACCGGATATTTGGAATATTCCGCAAGTCCCGCCACATCGCTTTGCGCGTAAGTGCGGATCACAATTCCCTGGAGATAGCGTTCCAGAACTCTGGCTGTATCGGGAATGGTTTCCCCGCGGCCCATCTGGGTGTGTCCCTGTTCCAGATAGACGGGATATCCGCCGAGTTCCTGAATTCCGACCTCAAACGATACTCTGGTACGAGTCGAGGACTTCGCAAAAATCATGCCGATGCTTTTGCCCGCAAGAGGCTTGATCGCCTGCGGAGTGCCGCGTTCCCGTTTCAGCTTTGCGGCGAGTTCAATGATCTTATCGAGATCGGCTCTGGTCAAATCCGCGCAGGACAGCAAATCTTTTTTCATGGGTCATTCCTCCTGTTTCGAGGTTGTTTCTGTATGGTTATTTTGCCGCGCCGTCATGTTCGGAGATGGCGGCGTCAATGAGGGCGGCTGCTTTCCGGCAGTCGTCTTCGGTAACAATGAGTGGCGGAACAAGGCGGAGAACCGTTTCTCCCGCGGTCAGGGCGATCATTCCCTTGCTTCTCAGAATGGGAAGCAGTTCAACAGCAGGATAATCCAGCACAACTCCGACCATCAGTCCCTTTCCGCGGACTTCCTTGATGCATGCATGTTTCGGCATCAGATCCTTCAGAAGACCGGTCAGGAAAGCTCCTTGTTTTTTGCAGTTTTCCAGGACTCCTCCATTGCAGAGTGTATCGACAACCGCACATGCCGCCGCCGATGCAAGCGGAGTTCCGCCAAAGGTGCTGGCATGGGTTCCCGGAGTCAGTACGCCTTCGTGTTTGCGTTTGGCGACCATTGCTGCGATCGGGTATCCGTTGCCAAGAGCTTTTGCAAGAGAGAACGCATCCGGCTCTACGCCATATCCCTGCCAGGCGAACAGCGTTCCGGTACGTCCCATTCCACACTGGACTTCATCAAAGAGAAGAAGAATTCCTTTTTCGTCACAAAGCTTGCGGAGTCCTTCCAGATATTCCTGTGCAGCGGGGATGATCCCGCCTTCGCCCTGCACAGGCTCCAGCAGAATTGCCGCTGTTTTGGAATCAATCGCATTGCGCGCAGCTTCCAGATCGTTGAACGGAACATGTTTGAATCCCAGAGTATCCGGTTCAAAGCCTTTCCGGTATTTGCTTCTGCCGGTGGCGGCGAGCGTGGCGAGAGTCCGGCCATGGAAGGAGTCATTCATGGCGATAATCTCATAACGGCCCTGTGTGGATCCCCATTTCCGGGCAAGTTTAATGAGCCCTTCATTGGCTTCCGCTCCGCTGTTGCAGAAGAAGCAGACACCGTCAAAACAGTGCGAAATCAACTTGTATGCCAGTTCCGGCTGGCGCTCGTTCATGAACAGATTGGAAACATGAACCAGCTTCTGCGCCTGTTCCGTGATGGCTTTCGTCACTGCGGGATGGCAGTGACCAAGACTGCACACGGCAATGCCTGCGGCGAAATCCAGATACTCGTTTCCATCGCCATCCCACAGATGGCATCCGCTGCCGCGCGTGAAGAGAATATCCGCTTTGGGATACGTCTTCATGACGTATTTGTCATAGAGTTCTATGTTTTTTTCGGTCAGAGCGCTGTGCATCTTTCCCAATCTCCTTACCTATTTTAATTACGTGATTCGTACTTCAGTAGCAAATAACTACACTAGCATCGGTTTTGAAAAAGTCAAGCGGGAAAAACGGGAAAAGGAATGGTTTTATTTATTTTTGCCGTTAATGCACGTTTTGCGCTTGACTTTGTTTCTGCAATCGTCTACTTGTAATAATAATAGTGCGAACCCAACGACCGGCGCCGCAACGTTGAAATCGTGCGACATCATGAGGGATAATCTGCTGCTCCGGTTTTAATTTTTTGAGTATGGAGAACGATGTGTCATGCCGGATAAACTGGTCATAGTCGAGTCGCCTGCAAAGGCGAAAACAATCGGAAAGATCCTGGGAAAGGATTATATTATCAAGGCTTCCTACGGGCATATCCGCGATCTGCCGGAACGTGCGTTCGGGGTCGATATCGAACATGATTTTGCACCGCAGTATGAGGAGTCCAAATCGCGCGGCAAGAATTTGTCGGAACTGAAAAAGACCGCCAAGTCGGTAAAGGAAATCTATCTGGCGCCCGACCCGGACCGCGAAGGAGAGGCGATCGCATGGCATCTTCACGAAGTGCTGAAAAATGCCAATCGGAAAGCGGTTTTCAAACGCGTTGCCTTCCATGAAATTACTCGATCCGCCATTACGAAGGCGTTCCAGCATCCGGGGGATCTGAACATGAATCTGGTCGATGCGCAGCAGGCGCGGCGCGTCCTTGACCGGATTGTCGGATACATGATCAGTCCGCTGCTGTGGTCCCGGATCGAGCGGGGGGTAAGCGCAGGAAGAGTCCAGTCGGTGGCGCTCCGTCTCGTCTGCGAGCGGGAACGGGAGATCCAGGCGTTCGTGCCGAAAGAATACTGGAACTTTGCCGCGATTTTCTCGCAGAACAGCTCCAGCCGTTTCACGACGAAACTGGCAAAAATCAATAACGGAAAATTTGAAATCGGCAACCGCAATGATGCCGATCGTGTGCTGGAAGCGATCAAGGGCGCTGCCGCCTGGAAGGTTGCTTCCATCGAAACACAGCCGCGCAAACGGTATGCTCCCCCGCCGTTTATCACAAGTACATTGCAGCAGGCGGCGAGTTCCTCGCTCGGATTTTCCGCGAATTCGACGATGCGTCTTGCCCAGCAGCTCTATGAAGGCGTGGATACCGGAGAAGGACATCTCGGTTTGATTACCTACATGAGAACGGACTCCGTTGCCATCGCCGCGGAGGCGCAGGCAGCCTGCCGTGCGTTTATCGGCAACAACTACGGAGTGTCTTTCGTTCCGGAAAAACCGAACTTCTTCAAAACGAAATCCACCGCGCAGGGGGCACATGAGGCGATCAGACCGACCGATGTCAATCTGACGCCGGAAAAACTGAAGGACTATCTGGAACCGGGACAGCTGAAACTTTATCGGCTGATCTGGAGACGTTTCGTCGCCTGCCAGATGGCTCCTGCCGAACAGCAGAGAACCACCGTCGATGTCGAGGGCAGGGGAAGCGATGACAATCTCTACACCTTCCGCGCCACTGCCACAGTGACTACATTCCCAGGCTTCCTGAAAGCCTACAATATCGAAGAGGAGGGCGCCGCGTCTTCCGAGGACGACAACACGAAAGACGCCGAGGCTCTCGCATCTCTGAAAGAAGATTCCGCCTGCAAATTGGAAGATACTCTTTCCGAACAGAAATTTACGGAACCTCCTCCGCGTTTTTCGGAGGCAACTCTGATCAAGGAGCTGGAATCCAACGGAATCGGACGGCCGTCGACCTATGCCACGATTGTCAACACCATTCAGGAGCGCGCCTACGTCCTGAAAGAAAAAGGCAAGCTTTCCCCGACGGAGCTGGGATTCAAAATCAATGATTATCTGGTTGCTTCTCTGCCCGATCTGATTCAGGTGGGATTCACCGCCGACATGGAAAATCAGCTCGACAGCGTGGAAGAAGGACAGATCCTCTGGACCAGCATGCTCAAAAACTTTTACGAGAAGTTCTCCAAGTGGCTTTCCGAAGCGAAAAATGCGGGAGCTCCGGAGGCTCAGAAGGCAAAAGCCGTCCTGGAACTGCTCTCCTCTGTGAAAAACTGGGATGAACCGGAAAAAGGGGCAAAACGGGTCTATGACGATAAAAAGTTCTATACCTCCGTTCAGACCAAAGCGGGACAGGGTACCACCATTTCCGCCAAACAGTGGGAAGCATTGCTGAATCTGGTGGTCAAATATGCCTCCCAGCTGAAAAATCTCAAGGAGGTTGCACAAGCAAACGGATTCGAGAAAGATATCGAGGCCGCAATGGAACGTCTTGATGACCGCCGGAAAAAACAGGAGGAGATTCGTCAGCGCCGGGAATCCGCGGCCGTCAGCGCACCGCCGCAGGAATCTCTGGAATCGGTTTTTCAGGCAATGCAGGGAATCCCGTGGAATCCTCCGGAAAAACGCGGCGCAAGAGTTTACGACGATAAGAAATTCTTTGAATCCTTGAAAAAACAGATGGAGTCGGGCAAGCTGCTTTCCGAAAAACAGATCTCCGCGCTGGCGAAGATCGCTTCCCGGTATGCTTCATCCATTCCCGACTATGAATCCGTTGTCCGGGAGCTGACGGGGGCCGTGCCCGATGCACTTCCCTCCGCCGATGGCAGCAGTGCACAGGGAACAAATGCGGAAACATCGTCGGCTCCTGCCGCATCCGGGGGACCCGGAGAAGCGGAAGTCGATCGGCTCCTCAAGGCAATGGCGGAGATCACCGACTGGGCAGAACCCGAAAAGAAAGGTCGGCGCGTTTACAATGACAAGGAGTTCTATGAATCCCTTGCCAAACAGCGTGCTTCCGGAAAAGTGCTCTCGTTCAAACAGGTCGCTGCATTGACAAAACTGGCGGCAAAGTATAAGATTTCATAACACCTGCCGTTGTTTCCGGAGATCGGCGGCAGACAACAAAATATGGCGCGGGGATTTATCGTTTCTGTCCGGTGATCCCCCAAACAGAAAAGGGTGTTTCTTATGAATGGTCTTGAGCTGCTGCCGCTGATCCTGCTTGGTTTTCTTCTCTTTTACCTGATCTTTCCGATTTGGAGCTACATGCGGTTGAGTCAGATGCTCCGGGAGGAACGCGAGGAAAACCGTCGGGTTCAGACCTTGATTCTGAAACGCCTCCGATCCCTGCAGGCAAAGATGGAACAGAAAACAGGCTCTTCCGAATCTCTGGCGGATGCGGAGCCGGAAGCGCGGACGACGGTTTCATCAGCTTCTTATGCCGAAAAGAAGGGCAGGGCGGGAATACACCATTCCACAGAGGAGTTCGCTTCCCTCTCCTTTCCGGACGAAGAATCTTGCGGGGCTGAACAGATAGTGGAAACGCTGGAAAAATTGTCTGTTGAAAGTTCGTCTGTCAAGAGCTCTTCTGTCGAAACTCCTTCTGGCGAGAGTTCTGCGGAAAGCCCGGTCGAAACGATCATTTCCCCGGCAACGGAACACTCGAAAAAGACGGAATTCCCGGAAAACGGGGCTCCTGCCGGAAAAGAAACGATTGATTCGCGGACGAGTGAAGCGTGGAACAGAATTGTCGAATGGTTCTGTGTCGGCGAAAACTACCGGGACAAAAACATCTCCCGCGAGTATGCGTTTGCCACAACCTGGCTGATCCGGATCGCCGTGGTGATTCTGATTGCCGGAGTCGTGTTCTTTCTGAAGTTCGCGGTTCAGAACAATCTGATTTCGCCGGAAGTGCGGATCGGCTGTGCGTTTCTTGCCGGGTGTGCAATGGCGATCGCGGGAATGATCGGGGCGAAACGGAAATATCACATTGCGGCGGTCGGGATCATGGGGGCTGGATTTGTCACGATGTATCTTTCCGCCCGCGCGGGGTACATTGTCTATTCGATGACGGATTCTTTGACGGCGTTTCTCATTATGACGGTTATTACTATTGCGGCGATGGCGTCGTCGATCCGGGCGGATCATCCGTTCCCGGCGTTTCTCGGAATCACCGGCGGTTATCTGACTCCGATCATGCTTTCCACCGGAAGCCGGAATTACATCGGTTTTTTCATCTACCTGTCCATCATTACCTTCGGCCTTCTGATTCTGGCGAATTTCCGGAAATGGAGAGGGGTGAATCTGTTCGGTTTTCTGCTTTTTGCCTTTCTGACGGTGCTGACGCTGACCACTGGGATTCACCAGCATGCGATTACGGAAGAAAACTGTCGGACTCTGCTTTGGATTCTCGGTTTGAACTATGCCTTCTTTGCTGTGGTTCCGCTCTGCCGTCCGTGGCGAGAGACGCAGCCGGAAGAGGTGACGGGCATCGAAATTACGGGACAGATCCTGAATCATCTGCTCTTTACGATCAGCGGACTTGCCGTATTCGGATCGGTTCTTCACAAGCCGGCCTGTGAAATTCCGCAGGCGGTTCTTCTGCTGGCATCCGCCGCGTTTCAGGCAGGGGTGATTCTTTTCTGCCACCTGAGAGAGCCGCGCAGGAAAGAGGTGATTCCCGCGGCAATGCTGCTGAGCATCTATTCCATCGGCATGGTGGTGCCGATTCTGCTTTCCGGAGAATGGATTCCGGCGGCATGGTCGCTTCTGGCGATGATGCTTTTGCTGCTCTCCTCGGCGATTCAAAGCGACTTCCTGCGTAAAATTGCCTGTTTCGGTTTTCTGATTGTGTTCCTGCGAATTCTTTTGTGGGACGTGGTGAACTTTTCTTCGTCTGCGGAATCGTTCCGGGAGTCGTTCCTGAGCGGCGGAGTTTTTACACTGTCGCTGATTGTCTCATGGATCGCGCTTGTTCTTCAGGCAAAAAGGTGGCCGGAGGAGAAGGAAAAACTGCAAGTACAGCGGACTTTATTCGGGGTGGCTGGAGGAATTGCATTTTTCCTTTACACATCTCTGGAACTCTATAAACTTCTGCGTCTGATTCTGCCGGACTTCACTCGAGGCGGAGTTTCGCTCTGGTGGGGAATTCTTGCTGTTGGATTTCTTTTTACCGGAATTCTGGGCAGATGGAAAATCAGCCGGATTTTCGGACTTGTCGTATTCGGGCTCTGTTCGCTGAAGGTGTTTTTCTATGATCTGGCGGGATACCATCTGCTGGCAAAGAGTATCGGACTTCTTGTGCTGAGCGTGGTTATGATCGCCGGAGCTCTTCTCTACATCCGGTTCCGGGACCGTTTCGACAAGAAGGATGGCGAAGTATGAAAAGTTCGGTATTCTGGCTGCTTCTGCTGGCGGTGACTGGATGTGTCCTGTCCGCGGAAAAGATCGTTGTGAAGGATGCCTTTCAGGAAAATGTTTCGATTCGGACGAATCCCGGTCGGACGATTATCTGTTACCCCTCTCTGCTGGAAATCTGGCTGGACTGCGGCGGATCACTGGTGGCGATTCACTCCATGAAAAAAGACGAAGTTGTTCCGGAGGAAGTAAAACATCTTCCGGGAATCGGCGGATATTTTCATCCGAACGCCGAGAAGATTCTCCAGCTCAAGCCGGATCTGGTGATTCTCAGCGGGATGACCGGCCGAAACCGTCCGCTGGCGAAACTTCTGAGGAATTCCGGAATCGACGTACTCCTCCTGAAGTATGACAACTACCGGGACTACCGGGAAATCGCCGGAATCTTCTGCGCAATTCTGGGAAAAAAGACTCCTCCGGAAACGCTGTTGCGGGTCAACCGGGAAATCGAAGCACTCGAACAGAAGATCCGTAAGGCTAACGTGAAAGCGCCCACCTTTCTTTGTCTGTTTTTCAACGGATCGGAGTTCCGCGCAGAGACCTCGGAAGCGAATGCCGCCTTCATCGCGGAACGGCTCGGCGGGAAAAATATTCTGAATACGAGCGGACAGAAAGTCGTTGCCCAGCGGGTTAAATTCAGTCTGGAACGGCTGATGCTGGAAGATCCCGATTTTCTTTTCATTGTTCCCGCAACAACCAATCGCAAGGCTATGGAACAGGCGTTGCGCATCTTTCAGACGAATCCGGCCCTGCGGAATTTGAAAGCCGTGAAATCCGGCCGTCTTCTTCTGCTCCCCTCCGAGTATTTTCAATACAAGGCGAACCGGAAATTCCCGGAGGCGTTCCGTCTGATGGCGGGGAAACTTTATCCCGCGCTTTTTCCGGAGAACTCCACAGACGGAAAAAACTGAGCCTGGGAATTCGTTTTTCCGCTTGTTTCGCAGAGAAAAATGAGTTTGCCGATTTGAAAAAAGATCTCCATCCGGATATATTGGGCTGAGAACCGCAAACAACAGAAAAAGGGTGTATTGATTATGAAAATCGGATTGACAACCTACAGCCTCAGCCGTCTTGTCTCCAAAGGGGAGTTCACCTTGTGCGACATTATCCGATGGGGCGCGGAAAATGGTGCGGAACACATTGAAATTGCACCGGGAAAAGAGTGTCTTGCGGAGAACGCGGCTCTCTGTGCGGAGATCCGGAAAACTGCGTCGGACTGCGGTGTGGATCTTTCCAGTTATACCATCGGAGCAAACTTTATTCAGCCGGATGAGGAAGCCTTCCGGAAAGAAATTGAACGGGTGAAACGGGAAGTGGATGTTGCTGCCCGTCTGGGTGTCACCCGGATGCGTCATGATGCGGGCTGGAGACCGCCAGCCGAGGCAACCTGCCGGAATTTTGATGCCGATCTGCCGAAACTCGCCGAAGCCTGTGCCGAGATTGCCGATTATGCAAAACCGTTCGGCATTACAACCAGTGTGGAAAATCACGGATATCATGTACAGGGAAGCGAGCGGGTGCAGAGACTCATTTATGCGGTCGGCAGAGAGAACTTCCGCACGACTCTTGACGTCGGCAACTTCCTCTGCGTGGATGAGGATCCCGTTTCCGCCGTAAAAAATAATATCTCTCTTGCGTCCATGATCCATTTCAAGGATTTTTATGTGCGGAAGAATCTTGCGGTCCGGAACGGTTTCTTTGAAACGAAGCATGGAAATCTCCTGCGCGGTTCGATCGTCGGATACGGCGATATCGATATTCCTGCGATTGTCGAAGTGATCCGGAATTCCGGCTACGACTCCTATGTTTCCGTGGAGTTCGAAGGCATGGAAGAGTGCCGGGAAGGCACCTCCATCGGCATACGTATGCTCAAGGAGCTTTTCGCCTGAACAAGATGAGTGATATGCTTCTGAAACACTCTTTCCCGCCCAGCATCTTTCCCGGAGCCGTTGTTCTGATTCTCGGATCGATGCCGGGCGAAGAATCGCTGCGCAGGCAGGAGTATTACGCATACCGGCACAATGCTTTCTGGCGGATCATGGGGGAACTCTTCTGCTTTTCGCCGGATCTGCCGTATCCGGAACGTCTGGCGGCGCTCGGACGGAACCGCATCGCGTTATGGGACTCCCTGGCGGCCTGCCGCAGAGAGGGAAGTCTTGATACCAGAATTACCGATCCGATTCCAAACGATATCGCCGGACTTCTCCGGGAAAATCCCGGCATCACCCATATTTTCTGCAACGGAACGGCGTCGTTCCAGTTTTTGAAACGGTACAATGAACGAGTGTTTCACTCTGGAGTGACGATTCAAAAACTGCCCTCCACCAGTCCTGCCGCCGCAGTTTACAGCTATCAGAAAAAACTGGAAGCCTATTCTGTCATCCGGACGGTCTTGTATTCTTCCCATGTCAAGGGCTGAAAAGCGGATCAAACGTCTCTTTTCAGACTCAAAATTACAATTTGGCAATCCAAAGTTTTTTTTTGCGTTCCGGAGTTTTTCCCGACTTGCTTTTTCTCATCCGGTATGGTATATGTAGCGAACTGATTCGGGAGAACACATATGAAATATCTGTTTGCAACATTCCTGCTGCTGACCGCATTTTCTCTGTCTGCCGCCCGGCTCTTTACAAAAGAGCTCAAAATCGGCGGGGAGGGGACGGAAGAACGCTCTGCCGCATTTACCTTTTTTATTCCGGACCGCGTCTCCGGCTTCCGTCTGCTTGACCGAAACGGCGGGATCCGTCCTATGACAGTCATCAACCGGGAGGGCGGAAAGCTCGATGCCTTTTGCAACGCCCGTCCCGGAGAAACTCTGATTCTCGAATATCACGACACTCCGGTAAAATCGCCTGCCGCCGAGCAGAAATCCGGTCTGCTTCATCTTTACAAGGAATTCAAAGGCAATACCGTGAACTCTCTGGAACAGTTCCAGAACTTCTGGCGAAATTCGCTCCGGATGCGTGCCGGCTGGGAAAAACGGGTCTATCTGGGCGGCAACAAACTGGGAAACACCAACAACTCGCTGAATCTCTACCGGGGAATCATCCGCATCGACAAACCGGGAACGTATACATTCCATACCGCTTCGACGGACGCATCCTTTCTTTTGATTGATGGAAAATTGATTGCCCAGTATCCCGGCCGTCACTGGATCGGTCCCGCACAGACCGGACGTTTCAAGGGAACGGTCGAGCTTTCCGCAGGCAATCATCGTTTTGAATATTATCATGCAAACAATCAATGGAGCTATTACGTCATAGCGGCATACAGCCGTCCGGGAGACAAAAAAATGACCATCCTGCCGGAAAGCCTGTTTCTTCCGCTTCTCCCCGTGACGCAGGGTCCCCTGAAAAATGAGGATGGTTCCGATGCCGAAGATTTCTCCTGGAAGCGCACCGGCACCATCGATCTCGACGGCCGTCAGATGCAGGAACTCACCTTCAGCAACGGCGAAGTCCTTTACTGTTTTTCTCCCGGAACCTTCCATAAAAACGGTTATACGGTCTATCTCGGCTACCACTATTCCGCTCCGTTTGTTTCCGAGAAGAAAGGACGGGAAATGTTGTTCGGAGCCATGAAGCAGGATGAAGTCAAGCCTCTGGACAACACCGGCTACCGCTTCCTTGCCGATGCCATTCCCGTGTTCAAAATGAAGGAACTTTCCTCCCGTTTTTACGATCGCATTCTTTACTTCGGCTCCCGGATGCCGAAAGATGCCGTATTCAAATTCTACCGCACCATGATGATGGATGACGATCTGGCGGCGGAACGGTATGAGAAAATCGAGAAGGAACTGAACCGGATGCTGAATCAAAGTACGGATCATGCCCGCCTGGAACTTTCGAAACTTCTCTTTTACTGCATGGATCGCCGCGGCGAAGCGGAGGTGGAATTCCGGAAGATCAATCCGGAAAAGCTGATTCCTGATTTTCTCCGCGACTACCGGATCCTGGAGGCGGATATGGCGCTTTTTTCCAGAGGATTCGATGCGGCGATGGAACTCTACCGGAAAATGGAATCGGCCACCCGGAAGATGTCCGAACGGGAGAAGCTGGAGGCGGACGGCAATCTTGTCAGTCTTCGCAACGCTCTGATCACCAAACGCTTCCGCGATGCCACCGATTATCTTTCCCGCGTGGAAAAAGCCCGTCCGGAAATTCGCCTGAATCCCGAATTCATGTACTTGAAGTCCCAGTTTCTTGCCAAGCAGGGCCGTCCGCGCCTTGCCGCCTATTATGCGGAAGCGGTTCTGAAAATGCAGCCATCCTCCCAGACCGCTGCGGGAGCCTCTCTTTCTCTGGCCCGTCATTTTCTGCGCACGGGAAAGACGGAAGCTGCACTCCGTCTGCTGAATGAGATCCGGAAATCGTATCCGAAATCGACGGAGGCGATTGCCGCTGAAACACTGATATCCGAACTGAAATAGAAAGGAGGACAGGATCAATGATGAAAAAAGTATTTCCTGTTTTCTGCATTGCCGTTCTGTGCCTTTCGTCCGCTCCTGCGGATGAAAACGATTATCTGCGTCCGATCGGCCGTCCCCGGGAGGCCCGTGCTCAGCGCCGTCAGGGAGGAGAAGCGTTTCCGCCGCTGCCTCTGCCGGTGACTCCTCTGCGCCGTTCGGAAAAGAAACGTCCGCCATCGCCTTCTGCGCTGATCGGGAAAGTCGTCTGGGGCAGTTACCTCGACTATACTGGTCCCGACGGCATGACCCAGCGCCTCTTCGACTGGAACATGGTGCCCGCCGACTGTCAGCAGCTTCTGCGACGAGTCAAGGAATCCATGCGTCTTGAATATAAAACGCAGACGGTTGATCTTGCCTCGTTCAGCGGTGATCCCGCCGAACTTCCGATCCTTCATTTTTCCGGCGGACGCACCATCCGTTTCACCGATGCGGAACGGATCAAACTGCGCAAATATCTTCTCGACGGAGGAACCATTATTTTTGATTCCGTTGTCGGCTCTCCTTATTTTTACCGCGGCGCGCTGGAGGAGACAAGACGCATTCTTCCGGAATCTCCTGTTCGGAAAGTCGATCCCGATCACGCCCTTTTCCGGATGGTCCGCAAAACAACCGGGGAACAGGTCAACGGGAACCGTACGATTTCTCCGGAATTCGACGGAGCATACATCGGATCGCGTCTTGCGGTGATCCTCTCTCCCTACGGACTCGGCGGAGGATGGGACAACATTCAGCCGGAACAGATCCGGAACTCCAAATATTACACGCCCCGCAGTGCGCAGGCTCTTGGCGTAAACCTGATCGCCTACATCATCGGCTGGTATGAGAACGGACAGGCTTACGCGGCAGGCGAAGCCTACGGCGAAGGTGCCGAGGTCCGTTCCGCCGACCGGATCGTCTTTGCCCAGGTCAAAACCGATGGTCTCTGGAACTCCGATCCCGGCGCGGAAACTCGCTTCATGCGGTATCTCTCGAAGAATCTGAACATGGATGCCGGAAACAAACCGGTCTATGTGGATCCGGCGACCGCCGTGCTTGCCGATTATCCGTTTCTGTATTTGAGCGGAATCGGCAATTTCGAGCTTTCCGCCGATGCCATGGCAAAACTGCGTGGATATCTCAACGGAGGCGGTTTTCTGCTTGTCAACAACTCTCTTGGAATGAATGAGTTCGATGCGGCGGCGCAGAAATTTGCCTCGGCCCTCTATCCGGGAAAGAAACTGGAAAAGATTCCGGAAAATCATCCGATCTATACAAAAGGGCCGTTCCGTTTCACCCGGAACGGTTTTCTGGAAGCGGCGGCGCAGAAATATCCGGCGTCGTCCCGTCCGCTGCTGTACGGAGTGCGCGATGGCGATCGGTATAAACTGATTTACAGTCCTGTGGATCTTGCCGGAGGATGGATGTCGGTATCCCGTCCGGGAAGCGTCGGCTACGAGACCGAAACGGCTCTTCGGCTTGGCGCAAATCTCGTAACCTATTTTGCAACCCACTGATTTTCAAAACAAGGATGATTTCATGGAATACGATGACAGAAATCTGCTGAAGGACATTGCCGTTCTGCGTGACGGCTTCGATTCGGTCCGCCGGGAACTTGCCAAAGTGATTGTCGGCCAGGAAACTGTAATTGAGAAGGTGCTTTCCGCCATGCTTGCCGGTGGTCACTGCCTGCTGCTCGGCGTACCGGGACTGGCAAAGACTCTGCTGGTTTCCACGCTCGGCCAGGTGCTGGATCTCAATTTCAAACGGATTCAGTTCACCCCCGACCTGATGCCGTCCGACATCACCGGCACCGAGATTCTCGATGAAGCCGCCGCCGGCGTGAAACGGGAACTCCGTTTCGTCAAGGGGCCGGTCTTCACGAATCTTCTTCTTGCCGACGAGATTAACCGCACTCCGCCCAAGACGCAGGCCGCCATGCTGGAAGCCATGCAGGAAAAAAGCGTCACCAGCGGAGGAAAGCGTTATCCCCTGCCGACCCCCTTCTTTGTCCTCGCCACCCAGAACCCGATCGAGCAGGAGGGAACCTATCCGCTGCCCGAAGCGCAGCTCGACCGCTTCATGTTCCTAGTCAAACTGGATTATCCGGAGCGGGAACAGGAGATTGAAATTCTCTCGCAGACAACCGGCAACCGCACCGTTGTTCCGGACAAGGTCCTGAACGGGGATTCCCTGATGTTTTTCCAGATGGTCGTGCGTGCGGTTCCCGTCAGCCGTCATGTGATCTCCTACTGTGCCGACCTTGCGCGCCTGTCGCGCCCGGACAATCCGGATGCGCCCGATTTCATCCGCCGGAATCTCTCCTACGGGGCAGGGCCGCGTGCAGGACAGTATCTGATGCTTGCAGCAAAAGCCGCGGCGGCTCTGGATGGAAGGGTCAACGTCTGCTGTGAAGACGTCCGCAAATCCGCACACGAAGTGCTCCGCCACCGCATGGCGTGCAACTTCCACGCCGCCGGAGAAAATCTCACAACAGACGCGCTGATCGACATGCTCCTTCAAGCCGTCCCGGAGCCTCGGAACTGAGATGCCCGACAGCCGCTATACCTATCTGCCTCCCGAAACGCTCGATTCCCTGAAACACATCGAGCTCATTGCCCGTTCCCTCGTGGAGGGCGGAATGCTGGGACTCCATCGCTCCCCGTATCGCGGCTTTTCCTCCGAATTCGCAGAGTACCGGAAATACTCCCCCGGCGACAGCGTGAAATACATCGACTGGAAAACCTACGCCCGTTCCGATCGCTACTACATCAAATGTTTTGAAGAAGAAACCAATCTTCACAGCTATATCCTTCTGGACACCTCCGGTTCCATGGCGATGTCTGCCGCCGACGGGCGACGGAGTCCCGCCAAGTTCCATTACGCCTGTTATTTTGCCGCGGCATTCATGTATCTGGCTCATCAGCAGCGGGATGCGCATGGGCTTTTCACCTGGAGCGATGTACCGGGACCTTTCTCCGGATGTTCCAATTCCGTGAGTCATCTGGCGGCGAATCTGCGTCATCTGGAGTCGCTGAAGCCGGAGGGGGTCTCCAATGCGACGTTTTCGCTGGGGCAGATCGCGGACCGGATCCCCAGACGTTCTCTGGTGATTGTCTTTTCCGATTTTCTGGAACGGAATTCCGATTTTCTGCGTTCGCTCCATCAGCTGACGTTCAAACACTGCGAAGTGATCCTATTCCAGATTCTGAACGAAGATGAACTGCGCTTTCCGTACCGCGGTCTGATCCGCTTTCAGGATATGGAAACCGGCGAGGCGATGGAACTGGAAAGCGAGGCGTGCCGGGAATATTATCTGGAGGCGCTGCGAAACTATAACGCAGAGCTGAAAAACTTCTGCGATCAGTACAAAATCACGTTCGAAACGCTGACAACAGCCGATCCGTTCGAACGGGCGCTTGCGGCCTATTTTTCCAAACGGGAGGTACTGTTCTGATGGAATTTACCTCTCCGGCTTTTCTGTTCGCATTGCCGCTGGCGCTGGCTCCGCTGATTCTGCATCTGTTTTATCATAGAAAGCGTTCGACGGTGCTGTTTTCCTCGCTGATTTTCTTCGTGCGCAGGGAAAAGTATTTTGCGTACCGCCGCAGACTGCTGGAAGTGTTTCTGATGATCTGCCGGATTCTGGGACTTGCGCTGATGATATTTGCGCTGTCGAGACCGTATTTCAAAAAGATCTCATTTCTGGCGGGCGCGGGAACGGAAGCGGTGATTCTGCTGGATGATTCCATGTCGATGCAGCGGTCAGTGCCCGGCGGCAGAACGGCTTTTGAGGTTGCCGTGCGACAGGCGGAGAGTCTGATGAATTCTCTGAACAAGGAGGATTCGGCCGGAATCGTCTTTCTGTCGGGAAATGAGGGGATTGAGCCGACCCGCGACAAAAGAAAAGTAGTCAACGCCCTTCGGGAAGCAAAAGTCACCGGGAGCGCGGGAAATCTGACTCTTGCGATCCGCCGGGCGGTCGAACTGCTGAAACGCTCGCAGGGAATCAATCGGGAGATCTATCTGCTGACCGATCTGCAGGAAAGTATGCTGCCGAAGCGGAAAATCAGACTTTCCGATCTGCAGAACGGCCGTCTCTTTGTCATTCCCGTTTCCGGCAGTTCCGAGAATGCGTCGCTTGGCGGCGGAGTTCCGGATCCCTCTTTGAAGACGCCCGGTTCCAGTGTCTATCTGCCTTTCACGGTTCGCAATTCCACGCCTCGCGACCGCACGTTCAAGGCGGTCCTGAATATCACAGGCAATCCGGTTCAGTCGAAAACGATTTCCGTGAAGGCGAATGCCTCCGTGAACGAACATTTTGTTTATGTACCTGTCCGTTCCGGGCGTGTGGACGGAACCATTTCCATTGATGATCCCGATGTGCCGCTTGATAATACGCTTCCGTTTTCCTTTGCGGTTTCGGATGTCATGAAAGTGCTTCTTCTCTCCGGCGATGATGGCGGGGATGTTCCCGATCCCTTCTACTACCTGAGAATGGCCGTGGAACCGAAAAAGCACGCCTACGGAATCGAATTCACCGATGCCACCTTCCGGACTCTCGGAGCGTATGATCTGAAACAGTATTCGCTGATTTTTCTTGCGCCGGGAAGTTCGTTCCAGGCGGAAGTTGTCGATAAACTTCTGGAGTTTCTGCGGTCCGGCGGCACGATTGCCGCGCTTCCGGAACCGGAGGGATCGAGCCGTTTTTATTCGGCGTTGACGGAACGATCCGGCGGAGCTCTCCCGAAAATCTACACTTCGACGGAGAGCAAGCCGGCCTCCGGCATTCTGTTCGAGCGCGGATTGGCATCGTTGAATGATCTTCTTCAGCTGAATTTGCTGCAATGGAGGAAACTTGCGGTGCTGAATGCGCGAAACACCGATGTCCTTGCCCGTTGCGGATTCCGTCCTGTGATTGCGGAATACTCCTGCGGCGGAGGACGTCTCATTGCGCTGGCGTTTGATCTACGCCGCCGTTTTTCGAACTGGCCCGAATTGAAGTCGTTCCCTGTCGTCATGAATTCGTTTGTGAATTATGCGGCAGGAACAAAAAGCAGAATCATCCATCTGTCATGCGGCGGAAGCGTGAATCTGGAGGAGAAAGCGGTCTCCTACACGAATTCGCAGGGAGTGTCGGGAACGGTTGCCGACGGAATTTTCCGTGATACGCTGCTTCCGGGAATTGCGCTTTTTTCCGCGGGCCGCTATGAAACGGCCGTCATGACGCCCCCGGAACGGGAAAGCTCGCTGAAGACGATTCCTCTCTCCGGCATGAAGCAGGTCTTTGATTCGCCTGTGAGTCTCCTGACTCCCGACGAGGAACCCGGATTCCAAATTGCCCGTCTGCGCCGGGGGACCGATCTGGCGGGAATTGCCCTGCTGGCGGCGCTGGTTCTTCTGACAGCGGAATTTGTTCTTGGATCCGATCTTTCCGGATTCCGGAATCGGAAAGGAGGCAAATAAATGCGTTTTTATCCTCTGCTACCCTATCTTGTGATTCTGTTTGCGGCTCTGCTTTCGCTGGGAGCTGTCTATTGGACGGGCCGAGTGGCATATCGGAAGAAAATTCTGGCGGTTCTGCGCTTCAGTTCGCTGTTTCTGCTGGTGGTGATGCTTCTTTCGCCGGGAATGCTTCTGCGGGGAACGGATTTCAGCCGGTCGAATCTGATTTTTCTTCTGGATGGTTCCGCCTCCATGTCCGCCGCTGACATGCCCGGCAAAACCACTCGTTTCGATGCCGCCCGCGCCGCTCTGCAGGATCTGATTTCCGATTCGTTCGGCGGCTGCCGGAAATACATCTATCTATTCAACCACAAGAGTGTCCCGGCGGACGATCCTGCTCTGATGAATCTCTTTTCCCCGTTCGGCAATACCGACCTGAAGCAGGCCGTGGATACGGCGGATCGTGATCTTGGTCTGGCTTCCGCCGCCGCTTTGATTATTCTGACGGATGGATTGGATCATTCGCGTTTCAGCGGAAGTTCGGCAGGAGTTCCCATCTTTGCCGTTCGGACCGGAACGGATCTGGAGCGTGTTCCCGATCTGCGCATCGACTCTTTCCGTTCGCCAGCCTCCCTGCGTGCCGGAGAGGAGCTGGATTTGAAAATCCCGGTCGTTCTGAAAAATTCCGGAGAGAAAACGCCGATTCAGATGAAGATCCTGGTGGATGGGGAAAAGAGTGGAGAGGAACGTTTCGAGCTGGCTTCCGGAGAGCGGCGCGAAGTGCCGTTCCGGACCTCGTTTGCAAAGCCAGGACTTCATACGATCCGTTTTGAGCTGAACAGGCTCCCGGAAGAGGTTTCGCATCTCAACAATACGCGCGAACTCGTGCTCGAAGTGCGGGAAGATGATCTTTCCCCGGTTCTTTATTTCCCGGTTCTGACGAACACGTTCCGCCCGCTGACGCGGCTGTTCCGGCAGACCGGACGGAAATTTACGGCACTGTATCAGCTTCGGCCCGGAGTGCATCAGGTGATCGGCAATTCACCGGATGGAACCTATGACAAGGGAATCCCGAAAGATCCCTCCAAAATGAAAAACACCGATCTGCTTTTCCTTGCCTCAGGATGTGCGGAGGAGTATTCGGATGCGGAGATCCGTTCCATTGAACAGTATGTATCCAACGGCGGAACGGTTTTGATCTATGGCGGTCCCGGCGCGTTCGGTGAAGTGAAGAACCGGCTGTTTTCCGCCATGCTGCCTGTCCGCAGCGGACAGAGTCGTTTTACGGATTCAGTTTTCCGTCTGGAATCCTCCGGCAATCCCCTGTTTGACGATCTGCTGAAAGATGCGGTCTCCATTCGCGGACTGAATCTGGTGGATCGCGTAAAATCCGGAGCGGAAGTTCTCCTGAATGCGGTCGGCGACAAAAAATATCCGCTTGTTGTCTCGATGCCCTACGGACGCGGCAAAGTAATCGCCGTTCTTTCCAATTCTCTGCATCAGCTTGGTTCTCCGGAAAAACGTCATCAGCGTTTCCGCACATTCTGGGAAAACATGCTCGTGCATGCAGGGGAGGGGATCGGGGAACGTCTGGAAATATCCGCTCCGGATCAGATTCAGGAAGGCTCCAGCCTGAAAGTCACCGCAACCGGAGAGCAGATCGTTTCCGCGGAAGCATTCCTCTCGCGTGAGAATGCTCAGGAGCCGCCGCGGGAACTCAAGATGAACTCTCAGGGATCTCTTTTTTCCTGCGTGTTTCCTGATGTTCCCGCAGGAAAATATGTTCTGAAAGTCAAAGCCGTGGACCGGAACAATACAACACTCAACCGCTACCACCTCGTCTATTCCGGAGAGAGCGCGGCGGAAAACGACGATCTGAAAGTTTCCGACGATAATTTCATGCGCTTCACCACTCACGGCCGCGTTTATCTTCCGGAGGAAACCGCGCGCCTGCGTTCCGATCTTCAGACGGTTCTGCGCAAAAACACGGTGGATCACGAATGGCACCCCGTGTTCGATACTCCATGTTTTCTGATTGCCCTGTTCCTGCTTCTCATGACCGAATGGTTCCTGAGACGGCGATATAATCTGTTTTGAATGAAGGAGATTCTCCCGTGCTGAAAGTTCTGTTTTTTCTGCTCTCTGTTCCGCTGATGGCCGCAACCGTTCCGGAGACTCTCATTACGTTTTCCGACGGCAGTACGGCCTCCGGCCGCCTGACGATCATGGGATCGCGTCCGCTCACCATCAATCAGCAGAAGGACAAGCGGTCCCGCGATCGGAAAATTGAACTTTCCGACATCGTTCTTCTGACCCAGAAAGTCGAAAAAGCCTCCATGGAACGCCCCTGGATGTACAAGGAGTCCGGAAAAACCGAGAAAGTCTATTTCGACGGAGAATATCCCCTTATCCACTTTGAAACGGAAATCCTTCTCGTCAGCGGCGAGGTCGTGCGCGGACATATCATTTCCATTCCCTTTCGATTCAAAGGCAAAGGCGCCCCCTCCAAACTCTTTCTCAATCGCCAGATCAAAGGAAAAAACGGACAGAAAATGGATGATTTGAAATACATCGCCAAAATCGCTTTTCCGCGGAAAGCCGATTCATTCGCACAGAAAATTTCCGGATCGGTTTCCGGATTCGGTTCCCTTCAGCAGGTCTCCGCCGTGGATCGTCGGCGGCATGTGGTGATGAATGCGGAGATTAACGGCTCCCGCTTTGTTTTCCCGAATCTTCTGCCTGGCGAATACGATCTCTTTCTCCTGACCGAGAACGCTGTCCTTGCCGGCTTTTCCGGAACGAATCAGTTCCCCGATGTGCTAAAAAAGAATTTCAGCCTTGCCGATGATTTCTTCCGCGACCGTTTTCTCCTTCTTCTGGACGGCACCCGGACCCTCGTCTACAAACGCCGTGCGGATTTTTACGCGGCAAAGAAACACGTAAACGGTGGATTCCTCTGGCATATTGAAATCTGGAACTGGCACACCGCCGGAGAGGAATGGAAACTGGATTCCCGTGACATGCCTCTGCGGCGGATGCAGAAGGGCGGAGAAAAAAATCGGACACTTTACCGCATGAAACTTCTGAACGGCGTTGTTCCCGGCGCATCCACTGAACTAGCCATCCACAAGGAGACCGAACATGAGTTTATCCGAATCCTTGACTGAACTTCGCCGTCTGCGCTCCCGGAAATTCTGGAGCATCGCGTTCCTGTGGCTTTTCTCCTGCGATCTGGCTGCAATGGTAGTTCTGTTTATTCTGGACAACCTCTCAGGATTTTCCCGGAACTCGCGCATTTTTCTTCTGGTTTTGTTCGCCGCAGGAAATTTTGCCGCACTGACGGTTCTGATCCGGAAGGCTTTCGGACTTCGCCGCTCGGATCGGGAAGATGCCGTGGAACTGGAACGCATCAATGCCATTCCGGACAATGTACTTGTCAACGCGGTCTGTTTCCGCAGCGATTCCAGTTTGCCGGAGCATCTGGCAAACTATTTCTCGGAGCGGGCGGCTGAACGCTGTTCCACCGTCCGCATTCCCGGAATGATGCGGGATGCCTTGTTCCGGAAAGCTCTCGCCGGATTTGGAATCATCCTCTGTGCCAGTCTGCTTTATCTTCTTCCGTTTTACAATTATGCGCTGAATGCGTTCAGCCGGTTTGCGAATCCCGCGTCGCGGACCGCTTCGCTGAACTTCACCTCCTTCGAAGTCGAACCGGGAAACTGCCGGGTCCCGCGCGGCAACGATCTTACCATCCGGGCAAGAGCTTTTTATAACGGTCATCAGCTTTCGGACCTGAAACTCCTTATCGAAACCGCCATTCCGCCGGTGCTTTATCACATGGATGACGGAGCTTTCACGCTGAAACATCTGACCAGGGATCTTGTTTACAGCATCAAAACCGGAAGAGAATCCAGCGAAAAATTTTCCATCCGGGTGATCGCACCTCCGCCGGTTCCGGATTTCAAACTCACGATAACGCCTCCGGCTTATATCGGCAGAAAACCGGAAATACTCTCGCCTGGCGAAAACTTCAAACACTCCGTTCCGGAAGGCAGCAGCGTGATCGTTTCCTGCGGAGGAATCCAGCCGCTGCTCTTTGTGAATGAAAAAAAACAGGCGACCGGCACGCCGTTTTCCGTTCTTCAGGAGGATCTCAAGCTTCGCCTCTCTCTCAAGGACCGCGATGGACTTCTCTTTGAGAATGCCTGGTCCGGAGAATTGAAAAGCGTCAAGGATCGCCCTCCCGAGATTCGTTTTCTGAATACGAAAAACAATCTTGAAGCCGGATACGGCGAAATCATCCCGATTCGCATAACCGCTTCCGACGACTACGGGGTCGAGTCCATCCGTCTGACCGCCGAAGTCGAGGGCCGGACTCTTCTTCTGAAAGAGTATCGCTATCCCGCTCCCGGTTTTCAGACCCGCAATGAAGTTTTCCTCCTCAAACTGACGCCAGCTCTGCTGCCGGAAGGCGGTACAATAGAACTCAAAGCATCCGCAAAAGATACAAAACGACAGGAAACGACATCTTCTTCCTCGATAACAATCCATCAGATTGATCTGGTTTCGAACCTGAAGGAAAAACTTTCCTCCGGCGATGCTGCAAAATGTTATGAGCTTCTTTTCACGGCTTTGCGGGAACAGACTGCGGTCCGTGACCGGATTTCTCTTCAGCTGAAACATTTTCCCAATCACCAGCGTGACCGTCTTTACCGTGAGCAGAGCCGGATTGACAAGCATCTCCAGAATGCCGGACGCGAAGCGGAAAAAGCCAAACTTCCATCACCTTTCCTCCGCGCCTTGAATGTCCTGAATCAGGATTCCAATCTTCTGCTGAATGAGGTCAATGAGATGCGCAAGGCGCCGTCATCGCTGAAGATCAACACCATTGTTTTGAAGCAGACCGCTTTGATCGAAAAACTCCGGAAACTGCTCGGTGCTCTTGCCCTCCGTCAGCGGAATGAGGAAAAGAAAAAGGCTCTGGCAAAAGAAAATGAGGCGGAAAAAGAGCTCTACGAACAGATGAAAAAGCTGAAGAAGGATCTGGAACGATTCAAAACCGAACAGAGGAAAATCAAAGCCGATACCGAGAACTTCGATCCGAAAAAGACCGATGACTGGAGTGAAGGCGAAGAAAAACTTCTGGGCGATCTCGCAGCAAAGGAACAGGATTGGGCTCAGTTCTTCAAAACGGCGTTTTCCGATCTTTCCAAGAAACAGAATCAGGATTTTTCGAATTCCGCCATGGCGGATGAATTTGTCGAGCTCTACGAGGAGCTGCAGAAGGCGGGGAATGCGTTGAAGGCTAAGAAAATTGAGATTGCGACCGTTGCCGAGGATACCGCGCTTGTTGGAGCGGAAAATGTGATTGCGAATCTCGAACGCTGGCTTTCCGATAAGCAGGACTATATCAAATGGGTCGCGGAAGAGGATGGCAACTCGCAGGATGTGAAGCTGACCGATCTTCCGGCGGAGCTGACCGATATCATCGGCGATCTTATCGAGCAGGAGGAAGATATGAGCGAAGATACCAACGACAGCTCGAACTCCTTCTCCTACGACAGCGACGACGGTCTCGGCTGGGGCGTTGCCGACGGCAATATCGACAGCATGCAGGCAAAAGGCATCACCGGCAATGTCCTCCCGAACAACAACGAGGTCGGCGGCCGTTCCGGAGAAGGCCGTTCCGGACGATCCACCGGACAATTCGTGGAGAAAGAGGCCACAGGGAAGGGCGGTAGAAAAACGCCGACTCGTCTGGTGCAGTCTCCGTTTGAAAAAGGAACCGTGGTTGACAAATCGAAAGATCCGCAGGGCGGAGCCTCCGGCGGAGGCAAGCAATCCGGCGTCGGGGATGAAGGTCTCAGCGGGGTCACGCCGGATCAGGATCAGAAAACCGGCGTCCGGCTGGCGGGAAATCAGGCGGAGCTCAAGCAGAGAACCGAAGCCATGCTGAAACGGCTGGATGATGCGAATCTTCCTGCGGGCGATCTCCGCGATGCGCTCGAAAAAATGCGCGCACTGGAACGGATCGGCAGCGGCGACGGCCCCGAAATCCGTCGTCTGAAGAGCGAGGCTGCACTGTCGCTGCGGAAAGCCAGAACCGCTCTCGAAGTGACCGTGCAGGCGGAAAAAGAGAAACTGCGCCGGAGAAAGAAAGAGACCTTCCCGGTCAAGTACCGGTATCATGAAAAAGTGCCGCCGGCATTTGAAGAGTATGTCGGCGAATATTTCAAGGCAATCGCAATCGAGGAGGCTTCCGAATGATTTTCACTCTGCTTCTTATCGCGGCAAATCTTCTGCCGAACGGAACGTTTGACGAGGGGAACGCTGCTCCCGTTCGATGGGAACGCGCCGATGGACTCACTTCCTTCTGGATCTCCGAAAAAGGGCGCGGACGTATTTTGAAACTGGATTCCCGTCCGGAACGAAAACAGGTTCTGGCATATCAGGCGGAGTTAAAGGAAAATCCATCCGCCCCGCCGCCGAAGCCCGTGCTGGCGAAACCTCCGTATTACAGTTCCATCGGAGGAAACGAAGGGGTGATGATCGACTCGGATCTGATTCCAGTCAAACCCGGACAGAATTACAAGCTGACAGTCGATGCCCGCGGCAATTCAAAACCGTTCGTCTGGATCAAGGGGTTCCGTAAACATCCGAAGCGGAACATGCTCATCGACAGTTACCAGACTCGTCTCCATGCCTATCCGCTCTCCGAAAACGAATGGAGAAGTTTTTCCATCGGCTTCAATCCCACGGCTAAATCACCTCATACGGAGGTGATGAAAGTCCGGGTCTATGTCTACTGGCCGTCCGGAGTTTGTTATTTCGACAATATCCGGCTGGAAGAAATTTCCGAAGCGGAAATGAAGACACTCATCAAGGAACGTGAAAAAGAGTGATCGTCCGCGGAACGGTTATTTTCCGTTCCCGGCGTTCTCCTCCTTGCGCATCTCAAGAAGTTCGCGGAGGAATACCGCACCTGTCAGAATGGAGAAGAGGAGCATGACTATACGCCAGACCCCCAGCAGATGATCCGCATGGTGCCAGCTTCCGCCGCCCCACAGAGCCAGAACGGATCCCAGCAGATTGATACCTGTGAACAGGGCAAAAAAAGCGATCCAGATCCGGATTGGCATCTTCAGCTCCGCTTTCCGCAGTTTCCATAAATTCCAGAACGTCATCAGCAGGACCCCGCCGGCAAAGAAGGTCAATGCCTCCAGCACTAGGGGAAACCAGGTGTAAACGGACTCCCGCCGGAGCGGATCTCCGCCATGATGCAGAATCAGAAAGCCAACCGTCAGAATCAGCACAAAAGCAAGACCCTGAAGTACCGCATAAATTTTGAATCCCGTCAACATGAACGGCGTCAGCAGCGGGCGAAGCAGAGCAATCATCCCGAGCACCGCAAGAATACAGAAAAGCTGCGGTAGACGGAAGATCGGCAACGCAATGTGAAAATGATGAAACAATCCAGCTGAAGAGAAAAAGTAGAGCAGTGCAAACAGAGTTCCCAGTATTAGATAAAATTTTTTATTTGAATTACAATCCGGCGCAGATTCCATAATAAAAGCGCTCCTTTCCTTCCATTTTTTTCTTCCGGGAATATACAGCTCAACAGCGGAGGATGCAATGTTTTTTCTGGAAAATCTCATGGGGACTTACTTGAATTTCCTTCTATATTATGATATTATATTCTGTAATATAAAATTATTGTTCATATTATGAACTTTTGGAGATTTTATGATAAAAGTCCTCGGCAAAATTTTTGAGGTTCTGGAGACGGTGGTCAGCGAATCCCCGAATCCGATGACTCCGATGGAGATCGCCGGCAAGCTGCAGATGAACCGTCCCACCTGTTCCCGCATTCTCAAGGAGCTGACCGATGCCGGTTATCTGATCCGGGTCTCCAGGCAGAGCGGATATACCGCCGGACCGCGTTCGTTCACGTTTGGTAGAATGGTCAAATACAAGACTCCGCTTCTGGACAAAGCCCGTCCCTATATCAAAGACTGCGCTTTCAAACTCTCGAAATCGGTTCTGCTGTGCGAGCGGAGCGGAATGGATCGTTACATTCTCAGTCACTTCAACTACTCTCCGCTGAATATTCAACTGAAACAGCTTTCGTATCATGATCTGTTTGAAACGGCAACCGGGATGCTGCTGATGGCCTATGCTCCGCGGAACGTTCAGGAGGAAGTGTATCATCATTACCGGAAGTGCGGATATCTTTTTTTTCCGGAACTGGAAAGTTTCAGTGATCTTCTTGAGCAGTTTGAACAGATCAAGCGGGAACGGATCTTTATCCGGGATAAATACCGGACTTTGCAATGGATCGTTGCGGTTCCGGTCTGTAAAAACGGCATTGTCGTTGCCGCGCTCGGACTCTCAGCACCTGCGGCGGATGCGGAGCCGGAGGAACGAACCCGCATGATCGCAGAACTGAAAAAAACAGCAGATTTGATTTCCAATGAACTTTCAACCATAGAAACCACAGGATGAATTCAAAAATGAGTATGAGCATCAAAGGGAAAAAGGCTCTGGTGACTGGTGCATCGCAGGGACTCGGCAGAGTCATCGCGATCATGCTGGCCAAGGAGGGGTGCCATGTTGTCATCAACTGCGCGCACAATCCGCAGAAGGCGGAAGCGGTGGCCTCTGAAATCAGGGAGAACGGAGGAGAGGCATCCATCTGCATCTGCGATATTTCCGATGAGACTGCGGTCCGGAAGATGTTTGCGGATCTTGGCGGAGTGGATATTCTCGTCAACAATGCCCGCATTGATCCCTATTTCCGCAACCCGGAAATGAGCGATGGCGACTGGTGGGATCTCGTTATGCGGATCAATCTCAAAGGAGCTTATCTCTGCTCGCAGGCCTTTTTCGATCAGGCAAAGGAGCGCGGATGGGGACGCATCGTCAATATTGCATCCGTCCGTTCGTTCATTCCCGCGGAGCCGAATATGATCGCCTATGGAGTCTCCAAACTTGGAATGCACGGCATTACAAGAGCGTTTGCTCAGAACGGCGCTGCATTCGGCATTACGGCCAATACTGTCTGTCCGGGAATGGTCCTTACGGAGAATATTACAAAACGGATTACCGAGGAGCAGATGAAGGCTTCCGAAGCTAAGATCCCCGTCGGACGCGGCGGAACCTGCGAAGAAATGGCCGACGCGGTTCTCTTTGTCATCAAAAATGCTTATGTCACCGGAGAGACCATTCACGTCAACGGCGGCGCCTATTACGCACCCTGATCTCTTTCAGCAGAGGATTTTTTCCCATCATGAAAATAACTGCACTCAAGACATTTATCTGCAACGCCTTCCGTACTAATTTCGTCTTTGTGAAAGTGGAAACGGATTCCGGCCTTCACGGCTGGGGCGAGGCAACTCTGGAATACAAGGAACTGACCGTCCAGGCGGCAATTCACGATCTGGAATGCTACCTGATCGGCAAGGATCCGCACAATATCGAAGCCTTCCGTCATGACTGCTACCGCGACGCCTACTGGCGCGGAGGCCCCGTTCTGATGAGCGCTCTTGCCGGAGTCGAAATGGCTCTCTGGGATATCAAGGGCAAAGCGCTCGGGGTTCCGGTCTATCAGCTTCTCGGCGGCAAAGTGCGCGATTCGGTCCCCATTTATGTGAACGGCTGGTTCTCTCCGGCAAAAACGCCCGATGAATTCGCCGAAAAGGCGCTGGAGGTCAAACGGAAAAAATTCACCGGCTGCAAGTGGGATCCCTTCGGAAAAGCATGGCAGCAGATTTCCAAGCACGATCTGAACAGTGCAATGGAATGTATTGCAAAAGTCTCTGAAGTCGTAGGAGAGGATGTCCAGCTTCTGATCGAGGGCCATGGACGGTTTGATATTCCGACCGCAGTCAAAATCGGAAAACGTCTGGAAGAGTTCGACATCTTCTGGTTCGAAGAACCCATCCCGCCGGATGACAAAGAGGGAATGCGCGAAGTCAAAGAGAGAGTCCGGGTCTTCATAGCCGCTGGCGAGCGTCTCTACAACCGCTATGAATACCGCCAGTTCTTCGACCTCAACTGCTCCGACTACATTCAGCCCGATATCTCCCACGCCGGCGGCATCATGGAAATGCGGATGCTCGGCGCGGAAGCCGAGGCCAGACACATCGGCTTCTGTCCCCACAATCCCTCGGGACCGGTTGCCAACGCGGCGACTCTTCAGCTGGCGGCCTGCGTACCGAATTTCGTCATGCTCGAAATGATGATGACGGATGTCCCGTACCGCGCCGACATCTGCGATGAGGATCTCACCATCGACAAGGATGGACGGATGATTATTCCGGACCGTCCCGGCATCGGTATCGAATTGAATGAAGCGGAACTTTTGAAATATCCTTATGTCCGCACACAGCTCCGGCACTATCGCGGCGATCTGACAAACATTCGTCCGCCGGATGCCGTTCCCTATTATAAAATGGAACAGCGCTGATTTCCCCATACTCGGGGTCTCCCTGCGCACAGACACGGGGAGACCTTTCTGTTTTTTTCGAGCTCCGTCAGGCGTATTCCTGATCAGTCGAAGTACAAAAACAGGCTGCTGTCCGAAAACCGGTCAGCAGGAAATGACATCCAGCGGAGGGACCTTGACTATGCGTTCCTGCAGTTCCGATCCGCCCAGCAGATTCAGGACCATTTCACTGCTGACCCGGGCAATTTCCTTGAAATCCTGAATGCAGAGATAGGTTTTGTCATAATAAGCGGTAATGTCAGGACCGATGCAGTCGAATCCGCAGGTAAAAAATTTGACAGGACGCTTTGCCGCGCCGCCAGTGAACAGATCGTGGTAAAAGCTTCCCGGACGGATCCCGTTGGAAAACACACAGAAGTTTTTCCGTCTGCCCCCCTCCAGAAACGTCGGCATCTGCTCCAGACTGGTGATAAATGGAACGCGATGACGTTCCAGTTCCTCCCGGATTGCGTAAAAACGGTTTCGGGAAGCACTGTTGCCGGTGGTCATGTCGATAAAAGCGCTGTCCATATTTTCCGAAGCGGCACACTCGAAAAGACGCTTCATGGCATTGGCCTGATCGGTTGTAACCGCAGGATATCCCGTGTTTTCCGGCCAGCGGTCGATGAAGACAACCGGACATTGCAACACCTTCATCTTTTCCAGAATATCCTTGTCATTCTCCCCGAATCCGGGAATGATCAGGGCGGCATCGCAGAGCTTTTGTGCAAGATGATCCAGATGGGTCTTGAAAATTTCCTTCGATCCGCTGCACAGAAGAAGCATCAGACTGTACCCCTGTTCGGAAAGCAGACGGTTTGCCTCGGTCGCCGGTTCAATTTCAATACCGCTGTACAGAGTATTCATCAGAAAGGCGATTCTATGTGTCCGTCCGTCCGCGAGATTGCGGGCGTTGAGATTCGGAACGTATCCGTGCTCCCTGGCAATCTTCCGGATGCGTTCCCGTGTGCTTTCCCTGACTCTGGAATCGTTGCGAAGAGCACGCGACACAGTCGAGGAATTCAGATCGGCCAGTTTTGCGATGTCGTGAATCGTGATACTCATAAAAAATGCGGAGCCGGATTCCGACTTCCGGCTCCGCCTCGTTTTATTTTCTGATTTTGATGGTTTTGATTTCGAACGGAGCAAACTCCAGCCGGACCGTTCCGTTCTCATTGCGGAACTCTGCTTCGTCGGTCCATTCCAGCAGGTTCGTGGAAGAGACCTTCAGAGCGGGATCGGAAAGGTGCAGCACTGCACTGCCCGGACAACCAAGGGTTTCCACCATGCGGACAACGTGGCAGTTTTCCTTTTCCGCCTTTTTCACGACTTCCAGCGTGACGGATTCCGATTCAAGGGTACAGATCTGAGCTGCATTCCCTGCGGAACAGCCGTCGAATACCGCTACGCCGCGGTTCAGAAGCGCTCCCTGCGCCATGACATCCGAATGGATCAGATCACCACTGTGCGGCAGAAGACTGTATGTAAACTCGTGATGTCCCTGGTCGGCATCGTAATCCGGATACTTCGGGGCGCGGAGAAGTGCAAGGTCAATGACGCCGTCTTTGACTTTATGTCCGTATTTGCAATCGTTCAGGAGCGCGGTTCCCCAGTTTGCCTCGGAGATATCGGCATAGCGCTGCGCCGCGACTTCGAACTTGGCGATATCCCAGCTGGTATTGTCATTCATGGAACGTTTGACATAGCCGTACTGGATATCGAAAGAAGCGTCGTCGGCAAAGACCTGAATCGGGAATGCCGTTCTCAGCATCTTCCGATCCTCATGCCATTCAACCGCTGTCCGGAAATCAAGTCTGGCGCCGGTCCGGTCAAGCACCACGATCTGGCGGATGGTCGAACCGGAAATCCGGAGTTCGAATTCCAGAGCCGACCGCACACCGCCGTCAACAATTTTCCGGGCACGGACGGATTCCGGATGCGCAAGGAACTGCTGACTGTAATAGATATCAACATCCCACGCTTCCCAGTTGACCGGGAAGTCCACATAAAGCGAAAGATCATTGCCTTTGCATCCCGGCTTGAGAATGTGGCGGTCATTGACTTTATCGTATGCCTCGATCAGCGCCGCCGTCGGAGAGAATACATATCTGGCAAAATCGTTTTCAAGCACAAGATCCGCGGAATCCACGGCAGCATCTTCCGCGCTCTTTCCACCCTTGCGGACCGTAACCACAGAGGATTTCGGCAGATGGACAATCGCCGTCGTTCTTCCGTTTTCCTTCTGGGTCGGGAGCTCGTTTCCAGCATCGTCCAGGACCGTGCAGCCGTTCCAGGATTCGGGCAGTTCCACTACGGTGTCGTAATCGTAGGAAAGGGAGTTGAGCAGAGTCGCCGCATTGCTGTCTTCGGGGAAGAGTTTTGCTCCGCTCCGCTGGAGCAGGGTGGAGCAGAGCTGAATCAGTTCCGCGTGTTCCTTTTCCGTGTTCTGATACACTTTGGTGATGGAGGAACCGGGGATGATATCATGGAACTGATTGAGCAGCAGGAGCTTCCATGCCTTGTCAAGCTCCTTGGCCGGATAGTCGGAGAAGGGAAGCATGGAGGCAAGGAATTCGACGGTTGTCAGCAGCTGTTCGAGTTTCCGGTTGTTGCGTTTTGTCCGGGACTGCGTCGTGAGAGTTCCGCGATGGAGCTCCAGATAGAGCTCTCCTTTCCAGGTCGGGAGAAGATCTGCTTTCTTGGAAAGTTCTTCGAAGAAGCGGTCCGCCCGGTCGAACTTGACTTTCGGACAGCATTCCAGATCGGCCATGCGTCTTCCGCGTTCGATCTGTTCTTCGGTCGGTCCGCCGCCACCGTCGCCGATGCCGAACAGGGACATGAAGTCCGTAAGAGAATCCCGTTCCATGAAAGTATTCTGCGCCTCCATCAGAAGTTTCGGCTGAAGGAGAGAGTTGTATGTGTTTTCCGGCGGGAAGTGAGTGATGACCTCGCTGCCGTCGATTCCTTTCCACTTGAACGTCTGATACGGGAATTTGTTGAACTGGTTCCACGACATTTTCTGCGTAAGGAAATAATCGCATGCCGATTTCCGGATAATCTGGGGAAGGGCGGCGGAATAGCCGAACACATCCGGAATCCAGAGGTTTTTCACGTCAAAGCCGAACTCATCCATGAAGAAGTTCTTCCCGTGCAGGAACTGGCGGACCATGGATTCTCCACTGATCAGGTTGCAGTCGGCCTCGACCCACATACCGCCCTGAATTTCCCAGCGACCCTCCTTGACCGCCTGTTTGATCTTCTTGTAGAGTTCCGGATAATGTTCCTTGGTGAAGGCATAATGCTGCGCCGCGGAAGCTCCGAAGATGTAGTCGGGATATTTCTCAATAAGATCAATCTGCGCCGCAAACGTGCGTGCACATTTGCGGATGGTCTCACGGACGGGCCAGAGCCAGCCGGAATCAATGTGGGCATGTCCCACCGCATGAGCCGTCATTGCGGAATCCGCCGCGCGGAGGGAGAGAATTCCTTTCAGAATCTCTCTTGCCTTTTCGGCATTGGCAGGCGTTTCATTATACGCATTCGCCGCGTTGGAAAGAATCCGGACAAAACGGTGTCTGCGATAATCGTTTTCCGGAAGACCCTTGACAATTTCAATGGCAATATCCAGATCCAGGAAGAGATTCCAGATTTCACGCCGGAAGACAGCCAGTTTCGCGGTCTTCAGCATTCCGGCAAAATATCCGTACGGATGCTGCGGATGGAGGTTCCCCGAATCCAGAACCAGACCGAAAAGCATGTTCGCCGCACTTTCAATCCAGAATTCCAGTGATTCTCCGGCTTTTTTTCTGCCGATCACATATCGGCTTTTTGCAAAGTTTTCCGCAAAGACGGATCCTCCCGTCAGAGCATATACCGGAGTGCCGGAAGCATCAAAAATCAGAGATTCTCCACCGGTATCGTACAGCAGGACAAGTTCCTTTCCTTCGAAGGATTCGGGTACGGTCGCGGTAAGACGGAGCCAGGCGCTCTCCCAGCTCTCGCCCCATTTTTCCCCCTCATAAATCGGCTGGTAACGCAGAGAAAGGCGATCCTTGAATGCAACAGGTTCCCGACTGACGGCATACTCGCATGTCAGATCAATCGAATCCCCGTACATGGACTCCTTTACATGCTCACGGAATGCTTCCGCACGTTTGAAATAAAGAGTGTATTCTGTTGTAAACATTTTTTCCCTTTTTTGGTTAAAAAACTGAAAAATGCAATCGGTTGCTTTTTATAAAATACAACCGGTTGCATTAAATGCAAATGCTTTTTGGGAAAGAATGTGTTTTTCTCCAGTCAAAGTCAGGGCAGGGAAGGGGGTCTGTGAGCGGATTTCCGGAGAAAAAGAAAGTCAGTTTCTGTTCAGAAGAAGCAGATAGAGAATCAGAAATGCCGCAGAAAGGTAGGAGAACCAGTTCAGATCCCGGGATCTTCCGCTGCAGATCTTGATGAAAGGATAGGCAATGATTCCGAGAGAAATCCCTCCGATGATACTGCTGCTGAACGGTATTCCGGTGAAAATAAGGAAAGCCGGAACACCTTCTGTGTAATCGTCCCATTGGATTTCCGAGACGGATCCCATCATCATGACTCCCACAACGACCAGAGCGGAAGAGGTTACCGGCGCATATCCAGCAATCGCCGTGATAAAGGGCGCGAAAAACATGGCAAGCAGGAAACAGAGGCCGATTACCACGGCAACCAGTCCGGTTCTTCCGCCGGATTCGACACCAGCGGCGCTCTCCAGATAGGATGTAACCGTGCTTTGTCCGCAGAGAGCCCCCGCCACGGTTGCGGTTGCATCGGCGGCAAAGACCCGTTCAATGCGTTCGATCTCATTGTCCTTGTTGAGCAGTTTTGCCGAAGTCGCGACTCCGATGATGGTTCCCATCGTGTCGAACATATCCATAAAGAAGCAGATGAAGATCAGAGGAAGCAGTTCAAAAATATGACGGAGAACAGTGACCAGATCCGCTTTAAAAACGATCGGCATGGGATCCCCGGGAAGTCCGACAATACCGGAAAACTGAATTTTCCCGCAGAGAAACGCAAGCAGCCCGGATACCAGAATCCCGATCAGAACGCCGCCTTTGATCTTGAAATGATGGAGTGCTGTTATCACAATCAGTCCAACGAAGAAAATCAGAGTGGCAGGATCCGTCACCGCGGTTTTCAAGGTCCACTGTCCGTTTTCCACCGCGATAATGCCGCCGTTCTTGAGTCCGAGCATGGCAATCAGGAGTCCGATTCCCGTCACGATGGCGAATTTCAGGGACGGACTCAGGGAGTTCAGCATCATTTTCCGCAGTTTCGTAAAAGAGGTGATCAGGAAAATGATTCCGGAGATCAGCACAATTCCCATCGCAGTCTGCCAGACGATCGGATCACCGGTTTTTGCCCCGGTAACCGCCGCACAGCCGCTCATGACACTGAATAAAACAAAAAAGTTGGCGCCCATTCCCGGTGCCAGACCGATCGGATAGTTCGCCAGAACGCCCATCAGAATAGTGCCGATTGCGGAGGCTATGCAGGTGGTCGTGACCAGTGCGCTGAACGGCATTCCGGTGGGGGTCCCGGTCATCTGTCCGGAAAAAAGGGCAGGCTGAATGCAGATGATGTAGGCCATTGCCGCAAACGTCGAAAGACCGGCAATGATTTCTGTTTTCAGAGAACTTTGATGTTCCGTGTAATGAAAAAAACGGTCGAGAAAAGAGTCCATTTTTGAAAAAGTAATGCTTTGCTGTTGATGTTGATGGTTTGCTGTTCAGAACCGCCATCTTGGAAAACTTGCGGAAGGATCGCGCAGTTCCGCTCCGTGCCTGTACGGGATCGTTTTTTTCGATGTCCGACTGTTCTGAAACAAATTAATGCAATAATATAATTTCCCCGAATTGAAAAACAACCTCCGGGAGTGTATTTTTCCGGATATTGCGCGAGGAAACAAAAGAAATGGATGATGAATTTGAACTTCTGCGGGAACAAGATCCTGCGGCATATCGGGAACTGCTGGATTCTCTGCCGGACGTTCGGGACGGACTGAACCGCCGTCAGCGGGCACTGCTGGTCTCCATGAACCGTCTGGGTCTGACGCATGACGCACGCATGATGAGTACAGCCTATGTGACGCTGAAGACTCCGGATCGTTGCGAATCGTCACATACCCCCATCCTCCGCACCCATTTGAAGGAGGTCCGCTTTACGGATGAACAGGGCCGCGATCTGCCCGAACCGGAACACTACTACACTCCGGACCTCGATCTGAAATACGACTGAACCCCTCGTTTACGGGAGAACTGCAACCCATGGATCCGACCATTCAGAAAATGATTCACGGCTTCAAGCATTTCCGCAAAGCCTATTTTTCCGACAGCACCGAACTCTACGCAAAACTGAAGCACGGCCAGATGCCCGGCACTTTGATGATCGCCTGCTGCGACTCCAGAGTCGATCCCGCTCATGTGACCCGGAGCGCGCCGGGAGAACTCTTCGTAATCCGCAATGTGGCGAATCTGGTTCCGCCGTATCATCCGGATTCCGCGTTTCACGGTGTGAGTTCCGCGATTGAATACGCCGTGTGTCATCTGGAAGTGAAGCACATCATTGTACTCGGGCACTCCGGCTGCGGAGGAATTCACACGCTGATGTCGGAGGAGTGGCACAATCACCCGTCCGAGTTTCTCACCCGCTGGCTTTCGCTTGCCGAACCTGCGCGGGAACGGGTGCTTGAGCGGCTTGGAGGACTCTCGAAAGATCTCCAGCTGCGGGCATGCGAAGAGACCTCCATTCTGCTTTCCATGGAGAATCTGATGAGCTTTCCGTGGATTCGGGAGCGGGTTGAAGCGGGAAAACTTAAGATTCATGGATGGTATTTCAATATGCACGAGGGCGAAATGTACGATTATGACTCGGAAAAAGAGGAATTTCTCCCTCTGGACGACAACATGGAATTTCTCTGACAGATGACATTTGAATTCACTCCGATCGGCTGTTTTCATTGCGACAGCCGTTACCGTTTTGAAACACCCCGCCAAGGCGTGTTTGCCGATAATTCCGGCTGGATCCAGCTGGAAGACGATCCCCGTCTGGTCGATGCCTGTCGGGATCTGGAGGGGGTTGACCGGCTCTGGATTCTCTTCTGTTTTCATCTGAATTCGGGATGGCGTCCGTTTGTCCATCCGCCGATCGCCCCCGGCAGACGCCGGATCGGAGTTTTTGCCACACGCGCCCCGTACCGGCCGAATCCAATCGGAATCAGCTGCGTGAAACTGGAACAGGTGGAGGGACGGAAAATCCATATCCGCAACTTCGATCTCCTTGACGGGACTCCGATCCTTGACATCAAGCCGTACTCGGCCGACATCGACTCGTTCCCGGATGCTCGGATCGCCTGGCTTGACGCAGCCCGTGTGGACTCATGGCAGATCGAATTCACCGGACCCGCTCAGGAAAAAATGGAGTGGCTGAGACGAAACGGAGCACCCGATATGGAAAATTTCTGCCAGGTTCAGTTGACGACCGATCCATTCAATGTCAGACGGAAACGGGTGGAACGTCTTGCCGACGGTTCCTTCGAAATCGGCTGCCGCACATGGAAACTTCATTTCACAGCGGAAGAATCCCCGCATCTTCTCCGAATCGACAATATCCGCTCCAACTATTCCGCCTCCGAGCTTCTCCCGGATGCCCCGGATCCCTATGGCGACAAGGAGATCCATCGGAAATTCCTGAACATGAGATAAGTACCCTCCTGAAATTTTTTTTCAATTCATCTGGAATAAACCAGTTTGCGGAGATATATTAACCGACTTGTTAAACGCGGAGAGAGACCACCTTCATGAAAATGCTGATATCATTTCTGATTTTTTTTACGGGAATAGCTCTTCTGATTGCCGCCGGTGCTGCCGGTCTCGTCCTGATGGGGGAGGGGGTGGAGGCCGGCTGGAAAGAGGCGGGGATCTATCCCGGATTCTGGGGATATCTGATGCTTGCGGGGTTGAATCTGATGCTTGCGGTCGGACTGGTGCTCTCGGTGATTTCGACGATCAGCGGGGCCGTTCTCAGTCTGATGAGTTTTGTGTTTAAAAGCTGGGGACGTGCAATCGTTTCCGCCGGAATGTGTTACGCATCCGTCTTATTATGGAATTATCTACTGGAGTGCAGAATCTGATGGCTGGAAGTTTCAGAACAGGTTCCGGATATGATGCCCATCGTTTTTGCGAGGGGCGCCCGCTGATTCTCTGCGGAGTGACTGTCCCGTATGACCGGGGACTTGCCGGACACAGTGATGCGGATGCGCCCGCACATGCGCTGACCGATGCTCTTCTCGGCGCACTTGCGCTCGGCGATATCGGCAAACTTTTCCCCGATACGGACGACGCTTTCCTGAATGCGGACAGCATTCAACTTTTAAAAAAGGCATATTCCCTTCCGGCTTTCCGCGAATGGGAAATTTCCAATATTGATCTGACAATCGTGACGCAGAAGCCGAAAATATCTCCATTTACGGAAGCCATGCGTCAAAACATAGCCCATGCGCTCGGCATTTCCATCGAACAAGTTTCGATCAAAGGAAAGACCACCGAGGGGATGGGCTTTTGCGGACGGGGGGAGGGACTCGAAGCCTTTGCCACCGTTCTGCTGGAAAAAAGAAAGTGAAAGAAATGATCGAAGAAGAAATCAAACAGATTCTGCTGGATCTTGGCGAGGACCCCGAACGGGAAGGTCTGCTCAAGACTCCGGCACGTGTTCGGAAAAGTCTCGAATTCCTGACCCGCGGCTACAAGCAGGACATTGAAAAAGTCATCAACGGAGCGATCTTCAATGAAGAGTGCAATGATATGATTATCGTCCGCGACATTGAATTTTACAGCATGTGCGAACATCACATGCTTCCGTTTTTCGGCAAATGCCATATCGGTTATGTGCCGAAAGGGAAGGTGTTCGGCGTGAGCAAACTGGCTCGTCTGGTGGATGTGTTCGCGCGCCGTCTTCAGATTCAAGAACGGATGACCCGGCAGATTGCAACACAGATCATGGAATCGATTGCTCCGGAAGGAGTCGGAGTCGTAGTGGAGGCGCAGCACCTCTGCATGCTGATGCGGGGAGTTGAGAAGCAGAATTCCACAATGGTGACCTCTTCCATGCTGGGATCGTTCCGTCGGAGACAGGAGACGAGACTGGAATTCCTGAACCTCATCAAAAAGGGGTGACGACGTGAGACTTCTGATCCAGCGTGCGGCAAAAGGCAGCGTGACCATCGACGGCGAAGTGGTCGGCAGGGTCGGCAAAGGACTCGTGATCCTGGTCGGAGTCACCCACACCGATACCGTGGCCGATGCGGAATATCTTGCAAACAAATGTGTCAATCTCCGTATTTTCACGGATGAAAACGGCAAAATGAATTTGTCTCTGCTGGATGTGGGGGGAGGGGCTCTGATTATTTCCCAGTTCACATTGTATGGAGACTGCGTCAAAGGACGCCGTCCGGGATTTGACAATGCCGCCCGTCCGGAACTTGCCGAACCGTTGTATGAAAAATTTGTCGAACTGGTCAAACAGCTTGGAGTGAAGCAGGTGGAGACCGGACGTTTCGGAGCCGACATGCTGGTCGGAATCGAAAACGATGGCCCTGTCACATTCCTGATCGACAGCAAATAACAGCAGGAAAGGATCGCTTGAGATGAAGAATGTTATAATCCTCGGCTCCACCGGTTCCGTGGGGGAGAACGCTGTACGGGTCGCCTGTGCGCTGAGTCACAGAATCCGGGTGGTGGGAATTGTGGGGAATTCGAATCTCAAGCGTCTGGCGGAGCAGGCCGCTCTGCTGAAATGCGAATTTGCGGCAACCGGCGATGAATCGCGTGGATCGGAACTGGCGTCGCTGCTGCCGGCCGGATGCCGGGCGTTTGCCGGAAAGAGAGCCGTGGAGGAGCTGGTGCGCTGTCCAGGAGTGGATATGGTGCTCTGCGCTATTGTCGGAACGGCGGGATTGCCTCCGGTCCTGGCCGCGATCGACTCGGGAAAAGATATTGCTCTGGCGAGCAAAGAGGTGCTGGTCATGGCCGGCGCGCTGGTGATGGAGGCGGTAAAACGAAAAAAAGTGCGTCTGATTCCGGTTGACAGCGAACACAGCGCCGTTTTTCAGTGTCTGGAAGGAAAACAGGGCGGAGTGCGCAAAGTGATCCTGATCGCGAGCGGCGGGCCGTTCCGGGAGTATCCGCGGGAGGCGCTGGAGAACGTGACGTGCGCCGAAGCTCTGAAGCATCCGACCTGGAACATGGGACCGAAGGTGACGCTGGATTCCGCCACGCTGATGAACAAGGCGCTGGAGATGATGGAGGCGCATCATCTGTTTTCCGTGGGAGCGGATCGGATCGAGGTGCTGGTGCATCCGCAGTCGGTTGTTCATTCGATGGTGGAATTCGAGGATGGAGTGGTCATGGCACAGTTGAGTCGTCCGGATATGCGTTTCCCGATCCAGTATGCGTTCACATACCCGGAGCGGTGCGACGGAGGACTTGCCAGACTGGATCTGACCCGTCTTTCCGGTCTGACGTTTGAAAATCCGGATACGGATCGTTTTCCATCGCTGCTGTTCGCCTCCGAGGCGATCCGCAGAGGCGGAATTGCCGGCGCCGTGATGAATGCGGCAAATGAAGTCGCCGTGGAACGGTTCCGCGCCGGAGAACTGAAATTTACGGGAATCTTCGATGTCGTGGAACGAACAATGAACCAATTCAACAGAAAAGGAGCGGCCGATATGGATACGATTCTTGAAGCCGATCGAAATGCGCGGGAGTTCGCGCGTCAGCTCCGGAAAGGATAGAAAATCAGATGACTTTCTCGCATTTGCTTACCATTATCGGATCCGCGGTGTTCATGGTCTTTTTCTTCGGACTCTGCGTTTTTGTGCATGAGCTGGGACACTTTCTCGTGGCAAAATGGCGCGGATTTCATGTGATTGCCTTTTCCATTGGATTTAAAAAGGCATGGGGATTCCATTACAAAGGAGTGGAATACCGCATCGGCTGGATTCCTTTCGGCGGATACGTCGAGATTCCGCAGATCGATGCAACTGGAGAGGCCAAGGATGAAAAAGGAAATGTTCTGCCGAAAGGAAAACCGTTCGACCGGATTCTGGCGGTGGTGGCAGGACCGCTCTTCAACATTATTTTCGGATTTCTGATTGCCTGTGTCATCTGGATCTGCGGAATCCCCAAGGACAGTCCCACTCTGAAAACGATTGAGGTTGCCGCGATCGAAAAGAACAGTCCGGAATACAACGCCGGACTCCGGGAAGGCGACGTGATTACAAAGATCAACGGCAAGGATGTCAATTTCACCTGGAACGACTTCATCGTGGAAATTCTGGTCACGATCGGCGATGTGAAACTGGATGTCCGCCGCGGAGACAAGGAATTCGTTGTCTCCTACAAGCCGATTGTGAATCGGAAGGTCAGTCCTGCCGACGAGATTGCCTATCCGTTCTTCATGCCGAAACTTCCGCTGAAACTCTATCCGGTGGAAGGCTCTCCGGCTGCCAAGGCAGGAGTGAAGAACAATGACGAGATTGTTTCCGTCAACGGACAGAAAGTCTCCGATATGCTTGAATTCGAACAGCTTACCACAATGAGTGCCGCAAAGAGTTTTGACATGGTCGTAAAACGCGACGGCAAACTGGTCGAAATCAAGAACATTGTTCCAAATCCGATTGAAATCGAAGGGAAAAAAGGCGTTTATCTGCTCGGAATCACGTTCCGTCCCGTGGATCCGCTTCCGAAGGTCATCGGACTGGCAAAAGGAATGCCCGCGGAGAAAAACGGGATGAAACTCGGCGATGAAATCGTCGAAATCAACGGGGTGAAACTGACCGCCGCTTCCGACTGTCAGAAATTTGTGAACGAATCCGATGGAAGCGTCTTGAAAATGAAAGTCCGGCGCGACGGCAAACTCATTGATCTTGCATTCGCCCCCGCGTTCCTGCGGTTCAATGATGTTGGAATCGAATATGCCTATCTGGCGCATCCGACTCCGTGGGAACAGTTTATGCATGTAATCGATATGTCCGTGAAATCTCTGCGCAGTCTTGGCGTGAGTCTCGGCAATAAGCTCGGTTTGACGGAACAGCACACAACCATTCAGGCAAAGCATCTGAGCGGACCGATCGGAATCGGACGGGTCCTTTACATTTCGGTCTACAAGGGATCGCTGATTCAGGGATTGAATCTGGTTGTTCTGATTACATTCAGTCTGGGATTGTTCAATCTGCTGCCGATCCCGGTTCTGGACGGTGGACATGTGGTGCTGGCCTTCCTGGAGATTCTCTTCCGCCGACCGGTTTCGCCGAAGATTCTTCAACCGATTACAATGGCGTTTGTTGCTCTGCTTGTTGCTTTTATGCTGTTTGTTTCGTTCTATGATGTCAAGCGGGTGATTGCCTCCTTCTCGGCTCCGGCAGTTTCCCGGGCGACATTGGAACAGAGCATCAAAGAGGCAAATGCCGCAGAGGTAAAAACGGAGAAGACCGATGTTTCCGGCTCGAAAGACAAGAAGAATTAAGATCGGCAGTGTGGCGATCGGCGGCGGTGCGCCCGTCTCGCTGCAATCAATGACAAACACAAACACGGCCGATGCCGCGGCAACTCTGGCTCAGATTCGCCGGGTTGCCGCGGCGGGATGCGACATCATCCGCTGTGCGGTTCCCGATGAGGCCGCCGTGAATGCTCTGCCGGAAATCCTTGCCGGATCGCCGATTCCTGTGATTGCCGATATTCATTTTGACTATCGGCTGGCGCTCGGAGCGATCCGCGCCGGGATTCACGGGATTCGTATCAATCCGGGAAATATCGGATCAGCGGATCGGGTACGCGCGGTGGCGGAAGCCGCCGGAGAAGCGGGGATTCCGATTCGGGTCGGAGCCAATTCCGGCAGTCTGCCGAAAGGACTGCTGGAGCGGAAACTGGCATCGGGACTCAACCGGATGGACGCAATGGCGCAGGCTCTGGCGGAAGCCGCTCTGGAACAGGTGCAGCTTCTGGAACAATATGGATTTACGCAGGTGAAAGTTTCGTTGAAATCCAGTTCGGTTGTCTCGACAGTTGCCGCGTGCCGGTACTTTGCGAAGATTTCCGATATTCCGCTTCATATCGGAATCACGGAAGCAGGACCGCCTTCGATCGGAATCGTAAAATCCTCGGTCGGAATCGGGACTTTGCTGATGGAGGGAATCGGCGAGACCATGCGGGTCAGTTTAACGGCGGATCCCCTGCAGGAGATTATCGCCGGGCTTGCTATTCTGGAAGCAGCCGGACTGCGGAAAGCGAAACCGGAAATCGTATCCTGTCCGACCTGCGGACGCACCCGGATCAACCTCGAAGCGCTGGCAACCGAAGTCAATGATTTTGTGCAAAGTCTGAAGGCGGAGGGAAAACGGATCGGTCTGAAAAAAATTGCCGTGATGGGATGTGTCGTCAACGGTCCCGGAGAGGCGTCGGATGCGGATCTGGGGCTCGCCGGAGGTGATGGCAAGGCTGTTGTGTTCCAGAACGGCGCTGTTGTCCAGACTCTTCCCGAAAAAGAGGCCTTGGAATTCCTGAAAAAAAGAATTGCAGATTCCGTACTTTGAAACCTTCGGAAAATCCGGGTATAGAGCTTTTCGGAAAATCATGGAGGGGGAGGGGCTTTTTCCGGAAAGGGGAGCTGGAGAGGGATTCGTCTGTCCGGCAAAATGATCCGGGGACTCTGTTTTTTCTTTTTTCCGGCTTGTCTCATGCGTGATCCGTGCTATATTTGTGACAGAAAATCAGCAGGAAAGGACTTTTTGTTATGAAAATTGCGGACCTCGCAGCAAATCCGCCTCCGGAATACAGGCCGGTACCATTCTGGAGCTGGAACGACAGACTGGAAAACAAAGAACTTTCCCGCCAGATCAAAGCAATGTATGAAGCTGGAATTGGCGGTTTTTTCATGCATGCCCGCGGGGGACTGCTTACAGAATATCTCGGAGAAGAGTGGTTCTCCGCTACCAAAAACTGTATTCATGATGCCGAACGGCTCGGAATGAAAGCGTGGGCTTACGATGAAAACGGATGGCCCAGCGGTTTCGGCAATGGCCTGGTCAACGCGCTCGGAGTCAAATATCAGCAGAAATATCTGCGCTGTGAGAAGAGTTCCGGGGGAGCGTTCCGGGAATATGCCAATCTCATTGCTCTTTATTCTCCGGAGGGGAAACGGATTTCCGAAGAATTTGCGGCATCTCTTCCGGAAGTGCTGCTCTGCCGATACGATGTGAATCCCTATTATGTAGATACCCTTGATCTTGCCGTGACCGAAGAGTTCCTGAAGTCGGTCCATCAGAAATATTACGACACGCTGGATAATGCGGAACGAGCCGCCATGAGCGGATTCTTTACGGATGAGCCGCAGATTTCCAGAAACGGCATCCCGTGGTCGTTTGTCCTGGAGAATGAATACCGGAAGGCCTACGGAGAAGAGCTGCTGGACGTTCTGCCTCAGCTTCTGCTGGATCTGGAAGGATGCGAACGGACACGGTATCGCTTCTGGCGGCTGGTGACACGGCTTTTCATGAATCATTTTCTGAAGCCGATTCATGAGTGGTGTTCCGCTCATGGCTGGAAGCTCACGGGACATCAGGTCTGCGAAGACAATTATCTCAGCCAGCTGACAAGCAACGGCGCTGTCATGCCGCAGTATCAGTACTACCACATTCCCGGAATGGATGCGCTCGGACGCAACTTTACCTCTCTTGCAACACCTCTTCAGCTTGCGAGCGCGGCCGCCCAGTGCGGTCAGCGCCAGATTCTTTCCGAGACCTTTGCTCTCTGTGGCTGGGGTGTGAGTTTCGCTGATTTGAAGTGGCTCTGTCAGTGGCAGATGGTTCACGGGATCAATCTGATCTGCCAGCATCTGGAGGGATATTCTCTGCGCGGCATCCGGAAACGGGATTATCCGGCCTCCCTTTTCCTTCATCAGCCCTGGTGGAAATATTACCGGATGTTCAATGATGCCGTTTCCCGCATCGGCGTACTTTTGGCAAATGGTTCTATTCAGACAGAAGTTCTTCTGCTTCATGCTATAACAACGGCGCATATTCTTTATAATACTCGCACAAGCGAGAAAATTATGCGTTATTCCCATGCGTTTGAGTCGCTTTCCCAGCTTCTGGCAGATCTTCATATTGATCATCATTACGGGGATGAGACCCTGATGGAACAATACGGCTCGACAGATGGAGCAGTACTGAAAATCGGGACACAATCCTACAAGCTGGTCATTCTGCCGAAACTGCTGAATCTCTCCTCGAAGCAACTTGAGCTTCTGGAAAAATTTGCCAGTGCCGGAGGGGTGATTCTCGCGGAGCGGAACGATGAGGATTCCGGCTTCTTTGTGGATGGAATCCGGACGGATAATCTGCCGCTTCTGGATCAGATCGAATTTTTCGACTCACCCGAAGCGCTGGCAGACAGAGCTCTTGCCCTGACAGGAACGCTTTCTGTGGTCAGAAAAGATACCCCTCCGGAACGTTGTTTTCAACAGACGGAACAGATTCCAGCGATCCATGCGACCCGGCGTTTCTTTGATGATTTCGACGGTCGAAGCGCCGTTCTTTACTACTACGTCAACACCTGGCGTTTTGAATCGTTCGAAACAACCATCTTCCTTTCAGGGGAGGGGGTTGAACGTTTTGACCCGGAAAGTGGACGTGTTGAGCCGGTCTGTTTTTCAAAAGAAAGCAATGGAATGCTCCGCATCGAACATCGCTTTGAAGCCGCTGGCGATTTGCTGCTTCTTGTTCGAAACGAAAAGGTTTCCTCCGCTCCGCTTCCGGAAAAGAAAGAACGGAAAAAGCTCTATCTGCCGCAAAGGTTCGAAATTGCCAGATGTTCGGAAAACATGCTTACGCTGGAGTTTTGTCGATGCGAAATTGACGGAAAACTGCTGTTCAGCCGGGAATATGTCCTGACCATTCAGGATGAATTGCTGAAACGGCGGTGCGATCTTCCGGTAAAACTGACTTTTGATTTTCTTGTCGGGGAGAGCTATCCGCTAGGGCAAACGCTTTCTCTTCTTCTGGAACATCCGGAACGGTATGAAATCCATGTGAACGGAGTCCGGATTTCCAACTGCTCGAACGGGTTCTTCGCCGATCAGGCATTTGAACGGGTGGAAATCGGTTCTGCTGTCATTCATGGGAAAAATACGATTGAGCTGGAACTGACGTTTCATCAGGATCCGGAGGTTTACGCGGGAATTGATGCTTCGAAAATCTTTGAATCGGAAAAGAACAAACTCTCGTTTCAGACCGAGATTGAAGCCGTCTATCTCTGTGGAAAATTCGGTGTGGCAACCGACGGCATTTTCCTGCCGCTGGAACGGAATGCGGTACGATATCAAGGGACCTTCCGTCTGGAGGCTCTGCCGGAATCCGTTGATATAGAACATATAGAGGCCTCCGGTTTTCCGTTTTTTGCAGGAAGTATCACCCTGCGCCAATATTTTGATTTGGAGAAGGGAAGGGAAGGGGAGAAAACCGTTGTCGGATTCCGCAATCTGTTTGCGCACGCGGCTTCCATCCGGATCAACGGAACGGAAATCGGCGTGATGGTACGTCCGGATTACATTTTGCCGATTCCAGACGGCGTACTGAAAGCTGGAAAAAATATTTTGGAAATCGAATTGACAAATTCTCTGCGCAATATGCTGGGGCCTCTGCATCTGGAAGAGGGGGAATGTCTTGGAGTTTCCCCCGGAACTTTTTATAAAGATCCAGGAGTGTTTACTCCTTGGACCCCAGTGGTTTGGAACAAGGATTTCTGTTTCCTGCGCTTCGGAGCAGAACGTTTTCTTTAAGGATCGGAAGGAGTCTGGATGTTTCGCAAAGAGTTTTTATTACGCCACTATCCGTTCTGCATTTTTGTTCTGGCATTTCTGCTGAGTTTAATTCTGGCACTGTTCACGGTGATGCCGGAGTCAGATATTGCGCGTTACGGCAGTATTGTCATCTCCTTCACAGAAGGGGATTGGGCAATGGTGTTTCATCCTCGTATTTCTCCGCTGGTTCCTCTGATTGCCGGAGTCGTGGCCTGGGTGACGGGGGCAGGGGCGTTCTTTGCGCTTCAGTTGGTTTCGACACTTTTCTTTGCATTGCAGATCTTTCCTCTGTACGGGATTTTCCGCAACTGTTTTTCGGCACCGGTTGCTAGAACGGCGCTTCTGATGTCGGCTTTTGCCTCGATTCCGCTGCGATATGGAGCATCCGGACTCCGTGATTCAGCAAAAGGGTTCTTCTTTATTCTCTGCGTCTATCTGCTTGTCGAAATATATCGGAAGCGGACAGATTTGAAAAACTATCTGTTTCTGGGGGCTGCGATTTCTCTGTTGGCGCTGACCAGAACAGAGGCACCGGTCTATTCCGGGCTCTTTGGATTGACCGTCCTGTGCATGGAAATGATCAGTCGATGCAGATTACGATTTCCATGGAGAAGCTGTCTCTGCGGAGCGGTTGCTCTGTTGCTGATCTCTCCATGGCTGATCTATATGTTCCAGATAACCGGATATTTTGTTCCTGAGATCCGTTATGTGGCTCTGATTCAAAGAGTTCTGCCGGCAGATCCACCGAAAAGGAATATGCCAGCCACTCAAGAAGTACCGGCCGCACAGCCGTCAGACAACAAGGGGAGGGGAGGAATCACCAGTACGCAGTCAGCTTCCGCGGCACCGACATTTTCGGAAAAACATTCCGCTCCAACGACTTCTGCTCCTACCGCTGTGCATTCCATACCGACCGGTCCGGAACTGGAACAAAAACGTCTGCATGGAATGGCATCCGCTCTTCCGGAAATCAATGCGACAGATACCTATGATGGCATTTACAAGGAATTTTTCTCCGGTCTGATCGGTGGATTTTTCCCTCCGCTGGGGATTCTCGCCTTGCTGGGAATTGCGCTGCGATTCCATAAACGGGAATGGACGCCGATTGAAACCATCCTTCTGATTTCGCTTCTGCTTCATGCGCTTCTGCTGGTGATTCAGATTCGCATTTCAGACAATCATTTTTACATCTCGCGCCGTTATCTGATTACGGTGGTTGCTCTGGAATTCGGCTGGAGTGCCTATGGTGCAATCTGGATTTATCAGACTCTTGCATCGCGACTGAAATTCCTGCTGGATCATCGAGTGATTGTTCTGCTGTATCTGATTCCATGCATCGGGTTGTATCTCTATGCGTTTCAACGGACGATTAAAACCTATACGTCCCGCAGCAAAAGTTCGGAGCGAATCGCTCTTTTCACAATTTCCGATTACATCCGGAGTGATTATCATGGCCCTAAGACCTTTCTTCGGGAAAAACGGTCCGATCAGGAGTTTCAGACCAATCGTCTTCCGGCGGTTCTGTCGGAATTTCCGCAGCTTGGATTCCTTTCCGGCGGCCAGACCATATCTCTGGCAGACCCCTTGTTCGCGGAAGGAAAGCTCACTCCGGATTACATTGTCTGCCGTCCCGGAAGATTTTCCGCGGAAACTCTGGAGAAAATGGGATACCTCTTCCGGCGAAGTTTTCGTGCAGGGAAAAATCAGTATGAACTTTTTGTCAGAAGACAAAAATAATACAGGAATGAAAAGTGGAAAAGAATTATTCGGAAAAAAAGGTTAATCTGCATACCCATACCGCTCATTGCCGTCATGCCTCTGGGTTGCCGGAAGACTATTGTGCCGCCGCATTGGAACAGAATTTTGAAATTCTGGGTTTTTCCGATCATGCGCCGTTCCCCGACGAACGCTATCATGGCTCTAGAATGTTCTTTCAAGAACTGAAAACATATCGCCGCGAGGTTGAAGCGGCAAAAGCTAAATTCCCAGATCTGCACGTCCTTGCCGGACTTGAAGTGGAGTATTGCCCCGATCTTGGAAAAGAATTCTATTCCGATTATCTTCTGGGGGAGGTGGGGTTGGATTATCTGATTGGTGCTGCTCATTTTGTGAAAATGCCGGATGGAACAATCTATCCTTTTTATTCGGAATCATGGGGAAATCCGGAGGTCATCCAGGCTTTTTTCCGCCAGACTCTGGATACGATGGAACACCTTCCGATTGCTTTTTTAGCTCATCCGGATGGTTTCGCCTGCATGGTGGAACGGATGACTCCGGAAGTGAAAAAAGGGTTTCAGGAGATCATATCTCTAGCTGTTGAACGCGATATTCCTTTGGAAATCAATGCAAACGGAGTCCGCAGAGGCAAATTCAAAATAGATGGACAAGACCGTTATCGTTATCCATGGGAACCGTTCTGGGAACTCGCTGCGGAAAACAAAGCCAAAGTCGTTATCAGCAGCGATGCACATCATCCCTCCCATCTACTTTTGGAATATAATGAATGCGAAGAACTTGCAAACCGATTAGGTCTTAAGATCGTCAATCGAGAAGTGGCAGAAAAACTCCTTGAATCTCAAAAACAGGGCAGGGGAGCAAGAGATATTCTTTAAGGTTCCCCTCTTACCCTCTTACGATTTTCTGAAGCATCTCTTCCGGATAATTCATTTCCTGATAATCGATTCGAATGATTTTCAAACCTGCTTCCGCACAGGCCTCATCCTTGAATTTATCCGCTTCCGCCTCACTGTCTTTCCTGTGTGTCCAACCATCCAGTTCAATGATTCGCTGAATTTCCTGAGTCTTCGCATCGCAGATGACAAAATCAAAATGCCTGTTTTTCATTTTCCCTCTTGCACTCTGATATGCTGCAAAATTTCGATTTTTCAGGTTGAAGTCAACGTGAATCACATCTTCCATTCTTACTTTGCATAAAAGGATATGTTCTGCAGCTAATCGTTCCGCAAGGATCCTGTAAAAGACTCTTTCATTCTCTGTTAAAATAGATTTTGCTTTCCAATACGTTTTCATAAAAACCTCTCTCCATCCAAACAGTCATCAATCCATACGATTGGGACAAATATATCTTATTTTTTGATAAATTCAAATAATAATACTCTATTACCAGATATCTTACTGTTATTTATTTCAAAAGAATAAATCCAAAGGCAATATATAATCACTCTATATTCCCCTTCTCCCATTTTTTATCAAAAATAAAAATACCTGTATTTTATCAGGAAGACAAGACAGGGCAGACCAAGCCGTGCAGTAATGCTTTATCGTAATTCTGATCGCTCTAATATGGATTTTCTGAGCATATTTTTGATTTGATGCCAGAGAATGTAAAACACAAATTCTGAAAGCATTTGAAGAAAGGAAGAACATTGTATTTGCTCTTTATGTATCCCATCAACTTGACTCCATATAGAGAGTCATGGATGATCCAGAGGGGGGCTGAAAGCTCTATTTACAACGTCGCATAATATATATTATGTTAAGTCAAGTATACTGTCGTCCGAGGAGAGGGGATTAAGAGATTGAACTCATATTCGAAAGAAAAAAGTCTCAAAATATTAAAATGTTAATAAAATGTCAATAATTATGTAAAGAAATCAACATAGCTCTGTAAGTTTTGAGACAGGAATCTTTACTGGCATAAAAAAAAGACTCATATCAAAAAATATGAGTCTTTAGAGATTTCAGGGAAGGGATATGGATTAGATTACCCCTCCCCTGGTGGAAACTAAGGAGAGGGGGTTATTGGGCAAGATATGGATTAAATGATTTTTCTATTCCGATTGTTGTCTGCTCGCCATGACCGGGGAAAACCGCCAGTTTTTCCGGCAGGATCATCAGCTTCTGCCGGATGGATTTCATCAGACTGTCATAATCGCCGCCGGGCAGATCCGTTCGTCCAACAGATCCCGAAAAAAGCGTATCCCCCGAAAAGAGAGCGTTCAGCGATTCAAAATAGTAACAGACCCCGCCTGGAGTATGTCCCGGCGTTGTAATAATCGTAAAATCCGTCATTTCCGGAGCCCAGTGAGCCGGCGGCAGATTTTTTGCCGGCGGCAGATACGGGAGCAGGGCATTTTCCGGACTGTTGTACAAAGGCAGATCCGCAGGATGCAGATATACTGACGAAAGTCCTGTTTTCTTTGCAACCGCCCCTGCCCCGCTGATATGATCTACATGTGCATGGGTCAGAAGAATCTGATATTGCTTTACATCATGAAAAGTTGCCAGAGTTTCCAGCAGTTTTTCCTCATCCCCACCGGGATCAATGATGTATAACGTACCTTCCTTTTTCGGATAGACAAAGTAACAATTCGTCTCAAAAACACCGACCGTTTCAACCAGAATGGTCGGAGCCGTATTGGCTTCTTTCATATAAAAGCCCCCTTCCCTGCCCGATGTTTTTAGGCGTTTAATTTTTCTGCGAGATTTTTTTCTGCCAGGAATCCTTCAGAGCCACGGTCCGATTGAAAACCAGAACTCCGTCTTTGGAATCCGCCTCATCCAGACAGAAGTACCCAGTTCGTTCGAACTGCACCCCTACCCCAGGTTTCACGGATTTCAGAGCTGGTTCAATGAAGCAGGAGACCTCTTTCAAAGAGTCTGGATTCAGATAGTTTCTGTAATCTTCGCCTTCGGGAATCGCTCCGACATCTTCAATCGTAAAGAGCTTGTCATAAAGACGAGCAGTCGCCTTCCCCGCATGAGCAGCCGAGACCCAGTGGATGGTCCCTTTCACCTTACGGCCATCCGGAGCATTTCCACCCTTGGATGCCGGATCGTAAGTGCAATGAATCTCACGAATCTTTCCATTTTCATCCTTGACCACCGATGTGCAAGTCACCAGATAGGCATAGCGCAAACGCACCTCGGCTCCAGGGGAAAGACGGTGGAACTGCTTGACCGGAACCTCCATGAAGTCCGATTCCTCAATATAAACTTCCTTCGAGAACGGCACTTTTCGAGTTCCCGCCGACGGATCCTCCGGATTATTGACCGCATCCATCTCTTCCACAAGATTCTCCGGATAGTTGTCTATCACGAGTTTCACCGGATTCATGACCGCCATATAACGGTTTGCCGTTTTATTGAGTTCTTCCCGGATGCAGTAATCCAGCAAAGCGATATCCGTCAGACTGTTGAACTTGGTCACTCCGACTTTTTCGCAGAAATTGCGGATTGCCACTGCAGGCACTCCACGTCTGCGATAGGCACAGATTGTCGGCATACGGGGATCATCCCATCCGCTCACCCTCCCCTCTTTGACCAGTTCCAGAAGTTTGCGTTTGCTCATGACCGTATAAGTCAGATTCAATCTGGCAAACTCAATCTGGCGGGGATGGCACGGGGTCTCCAGCGCCTCCAGGATCCAGTCGTAAAGCGGACGATGAATTTCAAACTCCAGCGTGCAGATGGAGTGGGTAATTCCTTCAATCGAATCGGAAAGACAGTGTGCAAAATCATACAGCGGATAGATGCACCATTTATCCCCGGTCCGGTGATGCGATGCGTGGCGAATCCGGTAAATAGCCGGGTCGCGCATATGCATGTTCGGAGAGGCCATGTCTATTTTCGCCCGCAGGACATACGCTCCATCGGGAAACTCACCTTTGCGCATCCGTTCAAAAAGATCCAGATTTTCCTCAATGGAACGATCCCGGCATGGACTCGGACGCCCTGGAACAGTCAGCGTTCCCTTGTACTCATTAAACTGTTCTTCGGTCAAGTTGCAGACATATGCTTTCCCGCGTTTGATCAGCTCCACCGCGTATCCATACAGTTTCTCAAAGTAATCCGATGCATAGAACAGCTGATCTCCCCAGTCTCCGCCCAGCCAGCGGACATCGTTCAGAATGGAATCGACATATTCGGTATCCTCCTTGGTCGGATTGGTATCATCCAGACGCATGTGACAGACTCCGCCATACTGCTTTGCCGTTCCAAAATTCAGGCAGATTGATTTTGCATGTCCGATATGAAGATATCCATTCGGTTCCGGAGGAAAACGAGTGACGATCTGTGTGCCGCAACGGCCCGTTTTAAGATCGTTATCTATGATTTCCGTAATGAAATTGGAATTGACTGCTTTTGCTTCTGCCGCATCCATGACTGGCAAGCCTCCTCTATTTTACAGTGTTGCATTGGATAATATAGATTCAAATGCGGAGCTTTTCCAGCGAAAAGGATTATTTTCCTTCAATTTCAGAGGAGAGAATTTCCACGGACGCATCCGTAAGTCCATACGGAAGACCGGTTTTTTCTCCGTTGACAGAATAGGCATCGGAGGTCCACTCTCCGCTTTTCCTCAGCAACGCATCCAGTTCGATCAGCCGGAGCCCCTTTTCTCTTCTCAGTTTTCTGAGATATTCCCCATAACGCCGATCAGCTTCTGCATAATCCGCATGAAGATCCGGCGCAAGCGGAAACGGCGTCGAAAGAAACACCGACCGGATTCCCTTCCGGTTGATGAAAACTTCCGCAAGCATTGCAATCGCATTCATCTCTTCCCGGATGCCGAGATTTCCGTGCCGGTCGAGCGCCAGAGGAATCAGGAGAACCGCATCCGCGCGGCTTGTTTTCAGATGGTTCAGCACAGTTGGGATCGTTTCCAGAGCTGCACTTCCCGACGGCAGCGGAGAACGTTTCCATTCCACAAATTCCAGTTCTATGTTCCGATTTTTCAGACGGGCTTTCAGTTTCTCTTTCAACCCGTTGAAGTTTTCCGCCACAACCAGCAGCCGCGTCACAGGCCGAAGTTCATTTTCGATTTTTCTCAGAAGTTCCCAGGCTCGGACTTCATGCAGAGTCATGCGGTGCAGAATTACCAGCACTTTTCTGCCATCCGGATCGCAGAGCCCCTCCCCCGAGGTTTTCAACTCCGGCAGTTCATCCACCGGCGAGACAAGGATTCCGCGAGAATCAAATTTCAGCTGCGGAATGGCAATCGAAAAATCCACCCGGAAAGAATGTTCAATGCCTTTTCCATCCACAGGAAAATATTTTTTGGAGATCTGATTCTGAGCAAAACGATCATCATGCTCCATCGGCATTGCCGCAATTCTGCACGGCTCCGTGAAGGAGGAAAGATAAGGATTGCTCCCCTGCACGCTGGCTTTTAAAAATGCAGTATAATCAATCGGCAGGCCGGAGTTGATTTCAAGAGTAATGCCGCCATATTCATCATCATACAGAAAATAGGGACTCCAGATCTTGATGGAAAGATCCGGGCGGAGCGGCGCTTTCTCCCCTGCCCTCTCCTTTCGCAGAACCGTAAACGGAGCAAAGCCGGAGTTCGGTTCCGGAACGATTTTCAAAACAGGATCATTCAGCGTTTTCATGGCAAAATAATTGACGGAAGAATCCACTTTCGTTCCATCGATTTCCCAGTGATACGCAAACTGATCCCCGTTTAACACCTTATAATGATCCAGCGAGTAAGGATTGTGCTTGGCGGTAAACAGGGCAAGAGAATCGTTTCTCTGAACCAGCGGGAAAAGTTCCCCTTTTTTCGAAGTCACCTTTAACGGTTCGACCGGAGACGCCGGAGCAAAATCATCCTCGCTCATCAGCCGAAACTTCCCCTCCCCTTTCTTTCTCCAGGAGAGTGCCGCCCAGTTCGTAATGGGACCTTTATAATAGAGAAATTCGATAAAACAGGAGCCGTGCTTCAAAGGCAGCGTCAATTCATCCACCGTCCCGATGGATGCCGTATCCGGAGCCTGAAATTCTCCGAATCGGCGCAGGACCGTTTTCCCGTCCACCCGGAAAATACGAGTGGAATTCGTATTCAGCCGGAACTCATACTCTCCGTCTTCCGGCACAGAGAGCATTCCGCTAAACCGTGTCAGCAGATTGCGGTCCGTATCAAAAGGACGGCGTGTGAAGAAGATCCGGGTAACATTTCTTCCCCACCAGTTCCGATTTTTGAAATTTGAAAAAAATGTATCTTCCAGAAGATCCGCCGCATTTCGGGAAGCGGATTCCGCCTTCCGATTCAAAGCGCGAACAGCGGTCAGATACGCCTTGGAGGAAATTCCGTTCAATTTTTTCAGATCCGGCGTCAGATTGGAACAGACCTGTTCCAGAAGAGCCGCTTGTTCTGTACATGCTTTGCCAAGCGCTTTCCAGAGATCCCGCTGCGCACGCAGAAACGGATTGTTGCGCTTCATATTTTCCAGACGATTGATTTCCGACGGGTGATACGGATAGCGCCGCATGATATCCTCCTGACGGAGCCGGAAATTCGGCGGAATCGTTCTTTTCGAGCCGTTCCAGCGACTCATCGACTGAAGTTTCGGAAAACCGTAATAAACCTGATATGTTTCCGGGCCAGGCGCACCGGGAACAAGCAGATGGTCATTGTCATACTGATGAACCGAAACTTTTTTCCCTTTGGAATCATAGACCCGCAGTCCATTTGCAGTTCCTCCGGGGAGACAGAGGGTTCGGAGATCCAGATACCCTTCCTTGTTCCGGACATTGTTCCGAACGGTCAGACAATATCCAGCATCCTTTTCCAGCCATCCTTTTTTTTCTGCCGTTTTACGAGGCGCAGGAGCTTCCGTCTTCTGATGAAGCCGCGCAACGGATGGCTGATGAGATCCCGCCTCAGCCGTGGTCATTCTTGCCTTCGGTCGGGACTCTAGCTGAAGATAGGCGAGTGTACAGAAAAGAATTCCGCAAAACAGGGAAATCAGGATGGAAAAAGCGGCCTTCATCTGGCTCCTCCGATTCTGGTCAGTTTGAAAGATGCGTCCAGACGGATATCCGGACAGTCCAGCGTCAGCTGATTCGTCTGTTTCAGCGAAAGCAGACGGGAGGTCAGCAGCCGGTTCGTCAGCGTATCAAAGAACTGAAGCAGATAGATTCCCGGTTCCAGCTTCGTGTTCATACGTGCATGCACGCTGCGGGCTACGGGAACATCGTTCTGATCGTTCAGATAGTGATAGAGCTGCTCCACATTGTAAATCCAGCCACAGACAAACGTTCCGTTCTGATTCAGGAAAAGTCCGCTCAGTCCCTTTTCCGGCACTACGGCGATCTGCTTCAGGGAGTGGAACAGCTTTTTTGTCTTGTTCAGCACCGGCTGCGGCGGCAGCTTCGGCAAAGTTCCCTCAACAACAAGCACTCCATAGGTAATGCGGCCGTTCCGGAGATCCAGTCCTTTTATGAATTCGGAGAATCCTTTGTAATGAGCATACTGATTCCGAATGTGGATGAAATCATGCCACCAGAGCAGCGGAGTTCCCGCGTGACGGGTAAAAAGTGCCGCCCATACGCCTCCGTGAATGTCTCCCGTCAACAGCGAAAACGCGGAACCTCCGGCGGTTCCGCCATATTCTGTAATCAGTGCCGGTTTCGCTATATTCTGAATATGCGCTTGATGTTTCTGCATCTGATTTACAATTGGAATCTGGGCGGAGCGGTAGGCATCTCCACAGACATGATCCAGCTCTTTCGGCTCAATCGTCAGAGCCTTCCAACCCATAACATTTCCGATATCGCCGCAGACGTGTGTGGCAACGAGATATTCTCCTTGTGTATCACGTTTAATGTCGTTTGCTGTCATTTGATGCCATTTAATCATGCTTTTATCATCTCTTCTCTTATGAGAATTGCTGACAAGATCGACCTCGCTCCAAAGCTCCATTGCAAAGATATTGGGATAGGCACCCCAACGGGCTGCAATATAGCGGTTGCGTTTCCGGGCAAAATCAATGGCCTTCGGATCGCACCAGAATTCATCGGCATTCTGAAGAAACGCCGAATTCGCCACCGCAAAGATTCCTTTGGCATTGTAAGGGGAATCGTACCACTCCGGATCGCAGACATCGGCTATTTTTCCATGATTATCAAGCACCAGATTAATCATCATATTGTACTGCTTTGCGTAATTCAGGAGATAATCCAGCTTCCAGGCATTGACCAGATTGTAGTTGCCGACGCCGTAAAATCCGGAACGGGAGGAACTCCACTCAATCGCATAAGTCCAGGATGCCATCCAGACTTCCATCAGATTGATTCCCGCCTGAGAACAGCTCCGGATATATTCTTCGTAATCGACATTGCCGCGGTCAGGAAGGTGCCCGAAGCCGAAACTGTTTTCGCTTCTCTGATCGGTATTGGAGTGGATATTGATCCCGATCGGATAGAAAAAGCCTCCCCGCTCATACTCAAAATAGTGCGGATTGCGTTTGCTAACCCGGATAAAACCGGGTGCATTCGACGGCGTCACATCCATTTCCCGCCAGTCCGTATACAGCGTAAAGGCGACCACCGGATCCACGGTCGCATCCATAATCCGGAGACGGATTTTATGTTTGCCTTTCTCCTTCGGCACATATCGGAACTCCCAGAACGGACGCCCCTGAAGCACCACCAGTTCCCGAGTAAAATGCAGATCCCGCCGGCAATCCTGCGAATAGAACGCCGGATAACGTTTCACCACTCCGCCGGAGGATGGCGCAATCACTTCAAAATCAACAGCAATCTCATCGGGATTGAACGGATTGAAATATTCTCTGGTCAGTTGAAACGTGGAACGCACAAGATCGTATTCCGCCGCCGCACTCGGCATCTCCCAGTCCATGACGGCAAGAGATCGAGCTTCCCGTTTACCCTCGAACATCGGATTCCGGACGGAAAATTCCGCTTTCTGCATCTCCTCGCTGTAAATACTCAATCCCGCCGAGAAAATTTTTGAGGCATAGTATCCGTTCCAGACTGCATTATGTCCCATCGGCAGCAGCTCTTTTCCGGGGATATCCAGTCGAACGCTCAGGCGGGTCCACTCGTCCGGTTTGAGCGAAAACTCTTTTGCCGACTGAAACCAGGCCCCCTCCTTATCCTTCACAAAGATCCATGCTTTCAGCGGAGAGGTGGTATTTTCCACCTTGACTTCCATCACAAGCTCACGGGAATCGAATGCTCTGCGGTCCGGACGGAACAAATAACGAGGCTGTTCCTTATAAACAAGAACTCCGCCGGGAAATTCCGCAGAGGTCTTCAGTTCCGCACCATCCCATTTTTTGGGAAGAGCGCGGCCGTTGGCTTCCGCCTTCCATTCCCCGGAAAACTCAAACGCTGCGGCGGAAAGAGCGACAGACAGAATCAGAAACAGCAGAGAGATCGGTTTCATATCAGCTCACTTCTGTGTCCAGGAGTTGATTTCCCATGCGGGAGGTCCGCTGTAAAAGATATTGCCGTTGTAAGAAAGATTGAATACCGGCGCATCCTTTTTATCCACCATATGCCAGAAACAGCGGAGAACCGGGAACGTGGAAAGACGCTTGGAAAACGGTGTTTCATCATTATATTCCGCACTCACATCCACCGGACGCATGGAACGCATCTGGAAATCCTTCAGCTCCCACCAGGTTTTCCCGGTGGCTTCCGCAAGTTCCCAGCTGAGACATTCGTTATACGCGAATTCGTACAGATAACTGATTTTCAGTTTTCTGCGGGGATCGTCATCCGGGATGTTGCGGGCATACGTACCAGTCGGCTCGGTTGCGGGAAAATCAAATGCCTCCTTGAATTTCTGAGTCGAACCCGTTGAACCGGGGGTATTCAGTTTCCACTGATCGCCGGTGGCGTTCTTGTTGTTGCGATCCATTTTGCATTCATAACTTTTGGCAGACGGAATGTACTGCGGATGCAGATCCGAAATCCACATGGGCATTTTGTCATCGCAATCCGCTCGATAGGTGGCAATCCCGATACCGAACTGTTTCAGATTATTAATGCACGTGACATCCTGAGCCTTCTCTCTGGACTTGTTCAAAACCGGCATCAGAAGCGCCGCCAGGATGCCGATAATGGCAATCACCACGAGGAGCTCTATCAGTGTAAAATTACGAATATTCTTCATTCAACCTGTTCTCCCTTTGTTTGTTGGAGTTGTGTAATATATTCGGAATCAAGACCATGTACCGTTTTTTCCCAGTAAAACGGTTTGGTGAAGATCTGAAGAAAACCTTTCCATGCGCCGCAGGAGATCAGGATCCAGTAGAACGGCATCAGAAGCGCCGGCAGAATCAGATGATAGAACTTCCGCTTGATAACCGCAGCCACATGCACTCCCACCAGGAGAACGTTTGAAAACAAGAGAAACACTGAAAAAACACAGAAAATCTGGGAAACCAGCGACCAGAAAGGACTTTCCCCCGGACCAATGTAAAGCAGCGGCCACGGCTTAAAAACAAAAGACCCGATGTGAACCCCCTGATACGTATGTTCCAGCGTATTTGAAGCAATCAGCATGGAGGAGAGCGATTCCCCGGAACAAAGTCCGTGACAGACTAAAAACAGATAAAATAAAGTCAGCGGCCAGTAAATCAGATTCGTCAGCATCATGAGAGAGGAACCGCCGACCGACATGTAACAACCGATCGCTCCGTATAATCCGAGTCTTCGGATCGTGACCAGCGGATTGCGGTAATGCGCCAGATGAGTCTGAATAAATCCTTTCACCCAGCGGGAACGCTGCCGCATCCAGTTCCAGAGTCTGGAATTGGCCTCTTCCAGAGTGGTCGAATCCAGAACCACCGTCTCCCAGTGATTCTCATAAATACGGATGCCGAGTTCGCAGTCTTCAGTAACATTGAACGGATCCCATCCCCCTGCCCTGCGAAGAATCTCCGTCCGGAAATGGTTGGAAGTGCCTCCAAGCGGAAGCGGTATGTTGAATCTCTGCCATCCGGCAAGAACCAGATCAAAATAGGTCGTATATTCCACTGTAAAAAAACGGGTCAGCCAGTTCTGGCGGGAATTGTAGTAATTGAGTTTCGCCTGAACACAGGCTAATTTTCCGGAAGTGTCGTGACGAAACACCAGAAATGCCTTTTTCAACTGATCCGGATCGGGAATATCTTCCGCGTCGTAAATGACGCAGAACTCGCCTTTTGCCTCATGAAGTCCGAAATTGCAGGCGCGGGGCTTGGTTTTCGGCTGGGCATCCGGCACCCGCTGAATCGTGAAATTGGGTGGGAGTTTCGCTTTGGTCAACTCCTGATAGGTGACGGTATCATCACTTTCCAGAAGCAGCTTCACATCCAGCTTATCCGGCGGATAATCCAGACCCGAGATCCGTTTTAAAATTTTCTGAGCCACCTCCGGCTCCTTGTAGAGCGGCAGAAGAATTGTATAACAGGGGAGTTCCTCGTCTTTCAAAGACTCCAGCTCTTTCGGATCGACCCGGATCTCGCCTCGCCCGCAGACGGAATAGACCGCCGCAACTGCGCGGAGAAGCACGGCTCCCGCATAAAGAAGCATCAGCACACCGCAAACAAGAAATACAAAGATATCCCACCTGTACTTTAAAAGAAACAGGAGAAACAGAAAGAGAACCGCATAAAAGAGTTTCTGAGAAACATTCGTTGTCACCATTGCACAGGTGTCCGGATGTGTTTCCACAAATTTCCTTGTCAGCGGATCCAGTTTTTCGAAAAAACTTTTTCCCTTCATCTATCGCAGAATCTTCCGTGTAGTTTCAGTTCAAACAGGCAGCAATATGCCTCAAATCTTTTGATACTTCTGGTACTATTGCATAAGGTTTTATTTTTTCAACTGAAAAAACGATTAACCGAATAAAAAATCAGATTTTTTCAAGGACTCATCTTTATATAAAGATGTTCTCTGAGAAAAACATCCTGACAAGGCAAAGGGAATATTTCCTCTTCCTATCTTATTTTCACAGCAAGAATGTTTTTTCGCTGAAAACAGGTATTTTTTAATATCGTTACAGATTTCACAACAATGTTTTCAAGAAAACAACAATCACAACCCCCTTTGCATTCATCCATTTCAACAATTCTTTTTTTGAGACTTACACTCAGAAAATCAGGCTCAAAAACAAGATTTTAAGTTCAAAAAAGAAAGAAAACAGCATTTTATTGTTCACTATTTCACAATGGTTTTTGTTTTCTCTTTTTTATTTTTCACAAAAAATCACAAATGACGTTTGAAATATCTGTGAAATGATGTACATTATATGCCATAAGAAAAAAAAGTAAACTTTCAGCAAGTGAAAGACTTTTTCAACAACAGTGAAAACAGAGGTGAATAGAATGGCAAAGAAAATTACACCGGAAACAGACACTAAGGTTGATGAAGCCGCCAAGCAGCTTCAAGAACTGAACGAGACCATCGCAAAGGTGAAAGCCGCTCAGACAAAATTCGCGACTTATACACAGGAACAGGTTGATGACATCTTCAGGGCGGCGGCAATCGCTGCGAACGAAGCTCGTATTCCACTTGCGAAGATGGCAGTTGCCGAAACCGGCATGGGCGTGATCGAAGACAAGGTGATCAAAAACCACTTTGCTTCCGAATACGTTTATAATAAGTATAAAACGGAAAAGACCTGTGACATGATCGAATACGACGAAGGATTCGGTATCATGAAACTGGCGGAACCGGTCGGCCTGATTGCCGGTATTGTCCCCACCACGAACCCGACTTCGACAGCGATCTTCAAATCACTTCTTGCCCTGAAGACCCGAAACGGAATCATTTTCAGCCCCCATCCGCGTGCCAAGAAATCGACGATTGCCGCAGCCAAAGTCGTACTGGATGCAGCCGTTGCCGCAGGAGCTCCGGAAGGAATCATCGGCTGGATCCCGGAACCGACCGTTGCACTCAGCCAGCACCTGATGAGCCATCCGATGATCAACCTGATTCTCGCCACCGGCGGACCGGGTATGGTGAAAGCTGCTTACTCCAGCGGTGTTCCCGCAGTCGGCGTGGGTGCCGGAAATACCCCGGCAGTCTTCGATGAGACCTGCGACATCCTGATGGCGGTCAGCGGCGTTCTCCAGAGTAAGACTTTTGATAACGGTATGATCTGCGCTTCCGAACAGTCTGTTACAGTCGTTGAAAGCATTTACGACGAAGTCAAAGCGGAATTCATCAAGCGCGGTGCTTACATTCTCAGCAAGGCAGAAGCCAAAAAAGTCGGCGAAACCATCATTGTCGATCACAAACTCAACGCAAAGATTGTCGGACAGAGCGCATACAAGATTGCGGAAATGGCCGGAATCAAGGTTCCGGAAGATGCCAAGGTCCTGATCGCGGAAACCGATGGAGTCGGCCCGGATTATCCGTTCTCCCGCGAGAAACTCTCTCCGGTGCTTGCTCTCTACAAGGCAAAGGATTTCGCACACGCTCTCGACATTGCCGAAGATCTGATCGAATTCGGCGGAATGGGACACACCAGTGTGCTTTACACCAATCCCAGAAATACAGACCGGATTACGGAATTCGGCAACAGAATGGCAACCTGCCGAGTCCTGATCAACATGCCTTCCAGCCAGGGCGCAATCGGTGATGTGTTCAACTTCAAGCTCGACCCCTCCCTGACGCTCGGATGCGGCTCCTGGGGCGGAAACTCCGTCAGCCAGAACGTCACACCGAAACATCTTTTGAACGTCAAAACGGTAGCACAGAGGAGAGAAAACATGCTTTGGTTCAGAGTCCCGCCGAAAATCTACTTCAAATACGGCTGCTTGAGAGAGGGTCTCAGCGACCTCAGCGACAAGAAACGCGCGTTCTTCGTCACCGACAAGTTCCTCTATGAGAACGGTCTGCTGAACGATGCTCTCCAGTTCCTCGAAGAGATGGGAATCAAATCCGAAGTCTTCTCCGACGTTCTTCCCGATCCGACCCTCGGCACGGCTCGCAAAGGCGTGGAGCGCATGAACTCCTTCCAGCCTGATGTCATCATCGCAGTCGGCGGAGGCTCCCCGATGGACGCCGCAAAGATCATGTGGCTCCTCTATGAACACCCGGAAATCCACTTCGACGATATCGCCATGCGCTTCATGGACATCCGGAAACGCGTGTACAAGTTCCCGAAACTCGGAACAAAGGCTTCTCTCGTTGCCATTCCGACAACCTCCGGAACCGGTTCCGAAGTCACCCCGTTCGCCGTCATCACCGACGAAACCACCGGAAACAAGTATCCTCTGGCAGACTACGAACTCACTCCGACCATGGCCATCATCGATACCCGCCTTGTCATGAACATGCCGAAGAAACTCACGGCATATTCCGGAATCGACGCTCTGGTCCATGCTCTTGAAGCACGTGTCTCCATTCTGGCATCCGAATACACCAACGGTCTTGCCCGTGAAGCCGCGCGCCTGGTCTTCAAGTATCTGCCTGCGGCATACGAGAACGGCACAGTCGATGAGAAGGCCAGAGAGAAAGTGCATCACGCATCGACCATCGCCGGTATGGCATTTGCAAACGCCTTCCTCGGTGTCTGCCACTCGATGGCGCACAAGCTCGGTGCAGCCTTCCATATCCCGCACGGACTTGCAAACGCCCTCCTGATCAACGAAGTCATCCGCTTCAATGCGACGACCAAGCCGACCAAGCAGGGAACCTTCCCGCAGTACAAGTGCCCGGATGCCAAGGAGCGTTACGCCAGCCTTGCCGACTTCCTGAAACTCGGCGGCAAGAACGATGACGAAAAGGTCGAACGCCTGATCGCCAAAGTCCAGGAACTCAAAGACAGACTCCAGATTCCGAAAACCATCCAGGAAGCCGGAGTCCCTGAAAAGCAGTTCCTCGCCGCGCTCGACAAACTCAGCGAAGACGCCTTCGACGATCAGTGCACCGGCGCCAACCCGCGCTATCCTCTGATCTCCGAAATCAAGGAAATGTTCCTCAGAGCCTATTACGGGAAATAATCCGGGAACGGCAGCGCGCCGGTTTCCAGCCGGCGCGCTCCAGAATCTTCGGATTCAGACGTGACTTTTTCAGGATTCGGGTTATATTACTCACGATTGCTGGTATTATAACCCGGATTTTTTTATATACTCTTGAGATCAAACGTTAATAAGGAGCAGCACCATGGCGAAACCGAAAATCACGATCTGCATAGGAAGTTCCTGTTTTTCCAGGGGAAACGAGCGGAACGTTGAAGTCGTTCAGAAGTTTCTGGAGGAAAACAATCTGAAAGATGAGATTGATGTGGAACTGGAAGGATCCCTCTGCAAGGGCCGCTGCGCCGATGGGCCGATTATTCTGGTGGACGACAAAGTCTATACCAAGGTGGACAGCGGCGTCATGCTCGACATCATGAAAAAATTATTTCCGGGAAAATGATGTTTTCCGCGTGAAAAAAGCGGGAAAGATGTATATATTTCCATGTTTTTCGTTTCTCTGAACTCATAATGAATCAAAACAACGGGGCGCTTTCATGAATCAGAACTTTCCTATTTACACGACTGCCAATGCCTGTCAGGACTGTTATAAATGTGTCCGCCATTGTCATTGCAAAGCGATTCAAATCATTAACGCGCGGGCAGCGGTGATTCCGGAACTCTGCGTCAGCTGCGGAGAGTGCGTCAAGGTGTGTCCCGCACATGCGAAGAAGGTTCGTTCCGACCTTTCCCGGGCAAAATATCTGCTGGAATCCGGAGCAAAAGTGTATGCGTCGATCGCGCCCAGTTACATCGGTTATTTCAAAGGAATCGGAATAGCGAAACTTGCAGGTGCTTTGAAAAAACTGGGATTCGCGGGAGTCAGTGAAACGGCTCTCGGCGCACAGCTGGTCAGCGCGCAGACCGCCGAACTGCTGAAAAAGGCGGGACCTGGAGTCTATTTCTCAAGCGCCTGTCCGGCAGCGGTCGATTATCTGCGGAAGTATTATCCGGAATGGACCGCGGGAATCCTCCCGGTGGTCTCGCCCGTGATGGCACACTGCAAAATGCTGAAGCAGACCTATGGAGAGGAGATCGAAACCATTTTTGTCGGTCCCTGTGCCGCAAAGAAAAATGAAGCCGACCGCTCCCCCGATGTTCTGAGCCTTGCCATTACCTTCGCCGCGCTGGAATCCTGGCTTCAGGAAGCGGGAATCCGCCTCGAAGAGATGGAAGAGACTGAACTGGTCCCCTACCCCGCGGAAGAAGGACGTGTCTATTCCGTCGAAGGCGGAATGAATGACACGCTGCGGGATCCTTCCGTGGATGCCCGTCTTGTAGCGGTTTCCGGTCTGCCGAATATTTCGAGAATGATCGAACGGGTCGATCTGGAGAAGCTCAAGAAAAGCAACACCAAGATTTTTGTCGAGATGCTCGCCTGCGACGGCGGATGCGTCAACGGACCCATCATGGAGCAGGACGGCGCCAGAATCGACGTCATTATGGAAACCGCCTCCACCAGTCCGGCACGCAGCAGCGTGGGACGCGATGTACCGGTGGATATCAAACAATATGTCTATCCGGAAAAAATTGCACCGAAAGTTCCTGATGAAGCGGCGATCAAGAAGGCTCTGGAAAGTGTCGGGAAATTCTCCATCGAGGATGAGCTGAACTGCGGCGGATGCGGCTACAACAGCTGTCGTGAATTCGCCATCGCCATGCTGGACGGCAAGGCGGAGACCTCCATGTGCCATACCTACCTGCGGCAGATGTCGCAGAAGACCAGCAACGCGCTGATCCGCTACATTCCGGTGGCTGTGGTGATCGCGGACAAGGAACTGCAGGTTCTGGAATGCAACCGCCACTTTGCCGAACTTTGCGGCGAAGATACTCTTCTTGCCTATGATTCCTGCGGCAATCTGAACGGAGCCTATCTCTCTTCCATGATCGACTTTACGGATCTGTTTGAAAGTATTCTCGCCAACGGCGGAGAGATCGAGAAGTTCAACCAGGTTTCCGGAGATAAGATTCTGAATATCAGTGTGTTTGCGATCAATGCGGGAATTGTGGGATGCGTGATCCAGGATGTGACGCAGAATGAGCTGAAACGCGAACAGATCGCGGAACGGGCTCGCGAAGTCATCCGGAAAAACGTGCTGACGGTCCAGAAAATCGCCCGCGATCTCGGCGAACACATGGCGGATACGGAAATCCTCCTGAAAGAGGTCGCCGGAACCTATTCCGACAAAGGCAGGGAGAACGGAACAAAATGATGAAAAACGATTCTCTGTTCGTCGAAATGGAGTGCTGTCAGCTGACCAAGGACGGCCAGTCCGCGTGCGGTGACGACTTCCAGTGGGAGCGCCTTGAAAACGAGAACCGCAACATCGCGGTTCTTTCCGACGGCCTCGGCAGCGGAATCAAGGCAAACCTCCTTGCCAATATGACCACCACCATGGCAATGAAGTTCATCCGTTCCAATATGGATATTCTCCAGTCGGCGGAGACCATCATGGATACCCTCCCCGTCTGCGAATACCGGAAGATCAGCTACGCGACCTTCACGATTTTCGATATGCAGATCGGCGGCAAGACAAAAGTCATTGAGATGGGCAATCCGCCGTTCATTCATCTGCGCCACAACATTGAGATTGTCCCGCAGAATCAGAAGACGCTGGTTTCCGAACGCTGGCCGGATCGGGAAATGACGATTTCCGAACTCCGGATGGAGGTCGGAGATCGTCTGATCGCCTGTTCCGACGGTGTGACTCAGGCGGGTCTCGGCCGTCGGGAATACAAATTCGGCTGGCAGCGTCGCGGCGAACTGAAATTCATCCAGGATCTGATTACCCGCGAGCCGGATATTTCTGCGAAAGATATTGCGCAGGCCGTTGCCTATGAAGCACTTTCCATCAACCGGGACCACAAGTGCATCGATGACATCAGCTGCATGGTGATCTATCTTCGCAATCCCCGTGTTCTCCGGATTCTGACCGGTCCGCCGTTCCGCAAGGAAAACGACCGGGAATTTGCGGCGCTCGCCCTCCCCGATTCCGGCGCCAACAAGGTGATTATCTGCGGCGGAACGACCGCAAATATTGTGGAACGGGAATTGAAAACACGCGTGGAAATCGATTTGAAACTGGTCCGATTCAGCAAGGGCCTGCCACCGCCGGGCAAAATACCGGGAATCGGTACCGCTACGGAAGGAATCCTGACCCTGACGCGCGTCGCGGCCGATCTGGAAAACGATGCATGGGAAGATTCGCCGCCGGCAGCAAAAACCATTATCGAACAGATGATGGACAGCGATGTGATTGAATTCATCGTCGGAACCAAGGTCAATGAAGCACATCAGGACCCGAATCTGCCGATTGATCTGGAGATCCGGCGGAACATCATAAAACGTCTGCACGACATACTGAGGCAGAAGTACCGGAAACATGTAACAATTAAATATTATTGACAAGGAGGCATTGAATGGAAGATCAAAAGATCAAAATCGAGATCTGCTGCGGCACGGCATGTTACATGCTGGGTGCGGCGGAGCTGCTGCGTCTGGAAAACATCCTGCCTGATCAGTGGAAAGAGTCTGTCGATATTTCGGCGATTCCCTGTCTGGAAGCCTGTTCGAGCGACAACCTCGGCGGAGCTCCGTTCGTCAAAATCAACGGCGAACTGATGAGCAATGCCTCTGTCGAATCAGTCTGTGAGAAAATTTTCGAGATCATAAAAACCAGAGGAGGACACTGATGAGCAATGGCGCGGAAAGAATGCGTCGCGAACTGATGATCAGGGTTGTGAGAGATTTTACAGCAGGAAAATTAGAGGAAACCATTGACCGGATTCCCTTGTCGATCCGGCCGAAACACAGCCAGTCGAGCAGATGCTGCATTTACCATGACCGGGCGGTTTTGAAATATCGTCTGATGGCTTTGCTCGGGTTCGCATCGGAAAATGAAACGGATGAAAACCGCTCGTTGAAATCCTATCTGCAGGAGGCGGTGGCAAAAAAAGAGAAAGTGAAAGAGCCGCCGCTGTCGGTCTGCTCCGCCGGATGCTCCGGATGTCCGGACAGCCGCTACAATGTTACGACAAACTGCAGGGGATGTTTTGCCCGGCCGTGCGTATTCAACTGTCCCAAAGGAGCGATCACGGTTGAAAACCAGCACTCGAAAATCGATTATACAAAGTGCATTAAGTGCGGAAAATGCGAACAGGTCTGCCCGTTCAACGCCATCATCAAGACGACGGTGCCTTGCGAGGACGCCTGCCCGGTTGGAGCAATCCGCAAAAACGCCGACGGCGTCGCTGAAATCGATTTCGACCGCTGCACCTTCTGCGGCAAATGCTTCAACAAATGTCCGTTCAGCGCAATCATGGAGCGTTCCCAGCTGATCCGGATTCTGCAGGCGATCAAGGAGGGAAAGAAAGTTGTTGCCATGGTGGCGCCCTCCGCGCTGATGCAGTTCCCGGGAACGGTGGAACAGCTCTTCAGTGCGATCCACAAGGCGGGATTCACCGATGTGATGGAAGTCGCTCTCGGCGCGGAAATGACGACCGAGCACGAAGCAGCGGAATTCGCGGAAAAGATGATCGCAAAACAGCCGATCATGACAACCTCCTGCTGCACCGCATACGTGGAACTGGTCAAAAAACATGTTCCGGAGTTCCTCGACAAGGTCTCCACCACGCCGAGCCCGATGCGTTTTGCCGGAAGAATCGTCCGGGAAAAACATCCGGATGCGATTACGGTCTTCATCGGGCCCTGCATTGCAAAGCGTCTGGAGGCCATGGATGCGGAAGAGATCGATTATGTCATGACATTCGAAGAACTGGGAGCATTGCTCGCCGGCATGAATATCGATATCATGGGACAGGAAAAATGGCAGATTGAACGTCCGGCCAATGCCACAGCTCGAAACTACGCAAAAAGCTGCGGCGTTACGGAAGCTGTTCTGCGCGAAATGCAGGAGAAAAATCCGGAATTCAGCAAAATCGGATTCAAGCTGGACAACAAGTTCATCAACGGCATCGACAAAAAGACCGTGAAACTGCTGAAACTCTATGCCATGGGAAAACTGCCCGGCAATTTCCTTGAGGTAATGAGCTGTACCGGCGGTTGCGTCGGCGGTCCCTGCTCGCTGATCAAGTAAAGCAGGAAAGACCGAAGACTAACACACATAAACGGCTTCTGCGGAGAGAAATCCGTGGAAGCCGTTTTGTTTTCCTCTGAAAAAATCACGCCGGAGAGTGGAAAAAATACACCATGCATGATAGAGTATGCTGATGTGTCCGGCGGATTGCAAACCGGATGCGCTCGTTGAACCGTTCACCACTGACGGGGACGTGGGCCCCGAAACTCAGACAAGGAAAAAATATGCCGGAAATCATCACACCGGAAACGACGAAAATCGCCGTTCCCGCGAAACAGTTTGTCCATTTGCACGTCCATACCGATTACAGCCTTCTCGACGGAGCCTCCGCGATTTCCTGGTCAACGCGCATCAAGGACAAGGAGGTCTGCAGACGGAAAAGCGACCTTGTGAAGATGTGTCTGGAAAACAACGCACCCGCCTGCGCAATGACCGATCATGGAGTCATGGGCGGAGCAATCGAATTCTACGAGGAAATGGGAGCGGCTGGCATCAAGCCGATCATCGGATGCGAAGTCTATGTTGCACCGACCAGCAAAGAGGTGCATGATCCCTCGGTTCCCCACATCCGCGGATATCACCTGATCCTGCTGGCGACCAATCAGACTGGATATGTCAATCTCTGCAAAATCGTTTCCGATGCGCAGCTTCACGGATTCTATTACAAGCCGAGAACTGACAAGGAGTTTCTTGCCGCTCACAGCGAAGGACTCATTGCCCTCTCCGCATGCATTCAGGGAGAGGTGCCGAGGTCGTTTCTCGATAAAGGGGACGCGGAATCGAAAAAGGTTCTCTCCCAGTATCTCGATATTTTCGGCAAGGAGAACTTCTATCTGGAGGTGCAGTACCACGGAATCGAAGAGCAGAAGACCGTCAACGCCCAGCTGGTCCGTCTCGCGCGGGAGTTCGATCTGCCGCTGGTCGCCACCAACGATATCCACTATGTCCGCAAGGAACACGCCAAGGCGCAGGATATTCTTCTCTGCATCTCCACCCGCAGTCAGCTCGATGACGCAAACCGCATGACCATGATGGATCATCAGGAATTCTACTATAAAACCTATGATGAAATGTATGCGATCTTCGGCACCGAAATTCCGGAGGCGATCCCAAATACGCTCGCCGTTGCGGAACGGTGCAACTTCAAGTTCCGCATCGACAAGACGATGGAAAACCATTATCCTGTCTATCAGGTTCCGGAAACGACTACTCAGGCGGATGTGCTCCGTCAGCTCTGCATCGACAACGTCAAACGCTGCTACGGATTCGAACTGGACAACCACAAACCGGAACAGGATGAACTGGCCGAAACCATCCGCAAGCGCATGGATTATGAACTGAGCGTTATTATCAAGACGAAATATCCGAGCTATTTTCTCGTGGTCTGGGACTTCATCAACGCCGCGAAAAAGAAAGGTATTCCGGTGGGACTCGGCCGCGGATCCGGAGCCGGAAGTCTGGTGGCGTATCTGACTGGAATCACAAACATCGATCCGCTGCGGTATAAACTGCTTTTCGAGCGTTTTTTGAACCCGGAACGAGTCTCGCCGCCGGACTTTGATATCGACTTCTGCGAACGTCGCCGGGAAGAAGTCATCGAATATGTCCGCCGGAAATACGGTCGCGATTCCGTCGCTCAGATTGCAACCTATGGAGCGCTCAAGGCAAAAAATGCAATCAAGGACTGCGCCCGCGTTCTCGGATATCCGCCAGCAGTCGGAGACCGGATGACAAAACTTCTGCCGAACGATCCGAAACTCACTCTGGCAAAAGCCCTCGATATTGCCGAATTCAAGGAGCTGCTCGAGAAAGATCCTGATGCAAAACGAATCTATGAAGAGGCGCTTCCGGTCGAAGGATTGAACAGAACCACTGGAATTCATGCATGCGGCGTCATCATCGGTGATATGCCGCTGGACAATGTGGTTCCGCTTCAGCGCAGTCCTGACGGAGCACCGGTGGTGCAGTTTATTGCGCATCCCTGCGAACAGCTCGGACTGCTGAAAATGGACTTCCTCGGACTCCGTACTCTGACCGTGATCTCCGATGCTCTGGCCAATATCAAGAAGAACCGGGGAATTGATATCGACATCGATAAAATCCCGCTGGACGATCAGCCCACCTACGATCTGCTGAACCGCGGAGATACCATTGCCGTGTTCCAGCTGGAATCCGGAGGAATGCAGGCGCTCTGCCGCCAGTTCGTTGTGGAAACAATTGAACATATCATTGCTCTTCTTGCGATCTACCGTCCGGGACCGATGGAGTTCATTCCGACCTTCGTCGCCTGCAAGAAAGGTCTTCAGCCCATTGAATACGACCACCCGAAAATGGAGTCGATTCTTAAGGAGACCTACGGCATCATGCTCTATCAGGAGCAGATTATGGAGGTGGTGCAGAAACTCGCGGGATTCACACTCGGACATGCCGATATTGTCCGCCGCGCCATCGGAAAGAAAAAGATGGACATCATGGAGAAGGAGAAACTCAACTTCATCAAGGGCTGCAAGGAAACCAATGATATTGATGCTCCTCTCGCGGAACAGATCTGGGCGAAAATCAACAAATTCGCCGGATACGGCTTCAACAAATCTCACTCCGCCGCATACGGAATGGTCTCCTATCGAACAGCCTATCTCAAGGCAAACTATCCGCAGGAGTTCATGGCGGCGGTTCTCACAAGCGAACTTGGAAACGCGGAAAAGGTGACGTTCCTGATCAATGCATGCAAGGAGATGGGAATTGCAATCCGTCCGCCGGATGTCAATAAATCGGAAACGAACTTTTCCGTGGACGGCCAAAACATCATCTTCGGACTCGGAGCGATCAAAGGCCTCGGCGAAGGAGCTTCCAATGCGATCATCGCGGAACGGGAGAGCAACGGACCATACAAGGATATGGTGGAATTCCTGGAACGGGTCGGGAATGCGGTCAACTCCCGGGCGATTGAATCGCTGGTCCGTTGCGGTGCGTTCGACTTTACCGGATACAAACGTTCCCAGCTGCTTGTTACGATTCCGGAGGCGGTCAGCTGTGCGGCCAATCGGCGCAAAGACAAGGAAAGCGGACAGGGATCCCTGTTCGATCTTCTCGCCGGGCCGGGACAGGAGGATTTCAATACCGTTGTCATGCCGGATATTCCGGAGATTGATTCCACGGAACTGCTGAAAGATGAGAAAAATCTGCTTGGTTTTTATGTTTCCGGGCATCCGGCGCAGAAGTATTCGGTTCTTCTCAACGCCTATTCGACGATGAATACGCTGGCGTTGCAGGATCGGGGCGTTGCGGATGAGGGGATCAAGATCGGCGGCCTGATTAAATCCGTCATGAAAAAGATCAGTAAAAAGAGCAACAAACCGTTTGCGATTGTTCAGCTGGAGGATCTCTACGGAAGTGTCGAATGCATGGTCTTCGGCAAGGCTTACGACGAGGCAAAAGATCTGCTGGAACCGGAAAAGCCGATCTATGTCATCGGACACATCCGCCGGGAGGAGAGCGAAGAGAATACGGCGCCGGCATCCATCAGTGTCCGGAGCATTGAACCGCTGGAAAACATCATGGGAACTCAGACAAACGAACTGCACCTGCATCTTTTTGAGGACGAGTGTTCCAAAGAGACTCTTGCAGGATTGCATACCCTTCTGAAACGCCATTCGGGATCGGTGCCTGTGGTTCTCTGTGTCTGTCTGAAACGCGGACAGACGGCATTCATCGAAATCAGTCGGGAATTTTACGTTCTGCCGAGTCCGCAGCTCATTCAGGAGATTGACGAACTCCTGGGGCCGAACCGTTTCAAGATCAAAGGCAATATGGAAGTTCCGCCGCCGCAGATCCGGTTCCAGCGCGACAATGCGCAGAAGGAAAATGCTCCGGCTGCCTCCTGATCGTAGCTTTCCGGATTCGAAAGGGGAAGAGCGGAGAATCAGAACCGGAGTTTTTTCCGGTATTTGTCCGGAGTAACGCCAAGTCGCAGACGAAACAGTTTCGTCATGTAGTTTGCATCGCAAAGACCGCAGCGGAAGGCGATTTCCGCAATACTGAGCTCGGTTTCTTCGAGCAGACGGGAGGCTTTGTCGAGACGGAGGCCGGTAAGATAATTCAAGGGGGAAAGTCCCGTCTGCTCCCTGAATTTCCGGGTGTAGGAGGATACACTCTTTCGAGCGGACTGTGCGAGAGAGTCCAGGCGCCAGACTGCGGCAGGATTTGCCTCCATCTGTGAAATAGTGTAAAACACTCCGGTGTCGCGCGGATTCGCGGAAACTTTCCATTCGGCAGTTTCCGACCGGGAAATCAGGATCAAGGTTTCCAGAAGAGCGAGTTTCGCGTAGAAGCGCCAGCCTTCGCGCTTAAGAGTCATTTCACAGGAAATCCGCTTCAAAGCATTTTCAGCATCGATGCGTTTTCCTCCATACAGATGAAGCTTTCTCCGGATTCCTCCTTCAGCCGGAGTCAGAAGAGCACTCCAGGATCGCAGTTTCCGGAGCTCCGGCAGCTCCTTTTCCACAACTTCCGGCAGGAATGCGATTGTATAGAGAGAGAAATCCCGTCCATGAAGATAACCGTGCACCTCTCCCGGAAGAATGGAATAAACATCGCCGAGGACCAGACCGTAGGACCGTCTCACCCCGTTCTCATAAACACAATGAATCGCGCTGCCGCGGGAAACGAGAGCTATTTCGATAAAGTCGTGGTCATGCGGTTCCATGTAGGACTGTTGTTTCACATTCCCCACGAACAGAGGGAAAGATGCATCGGCAAAAAAGACTCTGGAAGCGTAGTGTTTCATGAGGAACTCCTTTTCCAGAAAAGATATCCGTCTTTCCAGAAAAGTAAAGATTTTTTAGCGGATCGTTCTATGATTTTGCTATTTTGTTATATTCTATTTCATTCATTTATTGTATAATTTAAGGAAAAAAATACAGAAGGAGTTGTTCTGAATGGAATCGAAAATACAATGTGCAGCCTACTATTTTCCGAACTTTCACCCGGATCCACGCAACGAAAACGTTCATGGGAAGAACTGGACGGAATGGGAGGTTGTGAAATGTGCCCGTCCGCGTTTTGCCGGACACCGTCAGCCGAAGATCCCGGCATGGGGATACGAAGATGAAAGCCGCCCGGAAGTCATGGCAAAAAAAATCGATACAGCGGCGAATCATGGAATCGACGCCTTTGTCTTTGACTGGTACTGGTACGACGGACCCTTTCTTTCCCGCGCACTGGAGGAAGGTTTTCTTCATGCGGAGAACCGTAACAGACTGAAATTTGCTCTTATGTGGGCAAATCACGACTGGCGGAATATTCATCCGGCCCGTCGCGGAGTCCCCTCCCCTGTGAACTTTTACTGGACAACCACAGCAGAAAGTGTCGGATTTGTATGGGATTACATTGTGGAGCATTATTTTCTCCAGCCGAACTACTGGAGAGTCAATGGGAAACCATATTTTTCCATTTATGCAATGAACCGTTTTATCCGTCAGATGGGTGGAGTTGCCGCAGCAGGAAGAGCTGTGGCTCTACTCCGGAAGAAAGCGCAACAGGCAGGACTTCCCGGAGTCCACATCAGCGGGATCTGGTTTGATGTTCTGGATACCGATCCGCGTGTATCCGAATGTTCCCAGGAAGCATGGGTGACGGAGATCGGACTGGACAGCTACACCAGCTATAACAATGTCTGCACCACAGACCTGTGGATGAATGTCTTTCCCCGGATTGATTACCGGGAGGCGGCGGAGGGATATTATGCCATCTGCCGGAAAGCGCTGAAGACTCTGCCGGGACCATACTATCCGGTTGTGACGGTTGCCTGGGACTCGAGTCCGCGCACGATTCCGTCTGATGTGTATGAAGCCGGGCTTGGCTATCCGTTTTTCCCGGTCATGGAGACTGATCCTGCAGCATTCCGCGAAGTAATCCGGAAAACGAAAGCGCTTCTGACGGACAGACCTCCCGAAGAGCGGATTCTCTTTTTCAACGCTTGGAACGAGTGGACCGAGGGCAGTTATCTGGAACCGGATCAATGGCACGGAGATGCTCTTCTGAAGATTCTTCAGGATGAATTCCGGCAAGGAAAAGATTTTTGAGAAAGGCATTGCAGTCTTCTCTCAAAAATCTGATCCAAAATGAATTCAATTTACGCCCTTGACCGGGATTTGCAGTTTTACGGAAGCAGATTCATCCCAGGCTGTCGTAGCGCTAGAGATGCACTCTCCAAGGGAAGCCTGAGAAAAAGCTCCTGCACTGCCGTCCAGCATCAATGCGTTGACCCGACCGTTGTGCCGCAAGTGTGGAGCCAGATTTCCCACAGGTCCCCAGAAAAACTGTCCAGGTTGTCCGGTTCCCAGATCATATCCGCAACTTGTTCCGCTTGAATCATATGAATCAATCACGACAATCATTCTGGATGGACGCTTGTACACATACAAGCCGTTATTTATCCGCGTAGTTCCGATCTGCTGAAGCTTGGGCCTCCGGAAAAGATAAGAGGAAAGATCTTTCCGGTAATCAATCCAGAATCCAGTCATAAATGCATTGAATCCGTAAACCTGAAGCATTGGAGCGCGTCTCTGATTGCTGGAAACCAGAGGTACAGAAGGACAACGAAGAGGACGATAAAGATTATAGAGTTTCTGGGCAACCCCGGGATCTGCACTGGTCAGAGTAATTCCCCATTCTCCATCTGGAAGGAAAGAAGAGGCTCTTAATACTTGAGACGCCCAGGTTACCGCATTACCATTTCCCCAATGATCTTTTGCCATCGGCATGAAATCATCGTAAGCATTGGCGTACATCTGGAACATCAACCCTGTCTGTTTCTGATTGGAAAGACAGCTAACCGCCTGTGCCTTTTTTCTCGCGGAGGAAAGCGCAGGCAGCAGCAGTCCGGCAAGGATGGCAATAATCGCGACGACGATCAGGAGTTCTATTAATGTAAAAATTCTTTTTTGCATACTCTCTATTTCCTTTTTTTTATATGTTTTGTTTTACTGATATTCAATCCGCAGATTCCGCAGCAGATGAAGCTTTGCATTATCATAAGAGAGCTTCGTTATGTCGGAGAGGGTTCCTCTTTTACCATCCGATGTCTGTCCATCCATGCAGATTCCAATGGGGACCTCCACTTCGTTCCATTCATCAAACGTATCCGGATTACGGAGAGCAGCTCCAATATGCCGTTCCACTCCTGCCGCCGACCAGGAAAATGTACTGGCAAAACTTCCATTGATTTTCCCATATAAATAGATTCTGCATCCATCTTGCGAGGTTTCCTGCTTGCCGAATTTATCCTTTCCCAGTTTCAACTGGAACCGCAGAACCGCATTCTTCCATTCCTGAGATGAAAGTTTCAGAGGAAGACCATCTTTTGTCTTAAAAACCAGTCTCTGTTTGAGAGAAAGGTACTCTCCCTCTGGAGTGATTTGCTTCGGATCGACTGTCATGACATCCGAAAATCTGATCTGTTTCGGATATTCTTTCGCATAGATGCTTGGAATACTCGAAATGCCTGCAATAATTGGAACAGAACTTCCATTCATTGATTCAAGAGTAACAGATTTCAGCATCCGTGCCGGATACGGATTTTCCCACTCATAAAGGAAAAGTCCTTTTCCAAAATTCTGCCACACGACCCGGCTTCGAAGCGACTCGGAATTCTGCCGGATCAGCCAGGACCCGATCTCCTGTCCTACGCGAATCGGCTGGGATACAGAAGAACCATCTTCATAGAAGAACCGGTAGATTGCTGCATTTTCTCCTGGAACTGCATTAGTAACTGCATGAAGGAACGCAACGCCACGGAATCGTCCCCGAAGCGGAATATGCTCCACTTTCTGCGGAGCATCCGGAAGATGCTTCGATTTGAGAGCTATGCAGGTCTTATTATTGTTATAATCAAAACGAATCAGATGAAATTGGAGTTTCCGGAAAATCTGACGTTCAAACGGTACTCCGCGCAGATCTTTTTCCTTTCCTTCCTTCCATGCGCTTTCCACGGACCAGCCCTGCTGGTTATCAAATCCGTAGTTTGCGAACGATTCCAGACGAACCGGCTGAGAGGGACGTACTCTATCCTTCTTAAACGCAGAACTCATTTCAGCGAACCGTTCTTTCAAAATTCCGGCGGGAACGGAAGGTTTCCTGCCGAAGCGTTTTTCGATTGCCGTGCGTTCTCCCGATACTGCAACAAGATGAGTATTGGCTTCCAGAAGCAGAACAACTGTATTACCGTCAACCGGATAACTTTCATTTTTCAGATAATTGACGACAACGGTATTCCGGAAATCTTCCGACGATGCCCGGATCAGCTGAGGTTTTCTGTCGTAATTCACAAAATACCAGGCTGTCATTCCCTTCTGTCTTGCCTTTTGAACGCCAATATTAATTGGAGCAAGTCCATTGGCATATCTGCAAAGTTGCACACTTTCCGCGATTCCGGCGGATTTCAAATAGGGTATCAGCAGTTCCGCCACCCCATAAGTGCTGTATTGGCCTTTTGTTACGATGATTGATCCTTTTCCCAAGGTCCTGGAAACAATCAGAGGTTTTGTTCCAACTTTCTGTTTGATGCTCCATTCATCCGACAGTTTAGAAAAAGTTCCATTGTCAATATATTTGATTCCTGAAGGAAGAGTCCGGAGTTTTCCGGAACCGGCTTCAGATGAGAGCGTCATGATTGAATTCTTCAAGGGATAATCATATTCATCCAGCCGGAAGCTTTCCGCATCCGTGATCAGGACTCCGCCATTCCGGACGAAGTTCAAGAGTTTTGCTCCTGTTTCGCGATAACTGTTTTTAATTCCGAATGCCAGAATGACCCGGTAACGATCCTGCCGTCCCTCATTAAGCTGTTCTTCCAGAATAGCATCGACTGGGATCTGACGAAGGACAAGCCCCGTCACCGTCTGAGCATAATAATCCAGCATGGAGTTATTCGCTCTGAGGGTCGGATAGGAAAACAATACTGCTACTTTAGCTTTCTCCCGATTGGCTCGAATCATGAAAAAATCCTTGATGCCGTCAATTTCCCTGCGGGCATCCTGCAAAGCTCTCCAGTCCTGCGGACGAACGCAGTTGGGATGGTGCAGAGCATAATTGTTCATCAAGTTCTGTCTCCATGGGGTCCAGTATCCCATCCACTGCCACATATTGACGAGGGAGGAGCCATTTACCATCTCGTGCCAGAAAACTTTTTTGAATCCGTCATAGCGGTATTTCTGTCCAGGGAAATAAGCTTCCGACGTAACCAGAGGTTTCCTTTCCGCAAGAGCATGGTAGAATGCTCTGCGTGCAATGTCATTTTCCAGAGAGGATGATGGTGCATCTGCAGCCCCGGCTGGAGTTTCATCCTCAATACTCTCTTCCCCGGGAAACGAATAATTTCCGGTTCCGAAACTGACCAGATCCATCTGTCGATTGATCTTGTACAAATTGAAATTATTCCACCCGGCCCTCCAGGCATACCCATGGACCTGACCGAAAGTTACCGCACCGGGATCCAGTTCCCGCAGCATGGTCCGGACCTCTGCAAAAAAATCTGCGACCTGTCCTTCCATGAATTTTGCATACTCGATCTGTTTTGCCTTGCAGTTCTTTTGAAGAAGATCGGCAAAGTCTTTATAATCGGTATGCCAGGATTGATTGAGTTTCGCGATTGTTCCATATTTTTTCTGCATGGCACGCATGAACAGCCGATAGTTGAGTGGGCCATGATCCCGGAAATCGGCTTCATTGAAGAGTTTATAGGCAAACGGACGGATTCCCAGCGAAAGATGCATCTGAGCCTCATGCCGATAAAGCCCCTTGAGAGCTTCGCGTCCTTCCTTAGTCCCAAGCCGCCAGCGGATTGCAAATCCTGGATGAATATCCGGAGAAGCAAAATACTTTGCCGGATTCAGCAGTTTTGAGGCCACGTGTCTATTGCGTGGCAGGGAAGAAATTTCTGCTCCATGGAAATCCAGATAAACGGGAAGTGATGCAGCACTTCGCACCAGATTGCAGAACTCATCGAAGGGCCGTCTTTCCTTAATATCCTGCACTTTCTGCAAACCGTATTTTTTTACGACTTTAATATATTCATCGAAAGGGTCTTCTTTTCCAAAGCCTTTGTATTCCGGAGCCAGAGTTCTATGGGAAATGCAGGCAAAATTCCGAAAATTGACCGCATTGAATCCGCAGCGTTCCAGTATTGAGACACTGGTCGGTTCCGCATACAGCCATTCGAACCCCTTCGGGATGCGCCAGCGTCTGTCTTTCAGAAAATGATCCTTGTAAGAGTGATATGCCTCTCTGGTATTCCAATCCACCGTAGTACTGATTAAAAAGACAGGTTTTCCATCTTCACCGATCAGTTCTCCTGTTGAAGATGGAACGGCATGGCGTTCCGCCGCTTCAATAGAACAGAATAGAAAACAGGTCAATAGATATGCCATAAATGGTTTCATAGAACACTCCTTCTATCTTTTTTTGATTTTTTCTGTTAAAAAATCTCTGTACACTTGTTTTCTATCATGATTATAGTACATTTGCTCAGAAAAGACAACGGGAAAAAATAATCAAAAAGGGGAAATTGTTATGGAGGATAAAAAAATAAGATCTAGTATTTTTAAATCAGGATATGAACCTGTACAGAATATAATTGATGTTCCTCTTATGATTTTCTCCACTGGATTTTCTTTATTTTCAAAGGGGGAATTTTCTGAAAAAGGTGGTATTATTTCTCGTTTTGTAGAAATTTTCTGGTGTGTTTCCGGAATTGGCGAAATCGAACTTTATGGCAGGAAATATAAAATGCAAAAGAATGATGTTTTCTATTATCTGCCGGGAGAGGACCGTTTTTTGAAATCGCTTTCCGATGACTGGGGAATCCGCTGGTTTTGTTTTCACGGCAAATTTGCCGAAGCGATGATGCTTTCCTATAACTATCCCCGGCACCAAAATTCCGCCCATCCCTATCCGAAACAGAAATTTCAAGAGATCGAACAGTTAATCAGTCTGACAGATCCTTATTCCATTCGTCGGAACGGGGCCCTGATTCTGGAAATTCTTGCCTGCATGGGCAGACAGTATGGAACAGGAATTCATTCCGGAAAAATTGTTCAGTACGCGATTGATATCATATTGAACAATCTTTCCGATCCACAGCTGGGTCTATCAATGCTTTCGGAAATGCTTAATGTTGCGCCATCCACCCTTAGCAGGATTTTCAAAAACGAGACCTCTGTTTCTCCAGGACGTTATATTCTGGATAAACGTCAAAGCCGCGCACTGAGTCTTCTTCAGGGAACGGATCTTTCCATTGGAGAAATCGCAAAGCAGTGCGGATTTTCCGACCGACGGACATTTACGCGTTTCATTCGTCGCTGCTGCAGTGTCTCCCCACTCACGTATCGTAAACAGCAAAACGGAAAAGTCTGAAGAGTTATTCGGCGAATTCGATTTTCCGGTCTTTGAAATAATACGTCTTGTCGTGTTCACCGATTTCGCGGAGCACGCGACAGGGATTGCCGACGGCAACCACGTTTGCCGGAATATCTTTCGTAACCACACTTCCCGCACCGATCACGCTGTTGTCTCCGATCCGGACCCCCGGAAGGATCACCGAGTTCGCTCCGATCCAGACATTGTTGCCGATATGCACAGGAACATTGAACTGTCCCACTCGACGACGCAGTTCCGGATCAATCGGATGCCCCGCCGTAGCGACGGTCACGTTCGGTCCGAACATCACACTGTCGCCGACATAAATATCCACATCGTCCACCAGCGTCAAATTGAAATTCGCATAAACGTTGTTCCCGAAATGCGTATTGCATCCCCAGTTTGCATGAAGTGGCGGCTCGACATAGCAGTTTTCCCCGACCTCTGCAAAAAAAGCCTTCAGAATCATACTCCGTTTTTCTGCTTCAGACGGACGTGTATGATTGAAATCATAAAGAATTTCCAGACATTCCGCCTGTTTTTTCGCCAGTTCGGGATCGTTGCAAAAATAGATTTTCCCGCTTTTCATTTTCTCGACAGCGTTCATAACTTATTCTCCCAGTGATTGTTTTCCCGGATAGACCGACCGGGAAAGATATTCCTCTATGGACTTTCGGCTGATGCGCCAGAGTTTGCCGACCTTTACGGCATGAAGTTCTCCGCTCCGCAGCATGGCATACAGACGGGTTCGTTTCACTTTGAGAACCGTCCCGGCTTCCGTAAAAGTCAGAAGCTCTTCCATATTCTGCCCGACAGAAAAAGATTCCTTCCCCGATGCCCCCGGTGATGGCGGAGTTGAAAAGGATTCCGTCCCCCGAGTTTCCAAAAGATTTTCCACATCCTCGCGAAGCTGTTTCTGAAAGGCAACAATGCTCCAGAGCGTCCCGCGTGACAGCATTTCCTCTTTTCGGGCCGTATAACTGTCATACCGGCTGTTCAGCGACTCCAGAAGGATTCGTCCATCGGACTGCTCTCTGTAGCGTCGGAAAATCGGTTCTCCCCGATCCGGCACATAAGCGATCAGATCCCCGTTTCTAGGCGGCAGAGATGCACAGACAAGTGTTGCTCCTGCCGGGACTTCCGGTTCCAGAACATGACTTGCCAGAAGAAATGTTTTTTTCTCCAAGTGTTTTTTCATGCCGCCCTACCCTGCTTTCCGGGAAATCCGGTCAGCGCTCCGCAGCGGCACGAGCCAGACGGGAACACATTTCAGGGAATGAGATTCCTGCAGTCTGAGCGGCTTTCGGCAGAAGACTGCTCGGTGTACATCCCGGCAGACCGTTGCCTTCCAGCACCCAGACGGAATCATCTTTTTCGGAAACGATCACATCGACCCGCAGCATATCGCGAGCCCCGACCGCATGATAGAAACGCAAAGCAAAATCCTGAGCCTCTTTCTGTGCTTTTTCAGAAATTCCCGTCGGCGGGCAGAGATACTGTGTTTCTCCATGGGCATGAGTATATTTCGCATCATAATCATAGAGCAGTCCCGGATAACGGATCTCAATGAGCGGCAATGGTTTGCCATCAAGGATTCCAACGGTTGCCTCGACCCCTTTGATGTATTCTTCCACAAGAGCCGGTGCCCCGTGACGGAACGAAAGCTCCAGAGCCCCGCGCCATTGGGAAGGATCCGTTACCAGAGTCAGTCCGAAAGTGGATCCCTCTTTCGGCGGTTTGACGATCAGAGGCAGTCCCATCTCCTCCGGGAACGGAGCGGAAACATCGGTGACGATCAGACTCTTCGGAGTCCGGATCCCGTTGGCTTCCATGATTTTCTTGCTGGTAATCTTGTCCATGATGTCGATGCACGCCTGCGAAGCGGAGCCGACAAATTTAATTCCGGCCTCCTCCAGCAGTTTCTGAAGCTGTCCATCCTCTCCGAATCCTCCGTGCAGGACCGGATAGACCACATCTGCACGACGCATCGCCTCGGTCACTTTCAGTTCCGTGATATCATACTCCTCGACCGTATGTCCAGCTTCACGAAGCGCCTTTGCCACGGCCGCTCCCGAAATCAAAGAAACTTCGCGTTCCGCGCTGGTTCCGCCCTTCAGCAGAAGAATCTTCAACGGAGCGGCAACCGAGTCGATTTTTTGTTTTGATTCCATATTCACAAACCTCAATTCTGTTTTTAAGCCAGCTCCGCTTGCGGCTTTCACCCTGGAAGCCATAGTCACGGCCAGAGCTGTACAATCTGATTCCGATACGTTTTTTTGAAAATTCACGATCCAGTTTGCATGTTCCGGACTTACAAGCAGTCCATTGTGTTCCAGAGACTTGCAGCCGGCCTTTTCCAGCAGCAGTCCTGCGGAAAGCGATCCGGAAGGATTCCGGAAAACACTTCCTGCAGAGCGACCTTTCGGCGTAACTCTCCGTCTGCGTTCACGCTCAAAGGCGATGAGGCGTTTTTCCTGTTCCGCCTCCACACGTTTGAATTCAAACACAGCTCGGACAATGATTCCGTCTTCCGGCAGCGGCGATGTCCGATAGCTCCACTCTTCCCTGCGAATCTCCGATCTTGCCATTTCTCCGCTTTCTGGAAGCAGATACTCCACATATCGGAGGAAATCCGCTGTTTCCACGCCGTTAGCTCCGGCATTCATTCGCAAAGCTCCGCCGATCGTTCCGGGTATTCCGGAAAGCCCAGCAGCGCCTCCGAGTCCAGCGGCCGCGGCAGCGGCAATCATCGATCCTAGACGACAACCGCCTCCTGCCGAGACCTCCGTTCCGGAAATGGAACAGCTCCGGAACTCTCCTGTCAGGCGAATCACGATCCGATCCAATGGACGATCCGACCCGATTAAATTTGTTCCGTCCCCGATCGGATAAAACCCGATCCTTTTTTCCCGCAGGAAATCAAGCAGTCGAGACAGTTCATCCATGGTTGCCGGTTCCGCGAGAAAAAACTCGGAACTACCGGCCCCCATGGATGTATGATCCGCCCACCGGGCAGATTCCTGAAAAGCCATTCCCGGGAAACGGGAAACAAACTCACTCAGGAAGGATGAAGTCACTTTTTATAGACCTTTGCAGGATCGAAAACCCGTTCTCCAACGACCTTGAGTTCTCCGTTTTCATATTTCCGGAAGAAGCAGGAGGGATATCCTTCATGGCAGGCGGCTCCGCCGATCTGTTCGACCTTGAAAATCACGGTGTCTTCATCGCAGTCCACATAGATTTCCTTGACCTTCTGCACGTTTCCGGATTCCTCGCCTTTCCGCCACAGTTTCTGACGGGAACGGGTCCAGTAGGTTGCATTTCCGGTTTTCAGAGTTTCATTCCAAGCCTCTTCATTGATATAGGCAAGCATGAGAACCTCACCGGTTTTCCAATCCTGAGCGATTGCGGGAAGAAGTCCCCCGCCCTTTGCAAAATCGAGTTTTACCATAATTCACCTTTTCTGGGTAGATCAAACACGAACCGGACGCTGTTGTTATTTCTGCGCCGGAGCTTTCTGTTTCACTTCCGCTTTCTTTACGGGAGCGGCTGTTTTTACCTGGGGAGTTGCCTGACGGATTGCGGCGGCATCGGCTTCCGCTTCTTCCTTGTCTTTCGGATCCGCTTTCAGAGGAGTGACGGCAGAAGGAGCTGTCTTAATCTGAGAGGAAACGGTTCCTTTTTTACCAGTTGCCGATTCCGCACTTTCAGAAGCATCCACTTTTTTCTCCACCACAGGCTGGGAATCTTTGAAGTTTTTCAAATCTTCCGGCTTCAGCAGTTTGATAAAGAGTTTAAATTCCTTGCAATCCTTGTTCGGTGCGGCGGAAATAAATCCGATTTCCTCATCGTACTGAGCCTCGACCGTAAGCCATTTCGGGGTGGTATTCTCCGGAATTTCAACTCCTTTGCTGTTGTACCATGCAAAGCGATAGGCAAGAGTCAGATTCTTGTAGGCCCCGAAGACCCATTCGCAGAAGGTGCTTGTACGGACGCGTCCGCGAATGGCAATATTGGTAACACCGGTTTCGGAAAGCCAGCGGCGGACATATTCCACACGGATATTGTTCTCGAGCTGATCGTCAAGAATGACATTCTTCAATTCACTGGTGTGCCCGGCAACATCGGGGGCCGGCGTGAAGTTGTCTTCCGACGCACACCCTGCAAACAACAGCGGAAGCGCTGCAATTCCGGCGAAAAAGAGTTTGTTCCATGTTTTCATAAATTGAGTTCCTTTCCTGGTTATTTCAGTGAAAAAAACAGTTCGGAATCGACGATTTTCAAATCGGGACATCCGGAAAGTTTTTCGATCGCGGAATCCGTGTCGTCAAAGCGGAAAATCAGCACCGCCCGGTTGTGAACCCCGTAAACCGATGCATACATATATTCCACATTCAGTCCCTGCCGCTCGAGCGCCTCAAGCACCCGGGAAAGTCCTCCCGGCGTGTTTTCCACTTCAAGAGCAACGACTTCGTTCACGCTGACTGCGAATTTCTGAGCTTTCAGCACATCGTATGCCTGCTGCCAGTTTTTGGAAATGATCCTGAGAATGCCGAAATCCTTGGTATCCGCAAGCGTCAGGGTCGTGATGTTGATTCCGGCATCGGCAAGAACCTTGCACGGATAGCCTACGGAACCCGGCTTGTTTTCCACAAAAACAGAAATCTGCTTCAACTTCATTTCAGATTCTCCTTTCCTTTATTGGTTGTTCGAATTCATGCGATTGTCAAACACCCGTTTGGCTTTTCCTTCGCTGCGCGGGATTGTATTCGGCGGAACCATCTTGATCACGGCGTGAATGCCGAGAATCCGTTCCACGGAATGGGAGAACTTCGCCTGAAGCTCCTCCAGAGTCTTGATTTTATCGAACTCTCCGGAAATTTCGACTTCGATGGTCATGTTGTCGAGTCCATCCGGCCGACGAGTCAGAATGATCCGGTAGTGCGGCATGGATCCCTCCACCGCAAGAAGCGCGGATTCCACCTGCGACGGGAAGACATTCACGCCGCGGATGATGAACATATCGTCGCTGCGGCGGGAGATCCGGGCAATCCGCCGGATGGTTCTGCCACAGGAGCAAGGCTCGTTGATGATGTGTGTGATATCCCGCGTCCGGTAACGGATCATCGGCATGGCGTATTTGGAGATGGTGGTGAAGACAAGTTCGCCCTCTTCGCCGTCGGGCAGGACCTCGCAGGTATCCGGATCAATGATCTCCGGATAGAAATGATCCTCGAAAATATGCAGACCGTTGTGACATTCGCATTCAATGCCGACTCCGGGACCGCTCATTTCGGAAAGACCGTAAATATCAAATGCCTCGACGCCGGAGAGCGCCTCGATCCGTTTGCGCATCTCTTCCGTCCACGGTTCCGCGCCGAACAGACCGACCCGGATCGGGAAATCCCGGACATCAAGCCCCATCTGCAACGCTTTTTCGCAAAGATGGATGAAGTAAGTCGGTGTGCATGTAATACCCGTCACGCCGAAATCGCGCATCAGCATGACCTGCCGTTCCGTATTGCCTCCGGAAGTCGGCACAACCGTAGCGCCGAGATTTTCAATTCCGTAGTGAGCGCCGAGTCCGCCGGTGAAAAGACCGTATCCATAGGAGTTCTGAATGATGTCTCCCTGTCCGACTCCCGCGGCGACAAGAGAACGCATCATGCAGGAAACCCAGACATCAATATCCTCTTTGCTGTAACCGACCACGATCGGTTTCCCTGTTGTTCCGCTGGAAGCGTGAAGACGCACCACGTCACTCATATTCATGGCGAAGAGTCCGAACGGATAGGTATCGCGCAGATCCTTTTTCATCATGAACGGCAGAAGAACAATGTCTTTCAGGCTTTTGATGTGCGACGGCTTTACTCCGCGCTCATCCATCCGGGCCCGATAAACCGGCACATGTTCATATTCATGCGCAACTATTTTCTGGAGGCGCTGCAGCTGAATCTCCCTCAGCAGTTCTCTGGGAAGATAATCCTGCGCGCTGACCGGATTGTAATTTTTCATCATCTTGACTCATCCATTCTTTTGGTTCACGCCGGAAGTTCCTTTGCGGAAAGCTTCGATATTAACCTCAGCGAGGTCGCCTTTAAACGCTTTCCGGATCAGTTCGATCCAGAGTTCCTCGGGAAAACGGATATGCGCATTCAGCGCCCCGAGCATGGCAATATTCAAACTGCGTCCGGGATCATAGTCTCCGAGAATCGACGGGGTCAGAAGAACGCCGTTCTCCTTGAGCATGTCCCGGCAGACTTCCACCTGATCTTCGGAAAGCACCACCAGATAATCCGCCTCACCGCGGGGAACCATCGGACTCCAGACTTTTGTCCCGAAACGGACATCGCTGCTGACGGATCCTCCGCGCTGACTCATTCCATGCAGTTCGCTTTTCTTCACATCATATCCGCTTTTGAACGCGGCCTCCGTCAGCATGTCGCTGGCGAGAATGATACCCTGTCCACCGATTCCGGCGAACACCACATTAACGAGATCCGCACTCATTTTACCGTTTCCTTCTTTGCGAGTTTTGCCAGTTTTTTCATCTGCAGAATACAGGGACGCTTTGCGATAATGACGTTGACACCGTTGGAGGCAAGGCGTTCCTTCACCAGTTCGCGGAAGCGATCATTTTCGACGGTCGTATCGACCGTGTCAACATGATCCACACCGAGCGCTTTGCAGACCCCGGCCAGATCGACCGGATACGCCGGATCCAGATTCAGATGCCGTCCGGTTGCCGGATTCTCCTGAAGACCGGTCATAGCGGTTGTGGAGTTATCCAGAATCACGACCAGATGACCGGTCGCAGGGCGGTTGTAGACCATTTCCACAATGCCGGTGAGTCCGCTGTGCAGGAACGTGCTGTCGCCGATTACGCTGACCACTCTGCGGGCATCCGCCTCCTTCAGCGTATGACGGAGTCCGAGTCCGACACCGATACTTGCTCCCATGCAGACACACATATCCATCGCGCTGAACGGCGGCAGCGTTCCGAGCGTATAGCAGCCGATGTCTCCGGAAACAATGCATCCAAGATCCCGCAGTGTCTCGAACGATTTTCTGTGCGGGCATCCCGGGCACAGCTGAGGCGGACGGCCCGCCTTCGGCGCCGGATCCGGCGTCTCATCTCCGTTGATCTGCTTGCGCACCCGCATCACATCCAGCTCTCCGAAGAGCAGAGAATCCGGTTTCGGTTCCACCCGGATTCCGGCGGAGGCGATGGCATCGGCAAGGAAGCGATCCCCTTCCTCCACCACGATGCAGCGCTTGACCGACGCGGCAAACGCGGCAATTTTTTTCTTCGGAAGCGGCCAGGTCATTCCGAGCTTCAGGACCGAGGCCTCCGGCGCCGCTTCGCAGACATGCTGATAGGCAACTCCGGAACAAATGATTCCAAGAGCATCCGATCCCTTTTTGACATCCTCAAGAGCGGATGTCTCTGCGAACGCTTCCAGATCCTTCATGATCTTTTCCAGCTTGACATGCGCCCCTTTGGCAAAGGCGGGCACCATTACGCGTTTGCGGATATTTTTCTCATAGGGAATTTCCCGTGCCTCCTCTTTCTCCTTCCAGAGATTGACCACTCCCTGCGAATGACAGACACGAGTGGTCATGCGGAGCAGAACAGGGATATCGAACTTTTCGGAAAGCTCAAATGCAAGAACGGTAAAATCATATGCTTCCTGAGAATCGGAAGGCTCCAGCATCAGCAGTTTTGCCGCCTTTGCGTAATTGCGGTTGTCCTGTTCATTCTGACTGGACGCCAGACCGGGATCATCCGCGGAAACGAGCACGAGTCCGCCGGTGACACCGGTATAGGCAAGCGTGAACAGCGGATCCGCGGCGACATTCACGCCGACATGTTTCATCGTTACAATGCTTCGTCCTCCGGCGAACGAAACGCCGATTCCGACTTCCAGCGCGACTTTTTCATTCGGGGACCATTCTGCTTTTCCGCCGATTTTCGACAGCGTTTCCAGAATTTCCGTAGACGGAGTCCCGGGATACCCGGACCCCAATGCGACCGATGCGGCATAAGCACCGTATGCGACGGCCTCATCTCCGCTCAAAATAACTTTACCGGGGGTCATTTTCACCTCTCTTACTTGTTTGTAACCCTTCTTTTTACATCCGGCAAAATACCACACAATCGGCCTATTTTCAACCGGAGAAACCTCTTTTTTCTCAAGGAAAGAGAACAAAATTCCAGGACGGAGGTTGATTTCTTCACAAAAACGGACTAAATTTTAAGCCATACATTTTTAAGGAGTTCAGAACATCATGGCAAATCAGGCAAAAGCTCTCATTATCACCGGGGTCGGCTTAAACTGCGAAAAAGAAACTGCGGCAGCATTCCGGTCCGCCGGCGGCGAAGCGGCGCTGGTCCATATCAACGACCTGCTTTCCGGAAAAGAGAATATTCAGAAATTTCATATTCTGGCATTCATCGGCGGATTCGCTTTCGGCGATCATCTCGGTTCCGGAACCGTTTTCGCCAACAAGATCAAATTCAAACTCAATGAGGAGCTGAACACGTTCATTAATTCCGGTCGTCTTGTGATCGGGATCTGCAACGGATTCCAGACCCTGACACGTCTTGGACTCGTGCCCGCGCTCGACGGACAGCGCTTCACCCAGCAGGCCGCGCTCGCCCATAACGACAGCGGACTCTTCCGGGATGACTGGATCACCATGGTTGCCAATCCGAACTCCAAATGCGTTTTCACCAGGGGCATCACCAAAATTCGCATGCCGATCCGTCACGGCGAAGGCAAATTCATTGCATCGCCTGAGATCATTGAAAAGATCGAACAGGAAAATCTCGTTGCGCTCCGCTATGCCGACAAGGATGGAAACAAACCTGCCGGATTCCCCGACAATCCGAACGGATCCATCAACGACATCGCCGGAATCTGCGACACAACCGGACGTGTCTTCGGCCTGATGCCTCATCCGGAAGCGTTCCTCTCCCCCTTCAACGCGCCCGACTGGCAGACTCAGAAACTCCAGGGAAAACTGCCGCAGTGGGGCGAAGGAAAAATCATTTTCGACAACGCCGTGGAATATGTCAAAAACAACCTCTGAACCTCTTCCGGAATCGGAAAAATCCTTCAAACGCAGAATCCTGCCGCGGATACTCTTCTTCTGCGACGGGTTCCTGTGGGGCGCCGCACTGATGTTTCTGTGCGGAGTTCTCTATCTGCGTTCACAACTGATTCTGGAAACGCCCGCTCCGGCGGATTTCGACCAGGTGGTAAACCGCATTCCCTCCGCAGTGACATCCATCGACGGCTGGACCGTGACACGGGAACAGTGTCAGCTGCCGAAAACCATCGACGGAGAACCTCTTGCGGTCTTCAAACTCTGCAACGGCGACTACGCCGGAGAGATGCTTCGCTACAACTCTTCTCGTAAAATTGCCTGCGCCCTCCCCTGCGCCATTGCGGTCTACCGGAAGAAAGACGGGAAAACCTATCTGGCAAAATGGAACATGCCGCTGATCGGCAGATTGCTCGGCGGTGCTCCGGCAGAATTGTTCCCCGGCAGAATTTCCGAAGATCAGAGCGTAATCATGGCAAGAATCTGCTCAAAACAAGTTGAAAAAACAAAATAGAATGCTAATTTTATAGATATGATGAAACCACTTTAGAAAAGGAGAAATGGTAAAATGGTTAAAATCATGCACGACAGTGACGCGGATGCGTCCATTCTGAACGGCAAAACGGTAGCAGTGATCGGTTACGGCAGCCAGGGTTCCGCCCAGGCTCTTTGCATGAGAGATTCCGGAGTCAACGTTATCATCGGATCGCGCCCCGGCCCCTCCGCCGAGAGAGCTGTCGCAGACGGCTTCCAGGTCATGTCCTTTGATGATGCCGCTGAAAAGGCCGATATCATCCACATCCTTCTGCCCGATGAATTCCATGGTCCTGTCTACAAGGAACACATTGCCAAGCACATGAAACCCGGAAAGACCCTCAGCTGCTCCCACGGATTCAATATCGTGTTCGGCGAAATTGTTCCGCCGGCAGGCGTTGACGTCATCATGGTTGCTCCGAAGAGCCCCGCAACCGAAGAGCGCAAAGCGTTCCTCGCTGGCTTCGGTGTCCCGGGTCTGGTCGCTGTCAAGCAGAATGCTTCCGGCAACGCTCTCAAGACCGCTATGGCAATGGCAAAAGCCATGGGCTTCACCCGCGCCGGCGTTCTCGAATGCACATTCGAGCAGGAAACATATGAAGACCTCTTCGGCGAACAGAACGTGCTCTGCGGCGGATGCGTCGATCTGATGAAATATGGTTTCGAAACACTCGTCGAAGCCGGATATCCCCCGGAAATGGCGTACTTCGAGTGCATCCATGAGCTCAAGCTCATCGTTGACCTCATCTACGAAGGCGGCATCCAGAAGATGAACACCGTCATCTCCAACACCGCGGAATACGGCGAATACTACAACGGTCCCAAGATCATCACTCCGGATGTCAAAGAGAGAATGAAAGAATCTCTGAAACGCATCGAATCCGGTGAATTCGCCAGAACATTCCTCAAGATGATCCGCGAAGGCAAGGCAGAAGAACTCAAAGCCAAACGCGCAGCTCTCGGAGAGCACATTGCCGAAACAACCGGCAAGAAGATCCGTTCTCTGTTCGAACGCAAAGGCAAATAATCAGCGGATTATTCTGCATCTCAAGGCTGACGTGTCAAAAGCGTCAGCCTTTTTCTTTTTTCGGAAATCATGTATTATTTCTCCACCTCGGCAGGAAAGGATGTTCCATGACTCAAGCGGAATGGCAGAAACTCAGAGAACGGCTGGCCAGCTCAAAATTCCGTTCCCGCTTCCACCTGCGGGAGACGGAGCTGCGCTATCTGGCGGAACGGGGATTTCCGGTGGTGGAGCTTCAATGCGCGGATTTCATCCGCAAACGTCTTGCGCCGGCCCATCCGCTCAACGACGGGAAACAGACACCCATGCGCGGACATCCCTGTTTTATTGCCCAGCATGCGACCGGAACCTGCTGCCGGTCCTGTCTGGCAAAATGGCACGGAATTCCTCCGGGAAGACCGCTTACAGAATCTCAAATAGAAAACATCGTCCAGGTTCTGATGTTCTGGATCAGTGAACATGCGGATGGGATCGAACGCTTTCCGCACACACCAGATCTGTTTTAAGAGTTTTTCCGCTCCCGGGGACAGTAGAACCCGCGTCCGGTCATAATCGGACGGAAACAGGCATTGCAGGAGACACATTTCGAACGGGAAAGTTCTTCCGAATGCCAGCGGGACAAGAGATCCGGTTCCCGAATCAGCGGCCGGCTCAGAGAAACCATGTCGCAGGATTTATCCTGAATAAGACGTGCCGCTGTTTCAAGGCTGCGGATGCCGCCGACCAGGAGAAGAGGAATTTTCAGATGTGTTTTCAAACGTCGTGCCGCTGTTTCATAATAAACCGTTTCCAGCGTTGCGGCGTTTCCATCCAGCCGAACCGGAGAACGCGCAGGTCCAGCCTCCGGAATGCCGCCGGACAACTCCACGGCATCCAGACCGCATCGTTCCATTGCAAGACAGACGGAGATGCATTCTTCGACAGAAAAACCGCCATCTACAAAATCCTCGGAATTGATCTTCATCAGAATCGGGAACTTTGGTCCGACGGCGTCTCGGACTGCCAGAAAGACCTCTTTCAACAGACGCATCCGGTTTTCCAGCGAACCGCCGTATTCATCGGTGCGCCGATTGTAGAACGGGGAAAGAAATTCGCTGATGAGATATCCATGAGCGGCATGAATCTGCACTCCGTCGAAACCACCTTTCACGGCCCGCAGAGCCGCGGCGGCAAAAGAGGAGACAATCCGTTTCAGATCCTCTCCAGAGGCCATCCGGCACGCATTCTTCCTGGGTGACTGCTGATAGGCGGACGGACCAAGCGCCACATCCGGATTTCCCGCATTTCCGCCCGCATGCGCCAGCTGAAGCAGAATGGAACCGCCATGCTGATGAACCTGTTCTGTGGCAAGTTTCCACATTTCGATTGCGTCATCGCTCTCAGCCGATGACTGGCTCCGGGAGGCCCTCCCCTCTCCGGAAACAAAGGCGTGTCCCGTAATAAGCAGCCCGACTTCCTTTTCCGCAAGCTGCGCATAGGTTCGGACAAGTTCCGGCGTATACAATCCCGACGGATCCGCAAGCCCCTCATGGGTCGCAGAGCGGACCACACGATTCCTCAGAGCAAGCGTCCCTATTCCAAACGATTCAAAAAGAAGACTTTTCATATTCCACATCCCTCCTTCAGCGGCGATTGCATTTTTTGAAATTTACAGTCGATTCTCCGCATTTGCAATATTTCCGGAAAACTTTTTCCGTGGGACTTTGTGCAAGCATGCAGCATATTCAAACAGAACCGTTGCCGGGCTTCATCTTGTGCGGAAAGGATTTAATGCAGCAGGGAATCTCTGGAGTATGGATTGGCACGGAACTCTCCAGGAGTCTGCCCCGTCATCTTGCGGAAGTAGCGGCAGAAATACTGAACGGAATGGAACCCGGAGGAGGATGCGGCTTCCGCCAGCGGAACTCCCCGGAGAAGCAGATTCTGCGCAACTCCGAGACGCAGCTGATTCAGATAGTGAATGGGCGACTGCCCCGTCTGTTTCCGGAAAAGAGCGGAAAAACGGCTTGGGGAAAGCTGAACCACATCCGCCAGCTCATTGACTCCGATCGCCTCCTGATAATGCTCCAGCATAAACGGAAAAATGCGGGATAATTCCGGCGAAAGCGGCGGATGCGTTGTCTCCTGAATGCCCCGCAGAGATTCCAATCCCAGCAGAAGGAAGGTACTCAGCAGAGGAAAACGCCAGCTGCATCCGAACGGTTGAGAGGAAGGACAGTCGGCGAGAATTTTCGCGGACAATTCCTGAAACACCTCCGGGGAACGGTGCCCGAACCAGACAGCATTCACCTGAAACGGCGAAAAAAGCTCCGAGATTTCCGGCAGCATATTGCGGTCGAAATATCGGCAGAACAACTGCATGGAATGCGTTTTCTCCGCTATGGAGTGCCCTTCATGCGGAGTTTCGGGAGCAATGAGCATGATGTCACCCGCGTTCAGGGGAAACACTCCGCGGGGACCGAAATCAAAACGCAGGCATCCCTCCGTCACAACGGTCAGCTGCCAGACGGGATGACAATGGAACCGTTCCAGATCCGTTCCGAAATAACGGTACGACTCGTACCATACAAACGGATCCGATAACGCCAGTTTGATTTCTGATCTCACCATGGAAGATAGTATAATCCGGAAAATATTTTTTTACAATACTTCTTGAGTGAAAAGTTTAAAAATACAGTCGTTTTGTATCATTGAAAAACCATGCTCCGGACAATAGAATATGTGAAGGACGGGAAATCCCGTTTTCGTTTACATTCTTCAACAAGGAGTTCTTATGCAGACAACAGTAGCAGGACATGCGCCAAGCCTTCTTCCCAAAGGTAAAAAATGGAAACTCATCTGGCATGATGAGTTCGATGGAACAGAACTGGATCTTTCCAAATGGAGCTTCCGGAGACATCTCTTTCATCGAGAATTCGAACCCTATACGGATCAGGGAGTCTGGCTCGACGGCAAGAGCATTGCCCATTTTCAAGTGATCGAACAAGACGGACGCTACTACTCCTCGCAGCTCCAGACCGGTGAAAACTACATGGACCGTCCCACCACCGGCGACTGGCCGATTGCCCCCTTTTCCAAACCGAAATTCATGCACAAATACGGCTATTACGAATGCCGATGCAAACTGCCGGAACAGACGGGACGCTGGTGTGCGTTCTGGCTTCAGTCGCCTGTGATCGGCAGTTCGCCGGATCCGACAAGGAGCGGAGTCGAACTGGATATCATGGAAACGTTTTCGGATTATGGCGTCATCAACAACAAAATCATCTCCCATAATACCCACTGGAACGGATACGGGCCCGATCATAAGTCAGGCAAACTCCACGCCTATGAGCTGAAACCGACTGAAGATGATTTCCACTGGTTCGGAGTTGACTGGTCTAAAGACGGATATGTTTTCTATGTGGACGGCGAAGTCAGCTGGCGCTCAGAAGATCCCGTCTCCGACATCGAACAGTTTATTCTGGTGTCAACTGAATGCGAAGGATATCGCGAAAAGGACAGACAGCCTTCCGAAGCGCTGAAACGAATTCAGCTGCCCGATGACTTCCTCGTGGATTTTGTCCGCGTTTATGACGAAATCCCGGAATAAAACAGAGACCTGCACCATTTTTCCGATCCGGAATTCCGGGCGCAGCCTGCTTTCCCCTCCCCATGGCCTCCCGCCCGGAATCCGGAGCCCGGAAAAAGAAACGCGAAAATTTTACAAAAAGACTTTGTTTTTTTCCGGCATGCGCTATCTTATCCGAAAAAACTTCATTTCGGGAATACAATCATGCTGAAAAAACTGATCGATCTGCTGGATTCCAGACAGCACAACATCGCCTCCAGCACCTGCAAACCGGGGGATCTCCTTTCTCTGCGCGCATTCAAAGGCGGAGGCATTCCGATGGAACATGGAGTCGGAACGCTCCTCGTGGAACCGGAAGCTCTCCATGTCTATGCGGCATTCGAGGATTCCGATATCGGCAATTCCGCAACGGAAAACAATACAAAAACATGGACAACCGGTGATGTGCTCGAATGTTTTGTTCAGCCGGACGGCTCCGAGGATTATTACGAATTTCATGTAACTCCGGAAGGTATCACTCTTCAGCTTCACCTTCCGCCGATCGAGCGGTTCCGGACCATCCCCTTTGAGCAGGAAATCTTCGAAGCCGGTCTCACGGCCAGCGCACAGAAATTCCCGGAACGCAATCTCTGGTGCGGAGAACTTGTCATCCCGTTCCAGGGGATCGGACTGAAGCCCGGAAAAATCGCGGGGAGTCGTTTTGCCATCTGCCGGTACAACTACAACAGAAGCTGGAGTGAACCGGAAATCTCTTCGACAGGTGTTTTCCCCGGCGGAACATTTCATTGTCCATCGCAATGGCATATCATTCAGGCATAAGGAGTGGCTCTTATGAAGAATCGAACGGAATGGTTCACCAACGCACGCTTCGGCATGTTCATTCACTGGGGGATCTACTCCATTCCTGCACAGGGAGAGTGGGTCATCTATCAGCAGGATCTGAACATGTCAGACTATGAACGCTATGCAGCGGAATTCAATCCTGTGGATTTCGATCCGGGAAGCTGGGCGGATCTGGCAAAGGACGCCGGAATGAAATATGTGGTCTTCACGACCAAGCATCACGACGGGTTCTGCATGTTCGACAGCCGTTACACCGACTATAAAATCACCAGAACCCCTTACGGACGCGACATTACACGGGAACTGGTGGAAGCCTTCCGCGAAAGAGGAATCCGGATCGGATTCTATCACAGTCTGGTAGACTGGCGCCATCCGCACTTTATTCCGGATCTGGAGCATCCGCTCGGCAAGCATGGAAAGACCGACTGGCCCGGACGTGACCGCAGAATCTATCAGAAGTATCTCTATTCCCAGGTGGAACAGCTGATGAGCGATTACGGAAAAATTGATCTGCTCTTTTTCGATTACACCTCTCGTTACAAGACCTCGGAGGAATGGGATCCGGAGCATCTGCTGGAAATGGTGTATCGTCTTCAGCCGGAGATTATCGTAAACGACCGTCTCTCCTTCGACAAGAGTTCCTTTGCCGGCGATTATCTCACGCCGGAGATCTCCGTTCCAAACCATCCCCTGAAACGAAACGGCGCCCCCGTTCCGTGGGAAACCTGCATGACCATGAACAATCACTGGGGATATGCGGAGGACGATCACGATTTCAAAGAGGTTTCCACCGTCATGACCGCTCTCACGCAATGTGTCTCCAAAAATGGCAATCTTCTTTTCAATATCGGTCCGGACTCGCGGGGAAACATTCCGGAAGAGGGGAAATTGCTTCTGCGCGGCATCGCAGAGTGGTTTTCTCACAACGGCGAAGCGGTAACGGGCGCGGGAGAAGCTCCGTTTACGCCGCCCTCCGGAATGCATTACACGGCGGCAGGAGAAAAGACACTCTATCTTCATATTCCATTCCAGGTGATGGGCGACATCATCCTGCCTCAGCTCCGCGGGAAAGTGGCGAAGATCACACTTCTTCAGGATGGTTCCGAAGTCCAGCAGATCACCTGGTGGGGCGAAGAACTCCTTCAACCGGATGAACTGAGAATCCGGACCCGTCCGGGGAAACTGACTCTTCCTGCCGTTCTGAAGCTGGAACTGCTGTAAGACGGAGTGTTCCGGAAGTCCCGCATCCGCGCCGGACTTCCGCCATCTTTTTTCAATCGCTGCAAGGTTCCGGTTCAGATTTGATGAAATCCGCGAAAACCGATTGAAAAATGCCTGTTTTCTCTGTATATTATCAGACTTCAATACAGGGAGGTTGTTTGAATTGAACATACGGAGAGAAACACTGGAAAGATGGTCCGTCAGAGATTCTGTCGATATGTACGGAATCAATGACTGGGGCGCCGGATATTTCACCATCAACCAGGACGGGGAAGTTGCTGTAACCCCCTTCCGGGAACCGGGATCCCCGGCGGTCAGTCTGATGGATATCGTCAAAGGCGTGAAGGAACGCGGAATGGATATGCCGGTTCTGCTCCGTATCGGCAATATTCTGGACTCCCAGATTCAACTCCTCCACAAGAGCTTTGCCAAAGCCATCAAGCAGACAGGATACAAAGGAGTTTACAAAGGGGTCTATCCGATCAAGGTCAATCAGCAGCAGCAGGTCATTGAGGAGATCACGAAGTTCGGCAGAGAGCACCATCACGGACTCGAAGCCGGCAGCAAACCGGAACTTCTTGCCGCAATCGCCTGTCTGCGTGATCCGGAATCCTGCCTGATCTGCAACGGATACAAGGATGATGAATTCATTGATCTGGCGCTGTATGCGACCAAACTTGGAATCAACTGTTTTCTCGTGGCGGAAATGCCGGGAGAAGTGAAATCCATCATTGAACGGAGCCGTCAGCTGGGGATCCGGCCGAACATCGGACTGCGCATGAAGCTCTCCACCCGCGCAGGAGGTCAATGGACGGAATCCGGCGGCGACCGGAGCGTATTCGGACTCAATACGGCGGAACTGATTGATGCGGTTGACACCTTGCGCGATGCGGAAATGCTCGACTGTGTCAAACTGCTGCATTACCACATCGGTTCGCAGATTCCGAACATCCGGGATATCCGCGACGGGATCATCGAAGCTGCCCGCATCTACTGCGGACTCGTCGAAGAAGGCGCGCCGATGGGATACATCGACCTCGGCGGAGGCCTTGCGGTCGATTACGACGGCTCCCATACGAACTTCAATCTCAGCCGCAACTATTCTCTCGACGAATACTGTGTGGACGTGGTGGAAACGGTTTCTGAAATTCTGACCTCCAGAAACATCGAACACCCGACAATTATCACGGAATCCGGTCGAGCCACAGTTGCCTACTACTCCGTTCTGCTCTTCAATATTCTGGATGCGACGAAATTCGAATCCGCCAAAATTCCCCCTCTGAAGGAGGATGCCAGCGAACATACAAAAGATATCGTCGCGATCTTGAACAACATCACGCCGAAAAATATTCAGGAGTGCTTCCACGACGCAATCTACTATCGCGACGAGATCCGCATTCTGTTCAAGAACGGACGCATTCCGTTCCGGGAACGCGCCACCGCGGAAAGCGCCTTCTGGAACATCATGGCAGCGGTGCACCGGGAAGTCAAAAAGATGAAATATGTGCCCGATGAGTTTGAAGGACTTGATTCGGCCATGGCGGATATCTACTATGCAAACATCAGCGTGTTCCAGTCGCTGCCCGACAGCTGGGCGATTGACCAGATGTTCCCGATCATGCCGATTCACCGTCTCAAGGAGATGCCGAACCGGCAGGGGATCCTTTCAGACATCACGTGCGACTGCGACGGAAAAATCGACAAATTCATCGACCTGCACGACGAACGCCACACCCTTCCGCTCCATGAACTCAAGGAGGATGAGGAGTATTATCTTGCGGCGTTCCTTGTCGGGGCGTATCAGGAGACGCTCGGAGACCTTCACAATCTGCTTGGCGACACGAATATCGTCAGTGTGAACATCTCCCGTGAGGACGGCCGCTTTGAAATCGTGAAGGAAATTGAAGGCGATTCCGTTGCGGATGTTCTTTCCTATGTCGAATTCAATCCGAAATCCCTCACGGACAGCTTCCGCGCGAAGGCGGAACAGGCCGTCCGGGAAAACAAGATCACCCCTGCGGAACGCAGGACAATCATGGCCGCGTATGAAGACGGTCTTCGCGGTTATACCTATTTCGAACGTTAATCAGGAGAAAGAAAATGCCGAAAAAAGTCCTCATCATCGGCGCGGGCGGCGTCGGCCAGGTAGTCGCGCACAAATGCGCGCAGGTTCCCGAAACCTTCGCTGAAGTCTGTCTTGCCAGCCGGACCCTCTCCCGCTGCAACAAGATCGCCGAGCAGATCAAGCGCATTGAAAAGCGCGATATTCAGACGGCTCAGGTTGACGCGGACAACGTTCCTCAGCTTGTTGAACTGCTGAAATCCTACCGTCCGGACGTCGTCATCAATGTAGCTCTCCCCTATCAGGATCTGCACATTATGGATGCCTGCCTCGAAGCCGGTGTCAACTATGTCGATACGGCAAACTACGAGCCGCCAGATGTCGCTCATTTTGAATACAAATGGCAGTGGGCGTATCAGGAGAGATTCAAAGAACGCGGAATCATGGCGCTCCTCGGCAGCGGATTCGATCCCGGTGTTACGAACGTCTTCTGCGCCTGGGCGCGGAAAAAACATTTCGACACCATCGAAACCATCGACATCATCGACGCCAATGCCGGCGATCATGGACAGCCCTTCGCCACGAATTTCAATCCGGAAATCAATATCCGCGAAGTCACCGCGAAAGGCCGCTACTGGGACAACGGAAAATGGATCGAAACTGATCCTCTCTCCGTCAGCAAGGTCTACGATTTCCCCGACGGCATCGGTCCGAAGAAAATCTATCTCATGTATCATGAGGAGCTGGAATCCCTCACGAAGAATTTCCGGGATATCGGCCTCAAGCAGGCCCGTTTCTGGATGACCTTCTCCGACAATTATCTGAAACACCTCGAAGTGCTCCAGAATGTCGGCATGACCCGGATCGATCCTGTGATCTACAACGGTCAGGAGATCGTTCCGCTCCAGTTCCTCAAGGCGCTTCTGCCCGATCCCGCCAGCCTCGGTCCGCTTACCAAAGGGAAAACCTGCATCGGATGCGTCATCAAGGGAACCAAGGACGGGAAACCGGTCAACTACTACATTTACAACATCTGTGATCATGAAGCGGCCTATCGCGAGGTGGAGTCGCAGGCGATCTCCTACACCACAGGCGTACCCGCCATGATCGGCGGAATGCTTGTCGCAAACGGCACCTGGAGCGGAAAAGGGGTCTTCAATATGGAGGACTTCGATCCGGAACCGTTCATGCAGAAATTGAATATTCACGGACTGCCGTGGACTGAAACGTTCTTCTGATGCCGATGCTTCCGCTGAATCAGATTAAAACGCCCTGCTTCGTCGTCGATCTGGAATTGATCCGGAGGAATCTGGCAATTCTCGACGATGTTCAGAGGCGGACCGGCGCAAAGATCCTTCTGGCACAGAAGGCCTTTTCGATGTTCGGAATTTATCCGCTGCTGGCAACGGTGCTGAAAGGCACCTGCGCCAGTTCGCCGCATGAGGCACGTCTTGGACGCGAATTTTTTCCCGGAGAAGTCCACGCATTTGCCGCAGCGTATTCGGAACAGGATTTGACGGAACTGCTTGCCGTCTGTGACCACATTGTCTTCAATTCGTTTTCCCAGTGGAAGCGCTTCAAGGCTCTCCGGGAAACGGCGGGGAAACGGGTCGAATTCGGTCTGCGCGTGAATCCGGAACACTCCGAAGCGGATGTGGCGATCTATGATCCCTGTGCACCGGGCTCCCGGCTCGGAATCCGTCGATGCGATTTCGAAGGAGAGGATCTCTCCGGCATTTCCGGACTGCATTTTCATACTCTCTGCGAAAAGAATTCCGACTCGCTGGAACGAACCTTGAAAGCGTTCGAGGAGAAATTCGGGGATCTGATTCCCCGTATGAAATGGATCAATTTCGGAGGGGGTCATCATATTACGCGCCCGGATTACGATGTGGATCTGCTCTGCCGTCTTATCACGGACTTCCGGAAAAAATATCCGGTGGAAGTGTATCTGGAGCCGGGCGAAGCCGTGGCGCTGAACACGGGGTTCCTGGTGGGAAGTGTTCTGGACATTGTCCGCAATGGAACGGAAATCGCCATTCTGGACACCTCGGCCGCCGCGCACATGCCGGATGTGCTGGAAATGCCATATCGACCGAATGTCATCGGGGCGGGCAAGCCCGGAGAGAAACCATTCTGTTATCGTTTTGCCGGAGCATCCTGTCTTGCCGGCGATGTCATAGGAGACTACTCGTTCGACAAACCGCTTTCTCCTGGAGATAAAGTCGTCTTTACGGACATGGCGCATTATACGATGGTCAAGACCAATACCTTCAACGGCCTCCAGCTTCCCTCCATTGCAACGTGGGAACCGGAAACGGAACGCCTGACCACTCTCTGCGAATTCGGGTATCAGGACTTTAAAGGGAGACTTTCCTGACCATGAGTCGTAAAAAAACGGTTGTTCTCACCTTTGACGACGCAGTCATCAGCCATCTGGAAAACGTCGCTCCACTCCTGAAGGAATACGGGTTCGGAGCGACATTTTTCATCTGCCGCTTTAACGACGAATGGCGCGCCGCACACTCTTCCGCCCTCATGTCAGCGGAACAGATCCGGGAAATCTCCCGGATGGGATTTGAAATCGGAAATCACACATGGAACCATCCCGATCTGCGGAAACTGCAAGAAGAGCAGATCCTGGAAGAGATTCAAAAACTCGATGATTTCCTCGTGGATGCCGGAATTCCGAAACCGGTCACATTCGCCTATCCCGGCGGACCTTACGCGGAAAACGCAGTTCCGATTCTGAAAAAGAAAGGATTTCTCGCGGCTAGAACCACCGAGCAGCGAGCCTTTGACGCAAAGACGGATGACCCCATGCGTCTGCCGGCCATTCCGATTCAGGGAGACGATCCGGCACTGTTCCGGAATGCGGTTTCCCGTGCGACGGAAACGGAAGCAGTCGTGCTGGTGTTTCACGGCGTTCCGGAATATGTGCATCCATGGGTGCATACCGATTTTGAACGTTTCAAAGAGTATATGGCATATCTCAAAGAAAATGATTTCCGGGTGCTGTCTCTGCGGGACGCGCTCCGAGGATAATCAGAACTCAAGATTGTCATTCTCTTCCTGCTTGATCGGTTCCGGTCCCAGAGGATTTTTTGCCGTAGATGCCATAGCCCGTTCTCTGGTCAGTTTCAGGAGTTCCTGGGTAAGGACAGGGCGTTGCGGATCGCCCGGAGGCAGAGAACGGAAGAGCTCCATTTTTTTCGCGATCTGTCTGTTCAGATAGTGAACGGTGATTACCTTGAAACAATCTTTCATGGTCTTTCCGATGATTTTTCTGGAGGGAGGTTCCGTGGGTTCCTTCATCAGAAGTTCGGAAAGATCTCTGTCGAGTTCCTTTTCGGCAAAACGATCCAGAATCCGGGCGGGGGCATCGCACCATTCGCCGAGCATTTTGGATTCGATCACATCATCAATCGCGCGGGAGACATCAGAATCATCGAGCATTTCGCGCTGGATTTTTCCGGAAGCGGCTTCCGCGGCGGCCTCATCTGCGAGGATGCACTCCAGAAGTTTCCGGAGCGCTTTCTGATAGAGGTCCTCTTCCGGCGGACGTTTCTGCACTTTCGGTCTCTGAATCTGTTCCTCCGGAGCGACTCGCCGATAGGGATCGCGGTTCCGCCGGGAAATCATCCGGGAAAGCTGATGCTGAAGCGAGGATGCCGCAAGCCGCATCTCTTCCGCCAGCCAGGAAACATACGCCGATTTTGCCGCATCGCTCTCCAGATTCATAATAAATCCGAGCATAGCTTCCGCCGTTGCCGCCCTGCCCGCGGGTTCATTGCCGTTCTGTCCGTTAAGATAATCCAGAGCGAATTCAAAGAAATCTCTTGCGTCCCCGACCGCCTTTGCAACGGCCTCCGCTCCGGAATGGCGCAGCAGTTCATCCGGATCCTTGCCGCCGGGAAAACGGACCACCTTCAGAGAAAAACCATGCGGAAGCGCCAGCTCCGCCGCACGAAAAACGGCTTTGGTTCCAGCACCATCACAATCGAAGGCAAGATAAAGGCAGTCCGCATAGCGTTTCAGAATGATTGCCTGCTCCTCGGTAAACGCCGTCCCCTGCGGCGCCACGGCATTGGTAACCCCCGCCCGGTGAAGAGCAATGGTATCGAGCTGTCCTTCGCAGAGCACGGCATAGCCTCTCTTGCCCATCTCCTGCCGCGCCAGATGAAGCGCATACAGAATGCGCCCTTTCTTGAAAACTGGCGTTTCCGGGCTGTTGACGTATTTTGCGCCCTTAAAATCCTTTTCGATGGTTCTGGCACTGAAGCCGACCACCCTGCCCTGTTCGTTCCAGATCGGGAACATGAGACGGTTGCGGAAACGATCGAACGTCTTCGGCGGAGAATCATCCGTTTTGACGATGAGTCCCGAATCGACCAGCTCATTCAGGGAAAATCCTTCCCGCAGAGCATAATTCATAAAAGCATCCCATTGATCCACGGAGGCGCCGATTCCGAACTTTTCGACAATTTCCGGCGGCAGTTCCCGCGTTTTCAGATACGTTGCGACAGGAGAATCCGAAGCCTCCCTCAACCGTCTGGCAAACCACGCCTGCGCCTTTTCATGGAGCATGTAAAGACGCTCCTTGAAATTCACCCGGACAGTCTGCGGAGTCTCTCCAGAAGCCCCTCCCGCCTGCGAGTAGGATCGACGGGGCGAATACGAGGTTTCTTCCGGAATAAAAATATGATACCGCCGCGCCAGAATATGGATCGCATTCGGGAAATCGACATTCTCCCGCTCCATCACAAACGTGATGACATTTCCATGCTTGCCGCAGCCGAAACAGTGAAACCACTGCCGCTGCTGATTCACGACAAACGAGGGAGTCTTTTCATTGTGAAACGGACAGCAGGCCTTGAAATCGCGTCCCATTTTTTTCAGAGGAATATAGGACTGTATCACATCGACGATATCCGCCTGCACACGGACCTGATCGATGACCTCCTGAGGAATATGCCCCATAATGGCTGCACCGCAGGATCAGCGGAGAGCCTGAAGTCTTTTTTCGACCTCGCTTCTCTTCTGCGCCATCGCGGAATTCTGTTTTGTAATGTTCAGGAACCGGGTGTAGTACTTGACGGCTTCCGCACGGTTCCGACGGTAGGCGTCATAATAGACTCCGAGATTCAGCAGCAGTTTCGGATTATCCGGCTGCAGATGATAGGCATATTGCAGATACTGGGCGGCAAGCTGCGGTTTCGATTCCGCAATAAAGGTCATTCCCAGTTCGCTCCAGACCGCAGGATTCTTCGCGTACTTGCGATTCCGCGCCAGCTGGGAATAATAGGATTTCGCACTCTGGGTATCTTTCAAATTGACCGAGGACTGCGCAAGAAGAATCAGGGGATCCGCTGCGGTCGGACGTAATTTCAATGCGGTCCGCAGAGGCGCAATGCAGGAATCAAAATGTTTCTTCTCATACAGGAGCCGTCCGCGGGTATACTGGGCAAAATAGTTGTTTTCATCGACAGCCGTCGCCTTGGATATCGTGCCGAGAGCCGCATCCGCATCTCCGGTGTTTTCCTCCGCAAGTGCCAGCAGAATCAACGCATTCACGTCATCGGGCGCAACCTGAATTGCCCGTTCCGCGTATTCCAGAGCGGCATTCCAATCCCCGTTTACAGCAGAGGATACGCCGCGGTTCATCAGTTCACTCAGCGGAAGTTTCTCTCCGAAACATCCGGTCAGAAAGAGAAGAGCAGAGAAAATCAGCAAAAACGGAAGAGTCTTTTTTTTCAATGTCGGCCTCCAGAAAACAGTAAATTAGCAACATCCCTTATTATAGCGCAAAAAGCCGAGTTTTCCAGCCGCTTTTCTGAAAAGAGACCGTTTTTTGCATTCCTTCCGGCGGAACAACAGACAAATCGCTCCGCCGGAAAGATTCGTCAATTCGATTTCAACGGAACGAATGCCATCTTCCAGGAAGCGTTCCCAGAAATGGATGTCTTCAAATGAAGACACCAGATGCGCTCGCCCCAGGAAACCAGCATTCTGCGGTCACTTACCGGAATCTCCTCCATGCTCTCCAGAGAAATCCCGGAAAGCTGAAGCACCATCCCTCCGATCCGGACCCCCTCACCCGTCTCTTCCGGCTTGACCGCACAATACAGAGGAATGGAAACGGATACCGCACCTTTTCCCTCAACACGATCTTCTATCACAGCCGTTCCATCCGCAGAAAGTGCTGCCCGGCGAATGCAGGAAACCACTCCGCTCATTTCCGGATACGCTCCGGAAATGTCAATCGAAACCTCATCCGAAAGAGAGACCATTCTGGCCGCAAATTTCTCTCCGGCTTCCTGAAGCACTCCATTGAACGACGGAACATTGTGTCCGGAAGAATTCAGGAAGCGGTTCTCGTATCGGCGCTCGGAAAAGGTGAATCGAGTGTAATCCGTGGAACCGCAGTCGATTACAACAGGAGAGCCGTTCCAGAACACTTCGAATTGTCCGACATCGTTATGATTGTGATTTTCTCCATTGTGTCCGCCCTTCATACAGAAGACCGTCCCTTTCCAGTCGTCTTCCGGATTCTGACGGAACAGGAAAAACTGGAGATCCGGCAGAACGGTCAGACGTTCTGCGGAGGAGGCGCGGCGAACAGTCTCTCCGGGATACCAGAAAATCTGCGAAAGTTCATTCTCCAGAATCATATGCGGAAAATCTCCTGTTCCACCGGTCCCGTCCGAAACCTCCGTCACGGAACGCGGCGCAAAATCATACGCGGCTTCCACCGCAAACGACTTCAGCAGCGAACTGCCGGAAAGCTCCGCGTAACGGTTCAGCAATCCGGCATCAATCCGGGAGAATTTCGCAATCGAGTCCGCCATGCTCGCAAACCACGGACCGGCAAGATGAACCTTTGCTATGTAATCGCCAATATTCCGGAATTTTTCCTCGGAATAGATCCGCGCATAAGCGTTGTCCGTATAAAAGTTGAGAAGATCCAGGAAGATCATGAGACGGAGTCCCGCAACCATGAAATATCCGGGCCCCTCATCGCATCCGCCGTCGGGTGCATAGCGATCATAAAACTTTTCGCAGGAGACAATCAGCTTCCGGATCAGGCGCGCAAGGCGGTTCGGCTGATCCCGCAAAAAGGTAAAGGCCGTCATTGCGACATTCGATGCACACCAGGGTGTCCAGTTGTTGAGTCCGTCCAGCCACCACTGGGGAACGGTATCATCCTCCACAGGGGCAATGACTCGTTCCACGCAAAACTCCTTTACCCAGGTCAGCAGCTCTTTCGACTCCTCCCCGATTTCACGCTCCAGCAGCTGAACCACACATGCCAGAGTCGATCCGGTTTCCGCACAGAACAGATCCGTCCGGGGCTGATCAAAACGCGGCATCGGATCCCCTGCCCTGTAATGGCCGTGCGCAGGAATGTACCAGACCAGCTCGTTCATCAGCTGCCAGACTCCTTCAATCACCTCCGGCAGAAAACGTTTCCGATATTCCACTGCCTCCGCCATGCAGAACAGCGCAAGATGCGTCCGGCGGGCAAAGTAGTACGATTCAAAAATACTCCGGTTCCCATTGCGGATGAAGGCAAAATAATCTTCCGCCTTCAGCGGAGGATAAATCTCGGAATACCCCTTCTCTTTCCAGATTTCGGCATTCTTCAGATACAGCGCAAAGCGTTTCTGATGAAACACGCTGTCTCCGGCATTCCACGCTTTCCGATCCGACGCAACCGGAAAGCGGCTGGTAAATGATTTGCGGCGGAACAGTTCCGCCAGTTCCTTTTCCGACAGGATCTCTTGCAGCATCGTTAAAATTCCCTTTTTTGTTTCTGTTGACGATTTTCAGAGAGACCGATAAAAAAGCGGCTCAAAACGAGCCGCTCTCAAAATCCGTAACCAATCCCATCAGCGGAAGCGATACTGCTGCTGAACCTTCGGCATTTTCGGCTCCTCCAGTCCAAGAGCATACCACATATCGCCGAGTCCGGCGTTGCTGAACTGTTTGGGACGGCCGTTGACAAGAGCCTCCCAGTTCCGCACCAGCGTTTCGTCGGATGTTTTCTTCTTCGCATCCGCGAGCACCTTCAGCGCCTCATCGTTCTTCCCCTGTTTGAGCAGGATCCAGGCGTAGAGACAGACCGGAAGCACACAGGCATCCTTGCGAAGACGGGCTCCTTTTTTCCGGAAGAACTTCTCCAGTCCGGGATCGTTGTTCCGGTACATGCGCACCATTTTCATGGAGATGGTCTGCGGATCGAAAAACACGCATTTCGGAAGAAGCGCATCCACCTCATCGAATCGCTTCAACTGATAATTGAACGCCATTTTCATTGCGTTGACCTGTCCCGAAAGAAACGGATTCCAGCGATAATAGGGCTTGTAGAGATCACATGCCTGAAGAGCCCGTTCAAGACCGGCACTCTGTTCCCGTTCCATCTGCTGCATCATCATTTTCGGAGAGCCCATCGGATGACGCGCAAAATGCTGCTGTTTCGCCTCAAGGCGTTTCTGAACATCCAGCATGATATCCTGAATATTCATCTGCACCCGGCCGACAGCCCGGCGCATCAGCAGGGAAATCGAGATCTGACTGGCAAGAAACGCCAGAATCGCCCAGGTAATCCCCCAGCCGGGGGTGACAGACAGACCATAACGTGTCGCAGAGAACACAATCCCCGCAACAACCAGTGATGTAAGATACGTCAGCATGAAAATTCCTTCCGTTGTTGATATCCGGTAAAGATACATTCAAATCCGGAATATTCAACCGGAGAAAGGAAATTTCATTTTCTCATTTCCCTTTTCCTCAGGAAAAATCTTCCGGATGAGCGTTCCGCCCCGAATTCTCCCCCCTGCCCTCTTTCTGACAGAATCCTCAGGGAAGAGGATGCGCATTGACTTTCATATTCGCAAGACGGGCCCTGTGCCAGTCCAGACGTTTCTTGAAGTCGACAAAACAAGCGCCGCTCTCCGGACTCCACAGCTTCTCCGCAAGAACACAGGCACGCGGGAACGCCATGTACTCCAGATGACGGATATTTGGAATATACTCCGACCACAACTGCGCCTGTCCGCCGAGAATATGGGTCTTCTCCTCCTCCGACAGAACCGCCGGAAGCGCAGAGAAACGATAAGCTTTTTCCGCGGAAATATCCCCGCCGATTCCAAGCGGTTCATGCGCAGGATCGGCCTGGAAATAGTCGAAATAGAGGAACTCTTTCGATGCGACCACGGAATCATGTCCCAATCGGGCCGCTGCGACGGCACCGGAATCCCCATGCCAGCTCATTACAGCAGCACCATCGGCAAGTCCGCCTTCAAGGATTTCATCCCAGCCGATCATCCGGCGTCCGCGGGAACGGATAAATTTGCCCATCTCGCCGATGAAATAGCTCTGGAGTTCATGTTCATCCTTCAATCCGTGCTCTGCCATGATGCACTGAGCTTCGTAATTGATCTGCCATTCATCCTTGCGGGCCTCGTCGCCGCCGATGTGGATGAATTTCGACGGGAAAAGCTCCATGATCTCCGCAAGCACATTCTGCATGAATTCGATTGTGGATTTTCTCGGGCTGAGGATCTGATAACTGATCCCCCAGCAGTCGCGCACCTCTACCTTGTTTTCCGGATAATTGCCGAGTTCCGGATAAGCACAGATGGCGGCAGCCATGTGTCCCGGCATATCGATTTCGGGAACGAGCGTGATGTGTCTGCGGGCGGCAAATGCGACAATTTTCCGAATATCGTCCTGTGTAAAGAAACCGCCATAAGGAGTTTCGTCATAGCGTTTCGGCCGAGCCCACTCCTGTCCGATAACCGTCCGTTTGCGGATCGAACCGACCTCCGTCAGCTTCGGATAGCGGCGGATCTCGACGCGCCAGCCCTGATCGTCGGTAAGATGAATATGAACCAGATTGATCTTATGCTGAGCGAACAGCTCGATCATTCGGCAGACCTCTTCGACACTGAAAAAATGGCGGGCGACATCCAGCATCATTCCGCGCCACCGGAATGCCGGCGCATCTTCGATCAGCACTCCGGGAAGAGACCAGTCGCAATTCTGCTTTTCCGAAGAATAGATCTCCGGGGGAAAAAGCTGGCGAAGTGTCTGAATTCCGCGGATCAGAGCAGCGGCGTTGGCTCCGGTAAGGACGATATTCTCCGCGGTGATTTCAAGTGTATGATTTTCTTTTACAAAACCGGCATCGTCCGCCTGATTTTCTCCGTTCTCCCGGAGGAAGATGTCTCCGGCACGGGGAGATTCCTCCACAACCGGAAGAGAATATCCGGTCGCAGGGGCAAGGTATTCTGCGAGGAGTTCCGCCGGACCGCGGGCATCCGCGCTCTGCACGACAATCCGAGCATCCGGAATAAGACGAAAGTTCTGTCCATTTTCACGGACGGAAATCGGACGGGGAATCAAATTAAAAGCCATCTGTCAGCATCCTTCTTTTACGTTGAAATAGTGGTACAATATACCGGACTTCTACCTGCGTCAACATGAAATACTGAAATTTACGCACTTTTCTCTCGATTCGTTTTGCGAGCCGGGATATCGCATAAGCCGCGTCATTCCGATGGCACAAAGATTATATTTATTGGCACAAACTCATCTTGTGCAAACAAGTTTCCCGGCGTAAAATGATAAGAAAAAGATTTTCATTCCAAACGAAAGGACAAATCTGAAATGAAACCGGAAAAAGATTTTTTCCCGATCGGTGCCACTTATGCGCCACTGCCCAAAGCAACTGAAGTAGATATTTCGGAATGGCCGGAAGATATTGCCAACATCAAAAAACTCGGTTTGACCGTATTCCGTCTTTTCCTCTGCTGGGACAGGGTGGAGCGTGAGCGCGGCAAACGGGATTTCTCGCGAATTGACCGGGCATTTGATCTTGCGGAACAGAACGGACTCAAAGTGATCGGCAATGTCGGAGGGACCTTCACGAATCTGCAGGCGATCTATCCGCCCCGCTGGCTGGTTTATGATCTGGGATGTACGTTGCTGAAAGAAAAACCGGAGGCTTCCGAGGAGCTTCATTTCAACCGGTTCAAACTCTGTTATGATGATCCGAAGTATCAGGCGGAGGCGAAAGACTTTATTCAGGAGGCTGTGGCCCGGTACAAAGACCGTCCGAGCCTGATTGCCTGGTCCGGATGGAACGAACCGAGATTGTCGGAATGTTACTGCAAACATACGACAGATCTTTTCCGTCAATGGCTCAAGCAAAAATACACTACACTTCAAACGCTGGAAAAAGCCTGGAGCACGGAGTTTCCTGTCCAATTCCGCTCCTGGGAGGATGTGTTTCCTCAGCCTGCTGCGAACTTTGAAGCAGGTGGTTATATTCCGTATCTGGACTGGCGGAGATTTCTGGAACAGAATCGGAGTGACAAATTTCATATGATCCGCAACTGGATCCGGGAAGTGGATCCGGGAACTCCTGTGATTTCCCATCTCTGCGGACCGTATGATGCTGATATTTTCGGGGAAGAAGATATTCTCGGCACCAGTGTTTACACCATTCATGCACAGGGAAAAGGCGGAGATTATAAACCCTATGAGTTTACGTTCCGCCAGAACATCCATTTTATGTCGGAAGGGCGTCATGCGCATCGCGAGGATCCCGAAGGATTCTGGGTGGTGGAAACGGAAGCCGGACCAGTCAGCTGGGTGCACAATCTTGTACCGAGATCTTATTCTCCCCGGAAAATGAATGCGAGGGACATGCTGCTGGTTGCACATGGAGCAAGAGCGGTTCTACGGTGGCTCTACCGCAGCAGAGTTACTGATGCACAGGCTGGAGAATTCAATATGGTCGGCTGGGACGGGCGAATGACGGAACGGGCGGAGGCATTTGGTTCTCTAGCGAAATTTCTGACGGCACATTCGAAACTGTTCCTTTCGCATACGCCAGAGCGTTCAGGGGTTCTGATTCTGGACAGTCGCGATTGCCGAGCTCTTTCGGAATGTGAAGGTTATCAGTCTCGTTACAATAATTCCATCCATTATTTATACAATGCGCTTCTCCACATTGGCATCCGTGCGGAACTGTGCAATGTCCGCCAGATCATGAGCGGAATTCTGGAAGGAATGAAAGTTCTGTATATTCCATTTCATCCGCATGTAGATTCCGGGATGGCGAATATTCTGCGGGAATTCGTAAAAAACGGAGGCACGGTGATTGCCGAATCTCCGTTTGCGATCAAGAATACTGATGGAATACATTATGAAGTGACTCCGGGAGGACTTGTTGATGTCTTTGGTGCGCAAGTCTATGATCTTGAAAAACTTTATGAAGCGGATTGCGCAGGCATTCCAGCTTTTGATTTTCATGCAAAAATTGAGGTGAAAGGTGGAGTCGTTGAGGGGCGATTTGCCAATGGAGATCCGGCGATCGTCACGAATCGTTATGGTAAAGGTCGAACGGTTCTGTATGGAACGATATTTTCAGAATCCTATCAGATCGCTCAGCCGTTCCATGAAACAGCCAACAAGCGAGTCCTTCGTTATGAAGAAGGCGAAGCCTATCGACAGGAACTGCTCAAGCGGATGAAAGAATCCGGGATCGTTCCAGGGTGGGAATTATCGGATTTAGCTAGCGAGGACAGGAAAAACATTCAAGTGATCTTCCGGCAACTTCCCGACGGCGATAAACTTCTGTTTGTTTTGAATATGGATGAGAAAGCCAATCGCTTCAAACTTTGTTTTTCCAATGCCTCGAAGGCGACAGAAATTGGCTGTTCCGATCATGGAGCAGACTGCTGTTTTAAGGGAGATGGACTTTATTTCCATTTGCAGGAATGGGGATGGAGTGTTTTGAGGATTCCTGGAAAATAAGGAATTACGCAGAGATCATGAGAGGGGGGAGAATGAATTTTTGAATACAAAGATAGGGAAAGGAATTGATCTGCTTGAAAATTGATAGTTGCTATGATATAGTAAAGGAATAGAGTTGTGACGTTTTAAATGGGGGTGTCTTGGTTTCGACTGGACGCGCTTAACGTCGGCGGCATGTCGAGGATGATCGTTGGCCTCGTAAAAATTCGATCAAACCTATAACTGCGAACGAAGAGTACGCACTCGCTGCCTAAGTTGTGGCGACGTTTCCTCCCTGATGGGTGCTAGGGGATGAGAAACGTCATCAGCATCCTGGTTCCGTCGGTTTATCTGTTGCTGCGGAATGAGATAAGAAACGGACTAGTCACAAAGAAGTCTGCCGGGCGACCACTCTGCGTGACGAAAAGCAATCATGCACGGCTAAGCATGTAGAAGCAGGCGCAATGCCATCACAGGACGCGGGTTCGATCCCCGCCACCTCCACCATTTTTAAGCTCAAAAACGGGGATTCTTCCCCGTTTCTTCCCCATAAAGTTCGCATGTCGGGCTTTTGTGTGCTATATTGCGCCATAATCTGCCAAAACAGGTTATCAGAATGAACGCAGGAAGCAGGATCAAAAAACGAATGCAAAAACTTCGTGGAACACTTAGAAGAAAAAATGCCAAAGGCTCTTTCTACTATCGGCTCACTGTAGCCAATGGTGTGCGGAAAGAATTTGCGTTGAAAACAACCGATGAACTCGAAGCACTTCAACGCGCAGAAGAGCTGGATTCCATCTGGGCTGCACAAACAATGGATGTGGCTGTCGCTCAAATCAACGCCATGAAAGGTTTTTCCCGACAAGCGCAAATGTTGCCGCTTTCAGAAGGATGGGCTAAATATGAAATTCATCCGGAACGTGCAACTCCGCATACCGTCAGCGAACAACTCTCTTATAAGACAACGTATGAAGATTTTGTTGCATTTGTTACAACTCCAGGGAAGCATCATACCGTCATTACCTCTGTAGCAGAATTGAACAGCAAAATCGCCGAGGAATACGCGAGCTTCCTGAAATCCCAAGCACAAGCTGTTGATACCCATAATCGCAAAATCAAACGTTTGCGGAAGATATTTGACTGCCTCAAAGACTATTACTCCGGAGAAAATCCGTTTCGATCTAAAACATTGTTACGTAATGCCAGAGAGGAACAGGACACCATTGTAAGGCGACAGGCGTTCAGCAAGGAACAGGAGCAGCGGCTTTGCGAAGTTCTTGCCGATGACAAATACCATGTCATGAACAAACCGGAAATCCGTGTCATCTACTACATCGGCATGTTCACCGGGCAACGTCTAAAAGACTGTGTGCTGCTGCAATGGCAGAACGTCGATATGGAACGCAGGCGAATCTGGGTAAAGCAGTTCAAGACCGGTAAGGAGGTAACCATTCCGATGGCCGCCGAGCTGTATGCTGTACTTGAGGAAGCGCAGACCTGGAAAGAGGATCAATATGTCTGCCCGAAATCAGCCGCCCGGTACAATAAGGTGGATCGAAACGGCAAAAGCGTAGGAGTCAATCTGATCAACATCGACGTTTTACGTGTGATCCGCTGGATCGGCCTGGAACCATCGGTTGCTGTTCCCGGACGCAGTAAAAAGATGACGGTATATGGGTTTCATTCACTCCGTCACGCATTTGCGAGTTTCTGTGCCGAGGCTGGTGTTCCCAAAGCGGTTCTACTTTCCATTCTCGGTACGGATTCTGAGATCGCAGACAAATATTACACCCACGTCGGTGATGCTGCCCAACAGCAGGCGATTGATGCAGTCAGCGGAACCATGAACGGAAAGAGCGACCGTGATAAAATCAATGAGGTTTTAACCCTGCTCAATGATAATCCAGAGCCCACCCGCGAGCTGTTGCTACAGATTCGAACACTATTACGTGGCTAAAGACTTTTCCTATATTCCTCGTCAGACAGAGATTTGGCGTTTTGTTCTGCCTCGGTTAGTAACGAATTCAATTTCTCGCGTATCACTGGAGGCAGCGCTTCGCGGTCACCATCTTTGAGTTTATCAATTAAGTCATACAGGGCATGGATAGCATATTGTCTCTCAGACAAATGTATAGTAGTATTTATTTCATTATAGCAGTCAAGTTTTAGTCCAGAGGTAAATACAAGCTCAATGTTACCAATTATCTTTCCGATTTTCATTATCTCGTCAAAATCATGTGGTGATGGGTTCTCAATCACACATTTTTCGCTTGTTTGGTCGCATTTATTACGTGCATCAGAGTATGGTGATAAAGACAACTTGCGCTTGGCCAATTTGCTTTTAAGCCATTCTTCGGAATGGGGATTGACATTAAAAGAAATTTTTCTTACAATCGTTTTAGCAGGAATTACTTTCGAGCCTCCTATCCACTCCATGTTACGGGTTCGGATAGTATTAAAATGATGATATGGCTCAAGTTGCGGTAGATTCCAATATTTTCCCTCCCATTGACGCCCTTCTCCGTATTTATTCGGCATTAACATTGCGGCCCGTAAAGTGAGTTCATCGGAATTTCCTTCTCTTTCAAGCAAACATTGAATTGCATGAATATTGTTACGTGTTGCGAGCCTTCGCAGTTTCGCTTCTTTCTCTTCCTTGGTAAGCTTAGGTGCATTCTTGATTTTTTCTACACGCTTAGCTTCATCATCACGGTTTGGTATACATTGTAGCCCCAAAGCAAGTTTCAATATCTGATTGATTTGAGGAACCGTATTGGAACTTTTCAACAAAAAGAATTCTTTCCTTCCCGATTGATCATGTACAACATAATGTACACTAACGGCGGCCACGAAACGAAAAAACTCCTTGGAAGGCCAGTTTTTTTTACGAAGAATCTGACTGGGATTTTTCTTACACCAACGGTTATATCCTTTCCTAAAAGCATCGTATTTTTGAATAATTTTACCTTCTTTCAGTAACTGCTTCCATTCAGTATGCAAGTTGATTTTTTGTTTTTTTGACAAACTTTTCTCAAATACATCACGATAAATGTGATCATTTTTCCCTTCTTTTATCGCAACCCCCTTAATCAATTCTGTTGTTAGGCTTTCTACTTGTTGCAGGTGCTCATCGATTTCGTATCTCAGCCACCAGCTCTGTAAAGGGTTACAAAATTCCTCCAAGTATGCCGGGGCCTCCCGAAATCGATAGCAAAGTAAAAGTCGTTCATCCTTTGCTATGGGAAGGTGAAACTTGTCCAAAATTTTTTCAACCGCTACGAGATCAAAATCCGGACGAGCAACTTCAAGAAAATCGTAACATTTATGTGTTTGTAGTTTTGCTCTGTCAGTTTTGAGCAGATAATCCACAATCCCTGTTGCCATCAAAACCTCGCTGTTTATCAAAAATAAAATGAACCAAATTCAAAAAGATTGGTATTTTCCTGTTAGTAATTCTTTTTCTTATGCATTTGATATCCCTGTAAGACTTTTTTCCCTCATGTTAGCTTCTCGTAATATACGACACCATGTTTCTTAGTGCAAGTGCCACGCAGTTCGATCTGTCAATGTGACATTTAGAAGGCACCATTTTATCCCAAAAATAAGCAGAAAAAAACAAGATAACATTAGTTTTGAAATAGTTGTTGATTCCATCTTTTTATGGATTATGTTTCATGCAGAAAAAGCAAGAATCGATAAAGGAATTATTAGATGACCAGTTTGAATCACAGCAAATTACGACCGCAGACGGTAAAGCTGATTTGTCGTTTGCTCGCACCGTTACTTGATTCCGGATTGGTAACATCGACAGAGTATTCGATCATTCAAAGAAATCTCAATTATTTGGCAAAGAACGGGGAGCTTCAGCCAGCTACGCCGATCAAACTGATTACTCCTATGGAGGCAGCTAAAATGTTAGGGGTCTCATATAGCCAGTGGCGCGCCCTGGAAAGAGAGGGGGTCTTCCCTTTTCAGAGAAAATTAATTGGAGGAAAAACCGTGAGATTCCGGAATTTAGATGTCATTAATTACATCATGGAAGAAAACCCAATCCCCAAAAAGGAGGAAGCAGAATGAATGTACAAAATCATTATCTGGAGATATGTCAGTATACAGGGGAACCGTTTCCTCTATATGGCAAAAGAATACGCAAAATTAACCACTTGTTTTTCGCAAAACTTCTTGCCGGAGAAAACGCCATCAAGTATTTCACAAACAAAGGGTGGATGCAATTTAATGGCAACCTTTGGACGATCATTGCTCCGGAGAAAATCAAAATTAAAATCCGCAATTTGATTTTACATGTTGCACGTGAATATGAAGTTGATATTTATGCACAAATCACGTGCGGGATTCTGGAAGAAATTCTTAAAATGGCACAGTTGGAACTATATGGCGAAGTTTTTCCACGTTTGGATCCGAACATTATTCCAGTTTAAAATGGTGTGTTGACTTGGGATGACCGTTCTCAGCAGTTCAAATTTTCCGAGCATACTCCAGAGGTATTTGTTTCCTCTACCCTTAACGTAAATTATGTTCCAAATGCGCCGTGTGATTTCTTCGTTGAAAAGCTTCAGGAAATTATGCCTGATGAAGACGATCGCCGTGTTGCTCTGGAGTATTGCGGTGCTGCCCTATTCTCCCAAAACTTCACTCGAAAAATTCTGCTTTTACAGGGAGAAGGAGGCTGTGGAAAAACTACTCTTCCATTGCTCCTCACTTCATTACTCGGTCAAAATCGAGTATTTGATTTAAACATTCAAGCAATCGGAAGAGATTATGAATTGGCGGCGCTGGAAGAACAAACTCTGCTGACGGCTTCCGAAGCCGTCAGTGGAGTTCTTTGTTCTGCCGGTTCAGAATTCGTTAAAAAAATAGTCGGTCGAGATTTTATTCAAACACGCCAAAAGTTCCGAAATAAACGAGTTGATCATTTTGGAACTTTCAGCCTAACAATTGTAACAAATAACAGGGTACGTCTGGCTTTTGAAGGACGGGGGGATGAATGGCGTGATCGGCTTATTCCGATATTTTTCAATCACCATATTGAGAAAACGGATAAAATGCTCATAGAACGTCTGCTTACAGAAAACGGCCCAGGTATTCTTAATTGCTTGCTGGAAGCCGCTGAACGTGTACGGAAGAACAATTGGGAGATTGAACTTTCACCAAACCAAATGATTCGCCGGGATAACCTCGTGGCGATGAGTAAACCGGTTGAGGCTTTTGTCCGGAAATATATTGTTCGATCATTCGGAAACGATCTGCCGTCTCAGAGGGCGTTTGAATGTTATGTCAAAGTCCGAAAGCAGAGTGGATTACCCTCACTTGAAGCCCAGGTATTCTACAAAAATCTCGCGAAAGCGATGGATGAAATCTTTCAAGCCTCAATCAGAAATTCGCTGAAAACATCACACGGGATTGTGCGTGGTTATCGGGGTTTTAAATTGATCTGCTGAAAACGAACGTGTACGCGCGCGTATATATACGCGCGTGAAACGTGTATTTCCCGTCGTTGCCGTCGTTTTTCGATGGCAACGACGGATAAACTCTAACAAAATGGAGGAAAACCATGCTAACAGAAGCAGAAGAAAAATTCTTCACAGATCGTCTTGAAAAAATGAGTCTTGCCCGAACATGCAATGTTCTAAAAGAGGAAATTATTGAACCGGAGATTGTCGATGCCGCTCCCATACCGTCTGCAAGTTCTTCTGAGCAGAAAAACGACTCTCTCATCTTAAGCTTTCAGCAACGATTTCATGTTTCGCCATTTCCGTTGACTGCGGAAAAACTTGAAATCATCGTCAGAGCCATCGACTGGGAAGGGCCTCAACTTCTAGGCTTTTTTTATCTGGCAGAATTGCACAAAGAGTGCGGAATACTGATCCCATACCCGATCCTGCATTTTGCCGATGTCGGATTTCAAAGGATGCTTGCCACGTGGAATTGCAATTCCTGTTTTTTCAAATGCCAGGCAATCGGGACCGTTTTGAACTTCTATTATTCTCTGCAATCCAACGGGAGAAAATAAAATGTGGATTACCAAACAGACAGAAAATGCAGAACAGATCAAGTTGACGGATGCTACTTCAAAAGTTATTATTTGGGCGATCAATCATGCTGATTCACCTGAGATTTCAAGATTGGGAAATCTGACCCATATCCCCTTTCAAGGTTTTTCCAATTCTGACGGTACGATTCTTGTGAATACAAACTCCTTAGGAATAACTCTCATCAGCGGATCAATGTCATTGAGTTGTAACTATCCCGTAATACAACCGGCTCCGTTGTTGTACAACATTACTCCTCGTGAATTTCAATCCATTCTTCAGGAAATACTCGGAAATATTGATTACGTTGCTTTGGCAGAAAAACTCTGTTTGGAGCAAATGGATATGGACTCAATTACAGGCAAGTTGATCCGTTCTTACGCGGAATTATCCATTCCACGGCCACTGATAGTGGAAACTCCATTACCCATCAAAAATACCACAGGGAACCTTCAATTCCTGTATTGTCATGATCAAGGTAATGTTTATGAGATGAAGTTCTTCAAGTATAATGACTATCAGGAAGAATACCCTTTTCTCTTCAAACCACGCCAATCCGGAGTCTGGTTTCCAGAATACAGCTTATCCACCAATCCGTGGCAATTTTCCACTTCGATTCACATCACGCAAGCCAATCCTGGTAGGGGATGGATTTGCACTGCTGGTGGAGCTGATAATTTGAAATGGGAAATATTTCGCCACATTCATTCCGAAATCATTTTGCCGTATTATCCATCAGATCCCCTTTTCAATCGAACTGCTTTGTCTAAAATATGGCCAATTCTTACCGAAGCCAAGCGACGTAACATTAAAATGCGAGTACGTCAAGTTAAAGCCCAGGAAACAAATCCTATGGCCCCTTACATGAGCGAATGGGTGAATGATAATGAAACCACCATTCTTAAAGACTCAGAGCTGAAAAAACGTGCATCGGAACAGGGGATCAAGCTTGATCCGATCTGGTTTTCCAAACCTTATGAAATTTTCTTGCAACAAAAAAAATACACTGGCTCTCTTCCGTTTTTTTTGCCGACTGGTCTTATCGCATCGTTTGAGGGGGATAGAGTTGATCTTTTCATGAGAGAATTGTTAAAATATCTTTCAGGAAAAACAAAAGAGCGTCGAAATATTGTTGTTGTAATTCCCCGTGGCCACGATGGATATGTTCAAAAGTTTCTCTGCTGTCTGGAGGAAAATACAGCGATCACAATTGTCAATACAGAGATTCTGAATAATGAACAGGAATTTGAGATGAAGTTGCTCGAAAAAAAGGCGGAGATCGTTTTCTTCTATGCGGTCAAAGATGATTTCTGCAAAGATTTTGAGCGTGGAATTGGCTTGACCATACAAGCTGAGCTTCCAATTGCGATTTTCTTACCAGCCACAGAGAGCGAGAGCCCCCTGAGGGAGGTGGCAGATCACTCCTATGGTGTAGTAGGCAATAATCCCGCGACAGGATTTTGCGTGAAGAATATAGATACAAACGAAATTAAAAAATATCTTTTTGTGCCCAATGGCGATGTGCGCATAGAGCCCGGAACAGAAGAAGATATGGTTGAATAAAATTTCTGTCGAAATATCGTTCCATCCCCGGTTACGTATGGTAGCCGGGGATAATTTATATCATTTGAGAAGCTCCATAGCTCCGCTGATGTGGTATTCGTTCATTCCGGAGCTGGGATTCGGTCAGACTCAGAATCCATTGATCCAGATGTTCCATCATTTCTGTTGAATTGTTTATTGTAATATGGATATTATTCATCCGCTCGACAGGTGATTTGGAGTGGGATGTCCAGAGACGTTTGATTGTGGGATAAAGCTCGCCTAAATCATAACGTCCGCATCCATCGCAGATAAAGAGAAAGAGGATGTAGCGTTTTCCATATGGATCATAATACCAGCAGTAAGTCGGAATGAATGCTTTTCTGCTCAAGGTGATCTTGAGAGAGTTCAGGTATTTGGAGAACTCACCTCCGGCTATCGCATGAAACCGATAGATTCCAACAGATACGGATTCGTACCTGGCAAGATAACGTTCGATGATATTGTGAACAATGTCTGATAATGGGTGGGATTCAATCATGGCATTTCTCCTTGATCGTGGTTAGTTGAGCTCAAAAACACGGTGTCAGAGTTATTCTCTGCATAGGATTGCCACATCCGAATCTTCTATGAATAGGGTGTGAATTGTTCGTTGATTCCCTGCGTCAACAGATGTATTTCAAGAGTTGACAGTCACTCTTTCCCTTCTGTAAACTTACTGTTTTTCCTTGTCTGCTCCTCCAGTTCCAGAAGAAATTTATCATAGTCGGAAAGAAATTGACGATCTTGAATGATGCGGTATTTTTCGAATTCAGTTTCAGCATGAAGTTTTGCGATTTCCGCTGTAACCTTTCCGGCATCTTTCAGAAGACCGTATTCAAACATCTCAATAAATGCGTTTAGACGTTGTTCCCAATCGGTCATGGTAAGCGGAATCTTACGGATCGCCATGTTTTCAGCGAAGTCCAGATAAGCGGTTACCATCCGGTTCAGTTGAGCCAGTTCCTGTTCGGTGAGATAGTTTTTGGCGATTACGACATCTGACTTCCGTATCTTGCCGTCCGGAGCATCCTGCCATGTTGTCAAACCCATATGAATCTTGTCGGCATCGGCGCGTGAAACAATCAATTCCGCTGCGGTATGACCGTGAACAGCAAAGTGCATTTTATTCTGAACGGTTGCATAGAAGCGTTTCGTTGCAAGTGCAGTGCGGTCGTAATCAATGGCAGTTGCATAAAGATCGGTGATTTTCTGATAGAATTTGCGTTCGCTGGCTCGGATTTCACGAATCCGTTCCAACTGTTCATCAAAATACTTGTCAGTCAGCAAAGTCCCTCTTTTAAGGCGTTCGTCATCCATGACCCACCCTTTGATCGTGTAAGTCGAGGCAATTCCGTTGACCCATTTTCTGAATTGAACCGCACGCTCAGAATTGACTTTGAAACCAACGGCAATAATCATTTGAAGGCTATAGTGCTTGACTTCCCGTTCAATGGTTCTTCCACCTTCAGGCTGAACTATTCGAAATTTTCGAATAGTTGCTTCTTCCTGAAGTTCGCTGTCTTCAAAGATTTTCTTGATGTGGTAATTGATGGTGTTCGTTTCCACATTGTAAAGGAGAGCCATCATACGCTGTGTGAGCCAGATATTTTCTTCCTCATATCGGATTTCAACATTCTGCGGCTCGTTTCCAACAGAAGCGATATACGTCAAATATTCTGCTGTCGCACTTCTTACCGTCGGCGGCTGCGTTTGTTTCTTATGGTTTTTCATCATGACATCTCATATAAGTAGCCAAGCACATTGCTTGAACGGAACTGTTTCATGGTGAAATATATCACTTGCGGCAGCGTTTGCAAATCCACCTCGGCTTTCTTCATGAAAAGCATGTATGATGAAGGCAGAGAAATCGTGTATTTCATTCCAATTTCACGTATATATAACCACGTGACAGCAGGCTGAAGAGATCAGTCTGAACCTTATCAACGGCCCTTCCGGTCTTTCGGGATCGGAGGGGCTTGTTATTTTCAACATCACGGAGGTTGTGTATGAAGATTGAAGTGAACAAAAATGAATTGGAAAGAGCGTTGAT